>CAKVBA010000055.1 GCA_934725305.1 uncultured Parabacteroides sp. | reverse complement strand
ATTGCAGGGCGTTAGGTGTGTTATAACCCTTTTACCCAGGGCGTTGCCTTGGGCTGTGGAAACCATTGGGCTTTCAGCCCGCCTTTACAACTATACGAACTTGTTCGGTACTTGTTTGGTCTGCATCATTCCAACTTCTTATATTCCCAACCTTGCTTCATACAATACTTCTCTTTATTTATGCTTTTTGGCAAGATTGCGCCCCGAAGGGGCAACCTCTCCATAGCCCAGTGGCAACGCCCTGGGTATTATGTGATTATGAGCTATTCGCCCTGCAAGGGCAAAAGTCCTATATTCCCATTTTACTTTTGCCCATTGCAGGGCGTTAGGTGTGTTATAACCCTTTTACCCAGGGCGTTGCCTTGGGCTGTGGAAACCATTGGGCTTTCAGTCCGCCTTTGGTGATTCCACTTCTCTTGTTTTGAGTTGCGAAAATAAGGTTTATAATCGAAAATACAGATATAATCCATGAGAATAAGTGTTGCCCGCGAGCAAACAATGGAGAGCCGTGTTTGGGTTAAACCCAAAACGGTCATACAAGGGACTGTCCTTGGCAGATATGTAACATTGCCGGGCTGTTCAGTCCGGACATACGAAAATTGGGAAACTGCAATTCTCTATTAGAGCTTTTCTAACGGAATTTTAATGGCGCTCTAACGGGTTTCTAATACTACTTTATCAGAAAAGGCGCCACCTTTGCCGGAAAAACTAAGGTTATGATTTTATTGACTGATTATCTGGCAAGAATAGGTTGCGCCTTTCTTATGGGTACATTTATCGGAGTGGAACGACAGTATCGTCAACGCAACGCCGGACTACGTACCCATATTCATAAATTGCTCAAAGCATAAAGGGGAATAACTTCAACATGGCGAATAGCATCTTGGGATTCCTTATCTATATATTCAAACTCACCGAAATTTTCCAAAGATGTTCGGATAGCACGATGTAGTCCTTTCTTTCTCATGAATAGCCATAGGCTTTGCATGCCACCTCGTGTATTTGCTTTTACTTCAATAGGAACAACTATACCATCCTTTACTTCGAGGTAATCAATTTCTGCGTTTGTCCCTCTCGATAAGTTCTGCCAATAATACATTTCTGCTTTCTGAAAGCAATCATGGTTCTTGATCAGTTCTAACCCGGCAAACATTTCAGAAGCAGCTCCTTTGTTGACAAAATCAGCATCCGAAGATAAAAGAATATTCGCGGCAGGTGTTCCGAGCATGGTTTGCATCAGCCCAAGATCTAAGAAGAGATACTTGGTGTAACTACTATTTTCTTCAGCTCCAAGCGGCACTCCGTTTCCGTCACTATGGGTGACTGGTTTTATCAATCCTGCTAGTGTCAATAAATGAAGTGCATCTTTAATAACAGATGAATGAATATCATCGGCAACCTGCCTGAAAACAAACTTACAGCCTGCTTGCAAAGCAACAGAACGCAATACTTGTCTTAATAAATCGGGAGATACACGTGACTTATATTTGGAAAAGTCATCTTGATAGGTGTCCAAAATATCATTATGTACATGAGTGCATTCGATATAGCTTTTCGATTCTATCCATTCGGTAATAGCGGCAGGCATACCACCCACAAGGTAGAATGTCTTTAACTGTTCTACCAATTTGTTATGAACTGCGTTGGGGAGCGGAGAGGCAGATGAGGCTTTGTGCTTGTAATCGACAGTGATATCAAGTCCTTGGGCCAAAAGAAATTCATCGAAAGAGAATGGATACATATAGAGAGAACGGATTCTTCCTACTCCAAAAGAAGGAAGTTCTTCAAGTGTGAATTCTAATAATGAACCTGCTGCTATGACATGTAGTTCCGGATAATCTTCTTTAAAATAACGGAGTGACATGATTGCCTCTTGGCAAACTTGTATCTCATCTATAAAAAGCAAGGTTTCTTCTGCAACAATAGGAATACCCAGTGTTGCACTTATTGCCTCACAAGTCTTGTGTACGTCAATATCTTTGGTGAAAAGTTGTCGTATAGATGGCTGACTCTCCAAGTTTACTTCTACAAAAAACTTAAATTCTTTACCCAAATGCCTTACCGCTGTTGACTTTCCAACTTGTCTTGCTCCTCGTATAAGCAATGGTTTTCTTCTTGGAGATTCCTTCCATTCTAGCAATTTATTATCAATATTTCTCTTGTAATACGCCATACTTGAATAATTTATTGATTTTCAGTGTAAATATACAACTTTTATCCAAAAGTCAAGGCTATAAAGTGTCTATTTTATCCAAAAGTCAAGGCAATAGGAGGCTGATTTTATCCAAAAGTCAAGGCAAACGTTATATATGCGGCAGCTCCACAACAAACAAAGTGCCTTTTCCCTGCTCCGAAAGTACGGCAATATGGCCTCCGTGCAGATGGATAATCTTTTGCGACAACGTCATGCCGATGCCATGTCCTTCGGCCACCTTTTCATCTCCGCCCCGATAGAATAGGGTGAACAGATTCTCTTTGTCTTTGTCCGACATGCCAAGTCCATTGTCCGACATACGCACGATGCTCCACTTGTCTCTAAAGGAAATCTGGACAATCGAGGAGTGGTTTGCCGAGTATTTGCAATTATTCTCTATCAGATTGGAGAATGCGATATTCAGCAGATAGGGATTACCAAGTGTGGTGATCAGTCGGTCGTCATCCTCCTCTTCGTTGCCGAACAGTAGTTCGATGGTGTAATCGGGATGCGCCCGCAATATGAGTTCCCTGACGTCCAGTAAAAGCTCATCCAGCCGGACTTCGCGCATGCTGATCTCCTCTTTGCAATAATCGGCCTTTGCCAGATTTAGCAAGCCGTCGATCAGCCGGGTCATCCGTTTGGCATCTTGCAACATGTTCTGCATGGCCTGGCGATATTGTTCGTTGGTGCGCTCTTTTTGCAACGACACATCCAGTTCGGCGATTAAGGCCGCCAAGGGCGTGCGCAGCTCGTGAGAGACATTGCTGACAAACATCTTTTGCGAGTTGAACGAAATCTCCAGCCGTTCGAGTAGCGCATTAAAGGCAAGACTCAGTTCGCCCAGTTCGTCCTTTTCGTTTTTCACCGGAATGCGGCGGTCGATGTGTGATGCCGTAATCGTTTCCGCTTCATTCACGATATTCCGTATCGGCTTCAGCGAAAGCCGGGCCAGGAAATAGCCGGCAACAAAGAGCAGCGACAAGCCTACGATAAACAAAACGATCAATGTCTCTTGCAGACCCACCAGATTGTCGTAGCCATAACCGTCGTAAGCGGCGGCGGTGACGATATATTCCTTGCCGTTATAGGGATAAACCATTCCAATGCCCTGATATTTGTCCACATGAAATTCGATTTCCCTTTTCTGTCGGATCTCGTCTATCATGCTCTGCGTCTCCTTGACGATGTCGTTGTGGATGGCATCGTGATAGAGCATTTGGAAATCGGTCGTATAGACGGCCACTTCCACTTCGTTGATAAACTTCTTATTGTTCAGATAGACCGATTGCATCGTCTGGGCATCCACTTGGCCGGCCAGAAAAAGATGGGCTTTCATGACGCCCTCGCTCTTCAAGTTCCTGAAGAAGGTGCGGTCGCGCGTGTGTTCGCTCACCAGATAGATAAGAGCCGTACACAACAGGAAGATGGTGGCCGTTACACAGGTGTATTTTAATGTGAGAGCTGTTCTTATCTTCATAGCTTATCCGTTAAAATAAATCCGACTCCGGGCTTGGTATGAATCAGTTTGACATCGAAATTCTTGTCCATCTTCTTGCGCAGATAGTTGATATAGACATCAATGAAATTGGTTCCGGTGTCAAAGTGGGTGTTCCATACCTTCTCCGCTATCTCGATGCGGCTCACCACCTTTCCGGCATTCTCGACCAAATAGACCAAGAGGTTATACTCTTTGGGTGAGAGTTTGATGGGCATGCCATTTCGTGTAACCTCTTGCCGTTTCAGGTTGATGTACAGATCGGCATAAGAGATCTCTTTGACCACATTTGTGTTTGACACGTTACGTCGTTTCAACAGCACCTTTACTCTTGCCAAAAGCTCCCGGAAATCAAAAGGCTTCACCATATAGTCATCGGCTCCCACATCGAAGCCTTCCAATTTATCATCGGCAGTACCCAAAGCCGTCAGCATCAGAATTGGAATACGGTCGTCTGTCTTGCGTATTTCCCGGCACAGTTCGAAGCCGTTCAGTTTGGGTAAAATAATGTCAGAGATGACCAGTTGAAAAGAATCAGCCTGAAAAAGACGTAATCCCATCTCTCCATCATAAGCAACCAAGACTTGGTATCCATTTTCCTCCAAGCCAATCTTCAATAAATCGGCCACTCTGTTCTCGTCTTCTACAACTAAAATTCTAAACATATCTCTTCCTTTTCCTCAATAACACTGTGTTTATAAAAAGCTGACTGCAACTCTATTTATAACCATTGTTCTGTCTTAACTTCTTGTTCAAATCCAGACACCGTTGCGGTATCGGGAACACCGTCGTAAAGCCGGTTTCTTCATTTGCAACAGGAATACGCTGGTCATATGCCTTTGTGTATTTCCCAAAGCGGATGAGGTCTTGCCGTCTCCAGCCTTCCCATACCAATTCCAGGAGACGCTCTTTAAGAATGTTGTCCAAGTTGGCTTCTACATGTGGCATACCGACTCTGTCCCGGATGGCATTCAGTTCCGTTGAGCCATCTTCGCCATTGCGTACTTTGGCCTCAGCCTCCATCAACAAGGCATCGCCATATCTGAACAGTACAATGTCGTTGTCAACCTGTTTGCCGTCAGCGTAGGCCGTGCGGTCAACTTCATATTTCCCGACACGTGCGCCTGCCGTTTGCTTATACGGGCTATCAGTCAGATTCAGTCTCAGCTCCAAGGGCTGATACACCAAAGGATCGCCATTGTCCAAATAGATCTTCTGGCCGTCCACAAAAACGGTGTCGGCATAGAAGTTGATGCGGAATCTGCTGTCTTCCTGGTCTGTGCCGTAGCCAAAAGCCTTGACCGTGGAGACCGTCGCACATGTGCCGTTTTCCGATGAACCACCGTATGCTCCGCCATGTTTGTAGTGGCGAGAGCGGAACAGATAGTGATACTCGTTCAAATAGAGGTTCTTGTCCAGTGGTATCGTGAAAATGTTCTCCTTTGAGTTCTCATTGTGTACGGCAAAGTTCGAGGCATAGTCGCTTTCCAGCTCATAGCCTTCCATCTTTAGTTGCTCGCAATACCAGATGCAGGTTTCCCAAGCGTTCTTCTTCTCTCCATCAACGGTGAAGAAAATATTCTTGCCATCAAGTTTTTGGCCGTCAGTCCAGTTGTCATCTGTATAAACTTCGGCATTCAACGCCAGCTTGGCAAGTAGGAAATTCACAACAGGACGTGTCATTCGCCCATAATAGTTACCCTCTTTGTTGGAGTGTGCGTCAGCAAGCAACGGGGCGACTGTCTGCAACTCGTCGAAGATAAACTTGAATACCTCGCTTCTCTTGCTTTGCACGATTTGATCGAGCGTGGCATCATAGGAGGTGACTATCGGGATTTGTCCGAACATGTCCATTGCATAGTAATAGAACAAGGCACGCATAGCTCTCACCTCTGCCGTGAAATCACGCTGTTGTTCCGTTGACAGCAGTTGCTTGTGGCTGTCTATTACGGAAAGCGACTGGTTGGAAAGGACGATTACCTTATACAGGTATTTCCACACATCATAGAGATAGATGTCATTAGCACTCCACCTGTGCTGATACAAGTTTTCCCACAAGCCACCGTCATACCAGTCTCCGCCACGGATAGGTATCATCGCCTCGTCTGTGGTGATAGTGTTGTAGTCATAGATACCTCGGCAGGTGCCTTGCAGTCCTTCTGACTCCTGATTGCTGCCCACATAATTATATAAAGAAGCCACGGCATTCTTGTAGATGTTGTCGGCACTCTTGTAGATAGCCTCTTGCTCTAACTGGTCTTTCGGATTCTCGTCCAGACAACCACTGGCGCACAGCATCAACGGCACCATCCATATATAGCTAAAAATCTTTTTCATGCTCTTCTGTCTTTAAAATTGTACACTCAGTCCCAATGAATAGGTGCGGTACAGCGGATAGTTACGCTTGTCGTCGATACCCATCGTACTGTTCACCACATAGCTGTTGATCATCGGAGTAAGTCCCTTGTATCCCGTGATAGTGCCAAGGTTGTTGATATTGCATGACACACGCAACGAGCGGATGACAGTACTCTTCAGCGGCACGTTGTAACCGATTGTCAGGTGCTCGAAATTCAGATAGTCGCCTTTTTCCAGCCAAAAGTCGGAGACTCGCTGGTCAACGATGTTCTTCTGTGGTGCGTCTTTCAGCACATTATAGTGAGGGAAGCCCGACATGTTGGAGTAGGCAAGTCCTGTTCCGTTGAATATCTTGTGCCCAAACGCGCCGTTCATCTGTAAGGCAATGTAGAAGTCCTTGTATCTGAAACTGATGTTCGATCCCAAGGTCGCCTTTGGCGTGGCCTGTCCGGCAATATATCTGTCGCCACCATCGCTCAGGTCAATCTTACCGTTGTGGTCGAGATCTTCAAGGTCGTAGGAATAGCTGCCGTTCTCGTTCCTGACAAGTCCATTGCAATGGGGAAGGTAGAAGACACCAAGCGGTTGACCGACTATCTGATAGACGACATTGTTGTCGCCGCCGTTCTGTCCTGCACCATTCAAAGAGCCAATTGCCGTGACTTCGGCTGCAGACATATTCATTCCCTTGTACGTCCCGCTGAGGGAAATGAGCTTGTTGCTTTGGAAAGCCAGGTTCATGTTGATGTTCAATTCCATCTCTTTCTTGTTGATAGGCTGCACAGACAAACCCAGTTCAAAACCGCGGTTTGACATCGATCCGATGTTTGCCAACAGTGTGTTGAAGGCAAATGGTGGCACTGGCACCTCGTATGCGTAAAGCATATCGGTGGTCTTTGAATAGTAATATTCAGCCGTTAGCATGAGGCGGTTGGCAAATAGGCCAATGTCTGAACCAATGTTGAACGTGGTCTTTGTCTCCCATTTCAAATCAGGATTGTTGTTCCTTACCATGCCAAGGGTCACCGTAGGCGAACTATTGACAGGCACGATGCCGGTCTGTCTCACCGTGTTCATGGTCGTGTAGGCCGAGATACCACCAAGATTACCGGCCTGTCCAAGACCTGTACGGAGTTTGAGTAGTGACAACGGCTTTACGTTGGCGAGAAAACTTTCCCCCTTCAAATCCCAAGTGAACGAAACGGAGGGGAAAAAGCTCCATGTGTTATTGTCGCCAACCATCGACGAACCGTCGCTACGGGCATTGACAGACAGCGTGTATTTATCGAGCAGACTATAGGTAACGCTTCCCATCACGGATGCCAAGGACTGATCTTCATAGGTACTTTCTGTTCCGCCGTAAGGTCTGGCTGCTGTTGCTCCTAAGTTGTCGTAGTTGAAGTCATTTATGGGAATGCCCTTGGCATACACCCAAAAGGCTGTCTTTTTTAACTTCCTATATTCGCTGCTTGCCTCTGCGGAAATCGTGTGCATACCCCATCTCTTGTTGAAGCTGGCGGCTACATTGCCAAGCCATTCCTCTTTCTTGAACTCGCCACGATACACATTGCCTTGTGCCCATACCCATGTAGGGCAGAATTGACTGTTTTCTGTAGAGCCATATAGATAAGAGCCAAACGTAGAGATGTGCCAGTTGGGGTTGAAATCGTAGTTTAGCTTTATGTGTGTGTCGAAGTTCAAGTCCTTGGAGTCGTTCTTCTCGTCAAGCAATATACCCGGAGGGTTGATATAGGTGGCAGATTCGTTCTTCAGCCAGTTGCCGTTTGCGTCGGTTCCTGCCGGGAAGGTTGGGTTTTGGCAGGCTGCGGAGTAAAACAGTATCTGTGTATCAAAAATATCATGGTTCTTGAATGACGAACCAAATACGCCGAAATCACCTGTAAGCCTGTCGTTGAAGGCTTTCTGTGTGATATCAATCTTTGCGACAAAGACGCCATAGTCCTTTTTCTTGATGATGGTATTGTGGTCCATCACTCCGAATGATGCGCGATAGTTAGACTGCTGCGTTCCGCCACTGAACGCAAGGTAATGGTTGTTTACCAGCCCCGTGCGTGTTATGACCTTATAAGAGTCGGTATTGAATCCTCCGTCGTTGCAATATACTCCCAACGCTTTTGCCGTGGCGACATATTCCGAGGCATTGAGCATGTTGAGGTGTTTGTACATCTGTTCGAAGCCGACATTGCCCTCATACGAAATTTGGAATCCTCGTCCGGTGCCTTTCTTTGTCTTCACTTCAATCACGCCGGATGCGCCACGTGAGCCATACATGGCTGTCTCTGCCGCATTCTTCAAGATGCGGAAACTCTCAATATCGGCAGGATATATGGTGGAAAGCATCAATACATCGGATGTTACACCGTCTATAAGCACCAAAGGGTCGTTGCCTCCGGTGATGGATGTGGTACCACGGACTCGCACGCTGTTGAGCATGGCCATCCTGTCCAGACCGTTGGATGTTACGTTGACACCCGCTGCCTGGCCGCTCAAAACATCAAGGGCATTGTTTACTCCACCTTTGGCGGAATGCCTATCTACCATTTTTATAATGTCGCTCCTGTTTCTTATGGAATCCTTTTGTTCTAACGGTACTTGCTTTTGTGCATGAGCCAGAGAACCGCAAAAGAGCATAATGAAAAGGAATGTAAGATCTTTTTTACTCTTTGCCATCTTTTATTTCTCTATACTAAGGTTATGAATGAATCGAATAAACAAAGTTAAGAAAGATTGGCTAAAAATACATATATATTTTATTAAAATTATACTACGCCACTATTTTATTTTATGAGGCGTCTCAAAAGTCCTTTCCCTTTTTCGAATGCTTTTCGAATGGCGTTCGAATGCTGTTCGAACTCACCGTTCGAAAGAAAGATGCCGACCTTTTTTCAAAAAGGGTGCGCCCTTTTTCCAAAAAGATGCCGACCTTTTTCAAAAGCGATGCTGAAGGTCAATTAGGCAACACTGATTTTGCCAACGGATTTCGATGAAATGTTGGCTCTCAATCTCTCTCCTTTGGACCTCGATTTACCGTTGTTAAAATATAAAAAAAGGAAAAGACGTAAAGGATTTGTTGTGTCGGATCAACTACAAAAAACAGAAACCTATAGGCTGAGCCGGACCGGCATTCGGTTAGTTCCACTCATAGGTTTCTGTGATGTCTTAGAATTTAAAATGGACAGGATTTGCGAAGTTATCTCTCTTTTCCAAACCTTTCACGTTGCCGAGATTGGTCATCCAACCATCTATATTCTTTAGGTAGAACACTTTGAAGATGGGATTTTCACGCATGCCTTTATAAAGTGTATTAACGATGGCACTCTTTTCGATGATAGCGTCCCGAATATCCTGACGCTCCTCAAAGACGGCCTCTGCCGAGAAACGAATCCAAGGTGTCTGAATCTCCTCTTTTTCGAGTTTACAGCCACATAGTTCCACGGCCGGATTGGCTTGTAGTTCAGCATAGACCTCTTTCTTTGAGTTGGTGCAAAACCATAACTTGTTGTCATCCATCACCATGTATTGCATGGGGCGTACTTTGGGTTTTCCATCCAAGCCGATTGTGGCAAGGAATTGTATGCCAATGTTGTCCAAATAGTTGGCAATATCTTGTAGTGTTATCTCTTCGTTCATGATTTCATTAATTTTAGAATGCTGTTTTGGGACTTAAACCTCTTGGGCGAAACTTCTGGGCAGGCAGATGTTGGGCTCGTGGATGGCTTTAGCGAACAAAGGAGCAATCTCTTCGTCCCGGAATCCGGCAATGCCACATCCGATACGCGTTACATAGAAGTACAGCTCACGGTGGTTACGGGCAAACTCGATGAACTCGTCAACGTATGGCTTGATGGTCTCGACGCCGCCTTGCATCGTTGGAATCGCATAGCTTTGTCCTTGCAATCCTATACCTTGACCCATGATGGCTCCAAAATGGAGGCGAGCCACACGAGCCGCGCCGCCACCATGCATGCCCTCAAGATTACTGCCGAAAACAAAGATTTCATCCTCCTTAAGAGATTTGATCATGTCCGGAGTGTATCGGGGACGATCGTTAAAGCTGTTTATACTCTGCTCATCGGAACCAATAGTCTTGTTCTCCGATTCGGTTACGCCTTTCTGTTGATATACTAAGTTTTTCATTCTTCTGTCTTTTTGTTTTCCTCTTTTTTGTTCTCAATCTCATTCTCTCTTTCCGTTCGCTTCTCATATATTACAAATGTAATGAATATTTCTATCAAACATCATGCAGTGGCTGTTATTCCCGTTTAAACCGAAATCGGTTATCTCAACATACTGCCTATAGCCATCGGAGAGATGGTTATTGTATTTTTATTCGGGTTATTATTTGCTAAAAGCGGTAACGGATCCGGCAGAAACGACGGGCGACTTCGCCGGACTTGACAGACGAATCTGTCTCGCCCCAAACACCCTGAAAAAAGGGGTTATAAGCTATCTTTCAATAGTCTATAGAGTTTTTAGAAAAAGGGTATAGACTTTTTCAAAAAAGGGTAGGGACTTTTTTGAAAATGGGTAGGCACTCCGCTCAGACGGAATAACTACTCCGTCGGAAAGGAGAGCCTACCCAATTTTCGGAAATAGCTTAATCCATTTTGACCGGATTAGGAGTCTCTTGTCCATCTATTGACTTATTGTATTTTTATGATTGAAAATATAGTAGAGACTGCGCCAAGACAACTGTTTTGATCAGGACAACCGCGTTAGTTATTGGACTGGTTCTGTTTTTAGGTGGCATTAAAACAGCATTAAAACGGCGTTTTAACGGTATTAAAATGGCATTTAAAAAGGAAGGAACAAACAGATTCGTTTCTATTTCGGGTATGAAAGAGGTGAAACAACCGATCTATCAAATAATAATTCACTATATTTGTGTTATTCAATCGAGGCGTAATATGAAATTAAATAGAATAAAGGCAGTCCTTTTGGAAAAAGGTATTTCTCAGACATGGCTGGCAAAGAAACTTAACAAGAGTTTCAGTATGGTAAATGCCTATGCCTGTAATCGGATTCAACCCAATTTAGAGATATTGCAGCAGATAGCGGTAGATCCTACAAGTGGATTTAAAGGATTTGATAACCGATAAAAAGGATAGGTGATATGAAGCAGTTCTCGGAAGCAACACGGGTACAGATGCCTGCAATGGTTCACCTCACCCGAATAGGATATACTTACTTTGGTAAGTTGAGCGAAGATAAGAATGGCACGGTCTATGACGGTGACACGAATATTCTTTTGCAGGTATTTGAGCAACAGTTCAAAAGATTGAATCCCGAACATGAAGGAGAGTTTCTTCAAGTTTTGAAAGATATTCGTAAGGAACTGAATGATGACGATCTCGGTCGTGGTTTTTATAATCGTCTGAAAGCCGTATCTCCTGTGAAATTAATTGACTTCGATAATGTCGGAAACAATACATTCCATTTTACAGCCGAGTTTACCTGCAAGAACGGACAGGATGAGTTCCGACCAGACATTACTTTGTTTGTGAATGGTTTGCCTCTTTGTTTTGTGGAAGTGAAAAAGCCAAACAATCATGGAGGAATGTTGGCAGAAAGTGCACGAATGAATAAAGAACGTTTCCCCAATAAGAAGTTCCGTCGTTTTATCAATATCACGCAGTTAATGATATTCAGTAACAATATGGAATATGATGCACTTGGAGGTATTGTACCCATACAAGGGGCTTTCTATTGTACTGGTGCACGCTCTTATTCTCCCTTTAACTGTTTCCGTGAAGAAAATCTGTCTGCACAAAAGATAGCACCTTTCCATTGTGACTATCCATATAAGAATATTGATGAGGCAGTGGAAAAACAGATATTGTCTGACTATAATAGCCAAGTTATTCATACAAGCCCGGAATATCAAACCAATCTTGATTTCAACACACCTACTAATAGGATACTGACTTCTATGTGTTCGCCGGAACGCCTGTTGTATATCATTAAATATGGAATAGCTTATGTTCGAATGGAGCGGGAGATTGATGGAAAGATTGAATCTACCGACCAAAAGCATATTATGCGTTACCAACAGCTGTTTGCATCGTTGGCTATTCGTAAGAAGCTGGCTGAGGGCATAAAATCTGGCGTAGTATGGCATACACAGGGTAGTGGAAAAACAGCCTTGTCTTATTATCTGACCTATATACTCAATGATTTCTATTCCAAACAGAATAAGGTTGCCAAATTCTATTTCATTGTTGATCGCCTTGATTTGTTGGAACAAGCCACACAAGAATTTGAAGCTCGTGGATTGGTTGTATCTACCGCCAATACAAGAGCCGAACTGATGGAACAATTCCGCAGTAACCAAGCGCAACAAGGAGTAAGTGGTCAAGCGGAAATTACGGTAGTAAACATACAACGTTTTGCTGAGGATAAGGAAAAAGTGCGTATCAGCGATTATGCTACCAATCTTCAGCGAATATTTATTCTTGATGAAGCGCATCGTGGATATAAACCCGGTGGTTGTTTCCTCGCTAATCTGTTTGATGCAGATACGGATGCCATAAAAATTGCACTTACAGGAACTCCGCTGTTAAAAGAGGAACGTGCCAGTTGCAAGGTGTTCGGAAACTATTTGCATACCTATTATTACGATAAATCCATTGCAGACGGTTATACGCTGAAAATCATTCGTGAAGATATTGAAACTTCCTATAAGGAGCATCTATCGGATGTTTACGACAAATTAGAAACATTGGTACAGAAGAAAGATATCCGTAAATCGGAAATCATAGAACATCCGAGTTATGTGAACGAGTTGGCTCATTATATAATGGCGGATTTGAAAGAGTTTCGTAAGATACAAGGAGATAATACTTTAGGTGGTATGGTTATCTGTGAGACCAGCGAGCAGGCACGGCGGCTTTATGAGGTGTTTCAAGAGGAATGGCAAAAATATCAACCGAAGCCTATCAAGATTAAACTTTCTGATGGTTCGTATGTCGTTGGTGAACCGGAAGTGGATTATAAATCAGAATATAGGCCATTGAAAGCAGGAGTTATTCTTCACGATACGGATGACAAAGAAACGAGAAAGCAAATAGTTAAGGACTTCAAGAAGAATATGACGGTGGATATTCTCATTGTCTTCAATATGCTTCTGACAGGCTTTGATGCACCTCGCTTGAAGCGTCTGTATTTTGGTCGTAAATTGAAAGATCACAATTTGCTTCAAGCTATTACTCGTGTAAACCGTCCTTACCCGGGAATGCGTTATGGCTTTGTCATTGACTTTGCCGACATCAAACGCAACTTTAAGGAAACCAACGAAGCATATTTGCAAGAATTAAACCGCTTTAATGATGTGGACGAGACAGGCGAATCTGCTGCTACCGACACCTTTACCCAAGTCATTGAGGACAAGGAAGAGATATTGAACCAAATGAAGAAAGTTCGGCAAACGCTCTTCAATTACACATACGACAATGCGGAAGAGTTTTCTTCTGAAATCTCCACCGAAGAGGATAAGGCTGTGCTGCTCGACCTGAAACAGGCGTTGGAATCAGCCAAGAACATGGCGAATATCGTGCGTACATTTGGGGATGATGAAATGAAAGAGCAATTTGCCAAACTTGAAATCACCAAGCTGCCGCAGTTGCTGTCCGAGGTGCAAAGGCGTATTGGCATCATCAACCAAAAGGAAGCTTTTAGTGTAGGTGATGAGAGTAAAAAGCTTATCAATGAGGCGATGATGGATATAGAGTTCACTTTCTCCAAAATAGGACAAGAGGAAATGCGCCTTATATCCGGTGGTGTGGAATTGAAAGAGAAATGGCAACGTACCATTTCTTCATTTACCCAAAACTTCGACCAAGACGATCCGGAGTTTATCTCGTTGCGTGAAGCCTTTATGGAGCGCTTCAAGGAACACGGTTTTGTGATTGACACGATAGCCAAGTTCAACGAAGAAACACAGGCTTTGGATGAAATCATCGGTCGTCTACAAGACTTACAAAAACGCAATAATGTCTTGTTGAAAAAGTACAAGGGCGATGAAAAATTTGCTCGTGTACACAAGCGTATTCGTGAAGTGAATAAGCAGAGGGAAGATAAGGGACAGAAGCCTATGTTCTCTTTCCTTGACGAAGAGATTGCTGCCATTCTCAATATTATAAAAGAGGATGTGGATGCCAAAGTCTATGATCGTAACGACATTCTAAAAAAAGATGCTTATTTTAATCGAACGGTGATGGCTCTTATCAATGGATGTCTGTTCCATTTCCCACAAATAAAGCCCGAAATGGAGGATTACAAATTTATTCAGACACGCATTTCACAACAGTATATCAACCAATATAACGCCACTTACGGCATTGCATAAAGATTATGTCAGATATTAAAGAAAAAACATTAAGGCTCATCGACGGACTTAAAGCCACCTGCCAATCATACGGTATGGGAAACGATGGTAACGAATATAAGATTATCACTCAGGTATTTCTCTATAAGTTCCTGAATGACAAATTCGGTTATGAACTGAAAAATGCGAAAAGTGAAATAGCAAAGAAACTGACAGGGGATGTAAAATGGGAAACTGCATACGAGAATCTGTCAGATAATGAACGTATGCTTATTCAGAGTGCCATCTCACCGGATGTTCCGATGCTTGAACCTTATCACCTGATAGCCAATCTTTGGAATCAACAGGGAAAGGGGGATTTTGATGCCATCTTCGATTCTACTATGACCGATATAGCGGAACAAAATGCGGATATATTTTCCACACAGACCACAGCCAACACAAAAATACCTTTGTTCGAGGCATTGACACCGTTTGTGACCGATTCGGCACAACGTGCGCCATTCGCCCGTGCTCTGGTGGATAAACTCGTGAATTTCTCCTTTGAAGAAGCGTTTGCACAGAATTACGATTTCTTCTCCAGCATCTTTGAGTATTTGATTAAGGACTATAATACCGCTGGAGGTGGAAAATATGCGGAGTATTATACGCCTCATGCCATAGCAACGATTATGGCTCGTCTGTTAGTGGGGGATAATGCTGATTTGCATAGCATGGAATGTTATGACCCCTCGGCAGGAACAGGTACGCTTCTGATGGCACTTAGTCATCAAATAGGAGAAGAACGCTGTACCATCTTTTCGCAAGATATTTCCCAGCGAAGCAACAAAATGTTGAAACTTAATCTGCTGCTTAACGGACTTGTGTCTTCGCTTGATAATGCTATTCAAGGCGACACGCTTGTAAGCCCTTATCATAAAAGTGATGACGGGCAGCAGTTGCGCCAGTTTGATTTCGTGGTGAGTAATCCTCCTTTCAAGATGGATTTTTCTGATACCAGAGAAAAGATTGCAGTCATGCCTGCTCGCTTTTGGGCAGGAGTGCCCAATGTGCCAGCCAAAAAGAAAGAATCGATGGCAATATATACCTGCTTTATTCAACACGTTATCAATTCGTTGAAAAAGACAGGTAAAGGAGCAATTGTTATTCCGACAGGTTTTATCACGGCTAAAAGTGGTATTGAGAACAAAATACTTCATAAAATTGTAGATGATAAAGTGATATGTGGTTGTGTTTCTATGCCAAGTAATGTGTTCGCCAATACAGGCACAAATGTCAGTGTGTTGTTCTTTGATAAGTCTGCGACTGCCGAAAAGGTGATCTTGATTGATGCCAGCAAATTAGGCGAGGAATACAAAGATGCCAACGGATTGAAAAAAGTACGACTGAATGATGATGAGATAGAAAAGATTGTTGGCACATTCCAGCGAAAGGAAGTCGTGGAAGATTTTTCTGTTGCCGTTACGTACGAAGAGATAAAAGAAAAGGGATATTCTCTTTCTGCCGGACAATATTTCGACATCAAGATTGATTATGTAGATATTACGGAAGAGGAATTCAATGCTCGTATGGCAAATTACAAGCAAACGCTATCCGAACAATTTAAAGAAAGCCATCGGTTGGAAGAGGAAATTATGAAGCAGTTGGATGCTTTGCAGTTCAACGCAAATGTAGGAAACAATGAGTAACGAAATACAGTTTTTGTTATACAATCTTCCCGATAAAGAGGGAAGAGTACAGGTGGTTATAAAAGACGAAACCATTTGGTGTACGCAAAAGGCTATGGCAGAGCTTTTCGGTATTGACAAATCAGGTATTAGCCGCCACATAGCCAATATATTTAAAGAGGAAGAATTACAGCAAGACATGACAGTTGCAAAAATTGCAACTGTCGTAAACCGAGGTATAAGAGGCGAGGTTGAAGAGTTGGTTGATTTCTATAATCTTGATATGATTATTGCAGTAGGCTACCGTGTATCTTCTCCCAAGGCAACCAAATTTCGTCAGTGGGCTACCAAGATTCTCAATGAGTATATCAAGAAAGGGTTTGTGCTTGACGATGAACGCTTAAAGCAAGGAACGGCAGTATTCGGGAAAGACTATTTCCGTGAATTGCTTGAAAGGGTACGTTCCATCCGTGCCAGTGAACGGCGTATTTGGCAACAGATTACCGATATATATGCAGAGTGCAGTATTGACTATGACAAGAACTCGCCTACCACACACGATTTCTATGCCATGATACAGAATCGCTTTCATTATGCCATTACCGGGCAAACGGCAGCAGAAATCATCTACACTAAGGCTGATCATACCCAAGAACACATGGGACTGACCACATGGAAGAATGCTCCCGATGGGCGTATCTTGAAATCGGATGTATCAATAGCCAAGAACTATTTGCAGGAAAATGAAATCCGTCGGTTGGAACGTGCCGTAACAGGATATTTCGACTATATAGAAGACCTTATAGAGCGTGAAAACACGTTCAATATGGAGCAATTTGCAGCTAGTGTCAATGAATTCCTTACATTCCGCCGTTATCAGATTTTACCGGACAAAGGGCGTATTTCTGCCTCGCAAGCCAAAGCAAAAGCAGAAAGTGAATACGATATTTTTAATAAAACCCAACGAATTGATTCTGATTTCGATAAACAGATTAAAGGAATGTTGGATAAGTAATTCTTCCACAAGTTGTGGAAAGGTTGTACTCAATATTAGAAATTATGAAGATTAAAGATATAGTTCGATTCCATTCTGAAACCACAATGCCTATTCCCGATGTGGTTTATCATCTTTACAGCCTTCCCTCGTTTGATAACAACCAAACGAGGGAGGAACTTTTGGGTCAAGATATTCAAAGCAATAAGTTTACCGTACCTAACCGTTGCATCTTATTCAACAAACTAAATGTGCGCTTTAAGCGTATTTGGCGAATCGATTCTGATGAGGACCATAAAATCGCTTCAACTGAATTTTTGCCATTAATTATTGATGAAAACAAGGTTGATTTTGACTATTGCTTTTATCTGTTGGCTTCTCCTGCTATTACCGACTATCTATGCGGACAAAATACAAATACTTCTGGGAGTCACAAAAGAATTGATCCGACAAACTTTTTCAATATAGGAATCAAACTGCCACCATTGGCTCAACAATACGAGATAGGGAAACTCCTATCTTCCCTTGACGCTAAAATAAAACTTAATCGTCAGATAAATCAGAATTTA
>CAKVBA010000054.1 GCA_934725305.1 uncultured Parabacteroides sp. | reverse complement strand
TTATTACTAAGTTTTAACCGAGTCAACTTACTTTATTGATAAGACATTTAGTAGTCAACTAAAAACGTTAACATACATACCCCAATTTCAACGAAGTACTTACCCATTTTTTCAAGAGTCTTTACCCGTCTTTTTGAAGGCTATTTAAACAGTGTTTAAACGCTATTTAAATGCCGTTCGAATGCTGTTTTAAAAAAGATGCCGACCTTTTTCCAAAAAGGGTGCGCCCTTTTTCAGAAAAGATGCCGACCTTTTCCAAAATCAGCTTTGTCTGTTCTGTCCTGTCCTGCGGAATCGTCCAGCCAGAACTAACAAGAATCGTAATCTAATCCGAATTGGATTAAACGCCTGCAAAATTCAGTATTTTATTTTGATTGTGCAAAAAAGAAATACCATTCTCTATTTATTGCGTAACTTTGCAGCAGAATTAAGAAAGGAGATAAAGAGTATGGAATTGCCTAAAGATCCGATGATGTTATTTAGTTTTGTGAATATGAAGCTTCGTGATGTGTATGCTTCTTTGGATGAGTTTTGTGATGACGCCCACGTCGATAAAGACCAACTGATCCGCACATTGGGCGAAGCAGGCTTTGAGTACAACGAAGCTCAAAACAAGTTTTGGTAATCGCAAGGTGTATAGGTCGGTGAGGCTGAGTCAAAAGAGTTGTTTTGAAGCAGCCTCTTAAAGATTGTCATTATACCACCGCTATATTAGAGTGAAATCAGTGTCATCATCTTTTCCAGATAGCATGCATCTGTTTCATCGAAAGAGTTGGTAGTGTCGCTATCGATATCCAAGACGGCAACCACTTCGTGCTTTTTATTAAAGATGGGAACTACAATTTCGGAGCGTGAGTCTGAGCTGCAGGCAATATGTCCGGGAAACAGATCCACATCCGGCACTACCAAAGTGCGTGATTCAGCCCAAGCCGTACCGCAAACGCCTCTTCCTTTCTTGATGCGTGTACAGGCAATAGGTCCTTGAAAGGGAGCTAATACAAGTTGGTCGTTGCAGACCCGATAGAATCCAACCCAGAAAAATCCGAATGTTTGTTTAAGAGCTGCCGCTACATTGGCCATGTTGGCCACGCTGTCAGTTTCTCCAGCCACCAGTGATGCGATTTGCGGAAGAAGCACTTCGTAGCGCTCTTGCTTGTTCCCTTTGTTGATGATAAGTTCTTCTGCCATGATTTGTCTTTTCTCTATAGTGTTGTTATTTCAAATACGTTAGGGTGATAAGTCCCGTTATTTACTGCTCTTTTTGGATGGACGTCCACTGCTTTTACGGCGAGTCGTTGTGCGCTGTTTGCCTGGTTCATAGGCAGGAACTTCTCCAAATGTAGGATCAATAGGTATCTTATAGACCTTTTTTCCTAAGAATTTCTCAATGTGACCAAACTGCTTCTGTTCATCCGGTCCGACAAAGGTGATAGCCAATCCGGCTCCGTTTGTTCCGCGAGCTGTACGTCCAATACGGTGCACATAGTCTTCCGGATCGTGAGGAATATCAAAGTTGACCACCAGTTTGATGTCGTTGATGTCGATACCGCGAGCCACTACATCGGTCGCAACCAATATGTCAACATGTCCATTCTTGAACTCTTTCATCACCTCTTCACGTTGTGTCTGCTTCAAGTCGGAATGCATGGCTGCCACGTTGAAGTTTTTGCGTTTCAAGGTGGAGTAAAGTTCTTTTACCTTCTGCTTCACAGAGCTGAAGATGATGACACGTTGCGGAGTACTATGCGTAAACAGGTCTTCAAGAATCTGCAATTTCTGGTTGTCGTAGCAGATATAGGCTGTTTGCATAATCGTTTCCGGCGGACGCGAAATAGCCAGCTTAATTTCTTCCGGATTCTTCAGGATGGTATGGGCCAGTGTGCGTATTTTGGGCGGCATGGTCGCAGAGAACATAACCGTCTGACAGGTTGGCGGAAGCTGTGAATAGACCTGCATGATGTCGTCATAGAATCCCATGTCGAGCATACGGTCTGCTTCGTCCAGTACAAAGTAAGACACCTGTGACAAGTTAACTGTACCAATGTTGATATACGACAACAGACGTCCGGGTGTGGCAATGACGATATCGGCTCCCATTTCCAGCCCTTTGCGTTGTTGTTCCCAAGCGATGCCGTCGGTTCCTCCATAGACGGCTACAGCCGAAATAGGGATGAAATAGCTAAAGCCTTGTATCTGCTGGTCAATCTGTTGAGCCAGCTCTCGGGTGGGAGCCATAATGATCGCATTCACCGCATTGTCGGGATGATTTCCTTTGCTCAGTTCATTAATAATGGGCAACACATACGCGGCAGTCTTTCCTGTGCCTGTCTGCGCACAAGCAATCACATCTTTTCCCTCCAGTATCACCGGAATAGTTAGCTCCTGTACAGGGGTTGTTTCCCTGAAATTCATATCATATAGTCCATCCAGGACTGCATCTTCTAATCCTAAATCATCAAATCTCATTTCCAATCATTAAAATCTCGCTCAAAGTTATATAAATATTTAGGATTATAGAGAATTTACCTGTTTTCTATTCGCTGAAATCTCTTTTTTTCTGGAGAGGAAAGAGGATTGAAAGGTCGTTTGCGTTCTTCCCATTAGCGTTTAGAACCATAATAGCGGTTGTAGATCTTGTCAAAGAGTCCGCTTTCTCTGATTTGTTTGAGCCAGCTGTTCAGGCTGTCGCACAAAACAGGAGAATCTTTGCGAACGGCCCACGACTGTAGTTGTGTGAAGCTGATGTCTGTCTTGATGTCGATCTCTTCCAGTTGTTTGCTTGATAGCTGGGCGATCTGTTGGTCACAGACCGCATAATCAATATCGCCTTTAGCAACCATGATGGCTAACTGCTCAGAAGAGTAGAGCTCATCTTCGACTATGAAAATGGTGTCGCCAATCTCGTGCTCCAGATTCTGAAGGCGAAGACGGGCCGGAGAGTTCTTGGGAATATAGAGCGTTTTGCGAGCCAGATCCAGCTGGTTACGTATAGGATCAATGCCCTTATTAGCCTGAGCAGTGCGTTGTACCAATACCTGTTTATTGAATACAATAGGCTCGGTAAAGAGATACTCATCGCGCAGATCGCTGGTGATAGGAATATTCCGGGCAATCACATCACATTGGTTGGATGAGAGCTCTTCAAAACTTTTAGATAGGTTCATCTCGAGATGGGTCTGTACTTCTAAGCCTGATAGTTGGGCGATTGCCTGACTCAGCTCATATTGGAAGCCTTCAATGGTGTCGCCTGCAATGTAATAGCCGGAAAGGTTGTATTCGGTGACCATACGAAGGATGCCTTCTTCCTGGATTTCTGCATAATCTCTTTGAGACGGTTGGCTATTGGCTGCCTGTTGCAGCTTCCACATTCGTCCCATCAGGATAAGAGCCAATACCAACAGAGTGGCATATACAATGAAAAGCTTCTTTGAGCGCATAGTTGTTTAGTTGTTGAATACGACAGCAATACCCATTTTTACCACCATCGGGTCGAGTGGATAGTGTGCCAGAGAGAAATAGTTGGGATCTACAAACTTTGAGCCTAAGTTATAACCCATAACGAAGAAGCGAGCCTGTTTCAGATGGAAGTTGACATAGGCATTGATAAGTGGATAGTTGCCCACTTTGGTATAGTTTGTCTTGTCGGGATCTTGCAACTGAAACTGTTGTGTGGCCGGTTCGTAGTAGGGCGCATGATAAGCCGTATGATAATAAACGTTGGTTCCCATCTGCACGGTCAACACCTTGGCCAACTTGAAGGCTACATACAGGTTGCTGTAGAGACTCAGAGTCGGAAGGGGCAGATTGTCTTTCTCTTTCCCACTGACCAATTGATAGACGGCCTCGTTTTCCCATCCGAAGGCGCGGAACTTTAAGTCTTGCTTCAGTCTCACGGAGAAAATCTGCAGGTTGTTTGAACACTGCTGAGGTTTACCCGTCGGATCAAAATAGACATAGTGCTGTATGCTTTCGACGCCACCGGCCAGTTGGGTGTGGGTTGATTCCAGATTGATTTTGCCGCCGGCATAGAACTGCTGGATCTTACGCAGCGGAAAGTCCCACCAAAAGTAGCGCGAATGGTTGTGTCGTTGATAGAAGGGCGCATTCACATTCTTGAAATAGCCTTCGGCTGTGATGTTGGCCTCTTTATGGAATAGGGGAAACTTCGTGTTCAGTTCTCCGGATGCGCGTATTTCTCCGGCATCACTACCGGCAACGCCCAACTCGCCTCTCACTTGATAGGTCAACAGACTTCCCTGACGTTTGGTCAGCTCTGCACCAATGTAGGTAGAGAATTCATCATACACCACTGCTTCTGGGAAATCCAGGGTCGTTGGGAAAGAGGGACGGCCTTGTGCTGTCGGGTCGTAATTCAATCCGGGAACGGCAGCGGGCAATTTGAAGCGTCTCTTCTCAAGGTTGATATAAGCAGTCAAGCCAAATTTGACCCAGTCTTGAAAACCTTCACGCATCGAAAGAGCCAGCGTGTTCTTCAGTTTCCAGGCCGAAGTCTTGTCATTCAGGGCTGAATCTATGCCAAAGACATGCTGATAGCAGGTGTCGATGTTCTGATCGTGAGAGATGAAGTGCCGGCGATTATCTTCATAGTGTACCGTATGGATAATGCTTGATACCGGAACAAAAGCCTTTAGCGGATTACCCAGGCTGTCTGTCTCCAGTAGTGTACGGTAGAAGCCTAGGTTATATCGATGCGACAGGAAATAGTGCTTGCCACGTACACGGTTCCAGGTGTCAGTGAAACGTACCGGGAAAGCCTTGGTGTCAATAGCTCGTTTACTGCCATCAAGCACCTTGTCGGGATCAGTAATGTAAATATCATTGGTCAAGCCACCATTCTCGAAGTTGACAAAGTTGAAGTTGCTTGCAAAAGCATTCAGCTCATAGCGGTCTGTGCGGTAACTGCCAAACAGACGGTAGCTAAGCAACTTGTTTCCGTTTGAGTTGTAATGGCCACGGCTATAGATATAGTCCATGTCTCCACCAATGTTGATCTTTTTGCCAAAGTTCATTGTCATGGTTCCCTTTAGCTGTTCGTCTTTATACTGACTTCCGCCGGCAGAAGTGTACATTAAGTGGGTATAAGGAACTTTGGTGTCGTAGAAATAGGCTTTCTCGGGCGTGGTAATGTAGTAGTCATAGGCATCGGCAAAGATGAAATCACGAGCCTCTTTTCGTTCCGAAAAGATTTTGGTCTGTGCCGGTGAGCCTACATTGGCCAAATAGCCAACGGCTACTGATTTGCCCTCTACGAGTGTGCTGGTACCATAGTTGAGACGCTGGCTGTCAATAGGAGCCACATATCGGTCGCCCAGTAAGGGTGTCAGCCGATAGCCGATAATCCGTTTGTTCTTTAAGGCTGCGCTATCTGAGGCCAGCAGACTGTCGGGAATATCTTTTTTAGCTGCAGATAAGTTTGCAAGGGAGAAGCCACCACGCTTTCCTCTAGAACTTCGGTCTTGAGCTTGTGTGTCGGCAGATGCCAGCAGGCAGCCGATCAAAAAAAGCCATATGTATAGACTATATTTCATGGGTCGCAAAGATACAAAAAAATGGACAATTGTCAATTGGCAACTGTCCATTTTCCTTTGTTAGTGACCCGCTTTCACCTCTTGTATGATTTCCATACCCTTTTTGATGGCTGCTTCGTTCATCGGGATCAACTTGTGGTGTCGTTCTGGCAATGACTTCTTCAAGCCTAACAACACATTCTCAAGTTTGACCATCGGAACAATTTTCAGCAAACCGCCCAGGATAAGCATATTGAATGCTTTCTCATTCTTCATCTCTGTTGCAGCATCCATTGCATCTACACGATACACCTGGATGTCGGTACGTTTCACTTCAGTGTGAATGCCATAACCATCATAAATTAGGATTCCGCCCGGTTTAATCTTGTTCTCGAACTTTTCCAAAGAGGGTTGGTTCAAGATGATAGCAATGTCATATTCGTTCAATACCGGTGAGCTGATACGTTCGTCGCTGAGAATAACAGTTACATTGGCTGTACCACCACGCTGTTCGGGTCCGTATGAAGGCATCCATGTTACCTCTTTACCCTCCATCAGTCCTGAATAGGCTAAGATCTTACCCATAGAAAGAACGCCCTGTCCACCAAAACCTGCAATAATTATTTCATGTTTCATACCTCTTTCGCTTTACTATTCTACATTTTTCAGATCGCCCAATGGATAGAATGGGAACATGTTTTCTTCCAACCATTTGTTTGCTTTCTCGGGAGACATCTTCCAGCCGGATACACAAGTTGAAACAAATTCAACGACAGAAGTACCCTTGCCGGCCATGGCATTTTCGAAAGCCTTGCGCAGCATCTTCTTGGCTTTGCGTACTGCAGCAGCTGTGTGTACACTCTGACGAGTCACCAGACATGTGCCTTCCAGTTTAGCCAACAGATCACCAATCTTCAGCGGATAACCGTTCAAATGAACATCACGTCCATAAGGAGTTGTAGCTGTAGCCATGCCTTCCAGTGTGGTAGGAGCCATCTGACCACCAGTCATACCATAAATGGCATTGTTGACGAAGATAATGACGATGTTTTCACCACGGTTGGCAGCATGAATTGTTTCTGCTGTACCGATAGCAGCCAAGTCGCCATCACCTTGGTAAGTAAACACCATCTTGCCCGGGTTCAATCGTTTGATTGCTGTTGCTACGGCAGGAGCACGTCCGTGAGCAGCCTCAACCCAATCGATATCCAGGTAGTTGTAGGCAAATACAGCACATCCTACCGGAGACACACCGATAGTCTGTTCTTCCAAGCCCATTTCAGCGATCACTTCAGCAACCAGCTTATGTATCACGCCATGGCTGCAACCGGGGCAGTAGTGCATGGAATTGTCATTCATCAACCTGGGTTTTTCGTATACCAGATTTTCCGGTTTAATTATATCGTTAATTTCCATAATTGTTCTTTATTTAATAAATCTAAGGATGTATTGCACCACTCTTAATACGACTGCTATGCCTCCGCAGATCAGGAAAACCTGGCGATCAACAGATGGCAGGCAGAAGCAGACTATGGCAGCTACGGCCAACATCATGAAGAGCAATGTAAGAATCTCATCGGCTTTACTTCCTTTAGTCATCTTTCTTTCTCAAATACTATTCGATTACTAACTCTTTCAGAGCCTTCAGAACTTCGTCCGGAGTAAATACGATACCACCCAAACGTCCAAAATGTTCCACTTTTACCTTACCGTTGACAGCCAAGCGAATATCTTCAACCATCTGTCCGGCATTTAGCTCTACTGAAAGCATGCCTTTTACCTTGTCGGCATAGTCTGCAATCACTTTAGTTGGGAAAGGCCACAATGTGATAGGACGCAACAAGCCTAAGCGGATGCCTTCGGCACGTGCAATTTCAACAACCTTCTGGCAAATACGGGCAGAAGAACCGAAAGCAACTACCAGATAATCGGCATCTTCGCACATGAACTCTTCATAGCGGACTTCGTTTTCTTCGATCTTTTTGTATTTAGCCTGGAAGCGGATGTTGTTTTCTTCCATTTTAGCCGGATCCAATTCAAGAGATGTCAGCACATTGGGCTTGCGGTCTTTCTTGCGGCCTTGTGCAGCCCACGGACATTCCTTAACCAATTCTTCTTCAGTGCGGCGAGGACGGAACGGAGGAAGTACAACCTTTTCCATCATCTGACCAATGATACCGTCGGCCAGGATAATAGTCGGGTTTGAATATTTAAAAGCAAGGTCGATACCCAATCCTACAAAGTCTGCCATTTCCTGAACAGAAGAGGGAGCCAGGGTAATCAAACGATAGTCGCCATGTCCACCACCTTTTACAGTCTGGAAGTAGTCTGACTGACTCGGTTGGATAGTACCCAGACCAGGACCACCACGCATTACGTTTACGATCAGACACGGTAGTTCTGTACCTGCCAAGTATGAGATACCCTCTTGTTTCAAGCTAACACCCGGGCTTGACGAAGAGGTCATTACGCGTTTGCCTGTGCAGGCTCCGCCATATACCATATTAATTGCCGCAACTTCACTCTCAGCCTGCAATACAACCATACCTGTTGTTGTCCAAGGCATCTCGGCCATCAATGTTTCCAAGACCTCCGATTGTGGAGTAATAGGGTAGCCAAAATATCCATCAAAACCATAGCGGATGGCTGCGTGTGCAATGGCCTCATTTCCCTTCATTAATTTAATCTCTTCTGACATATGCTTATGTTTGAATGGTCAATTATTCGATTTTTTTCTTGTAGATGGTTAAACATCCGTCCGGACACACAAGTCCACAACTGGCGCAGCCAATGCAGGCCTCCGGATTCTTCATGTACACATAATGATATCCTTTGTTGTTGACTTCTCGTGGATGTAATTCCAATACATCTGATGGGCAAGCCACCACACAAAGGTTGCATCCCTTGCATCTCTCTGTGTTGACAACAACAGCTCCTCTAAATTTTGCCATAATTTATGTTGTTTAAGATGATATTTGATTAGGTTGAACAGAGATGAGTACGATATAAAAGAATCCAAAATAGAGCCGTTGAAAGGTTTCGGCTGAACATTCAGATTGATCGATATTTTACCACATACCGCTACAAACCTGTGATATCGCAAAGATAACAAAATTTGGATAAAATGAAAATTTTTTCAAAAGAATTAGCTTCGGAATGAAAAATACTTTGTTCCTATTTCTATTTTTGTCTATCTTTAATGTCAGTAAAAACAGAAAAAGAGAACGGTGTCATGAGTAAGAAAATTATATTAACAATTGGACGTCAGTTTGGTAGTGGCGGTCAAGAGATAGGAAAGAAGTTGGCCGAAGATTTGAAGATCGGCTATTACGACAAGGAGTTGATGGCTGTGGCTGCCAAAGAGAGCGGTCTGTGTAAAGAGGTGTTTGAGAAAGCGGATGAGCGTGCGTCAAATAGTTTGTCATATGCTTTTGCCATGGGTTATTCTTATATGGGTATGTTTACTCCTTATATGGACGTGTTGTCAAACGACCGCCTGTTCAAGTTGCAGAGCGATGCCATCTGTAAGTTGGCCGAAAAGGAGTCGTGTGTGTTGGTGGGTCGATGTGCCGATTACATCTTGCGTGACAATCCCGATTGTTTCAGCTTCTTTATTCATGGAAGTGCTGAGAGTCGTATGCGGCGTATTGTCGAGCGTCAGCATGTTACCGAAGAGGAGGCTCGTGTATTAATGGAAAAGACCGACAAGTCTCGTGCGGCCTACTATAATTATTACACCAACAAGGTGTGGGGCATGGCCAGTTCCTATAACTTCTCAATTGATTCTTCAATATTTGGCATAGAGGAAACGGTTGAATTTATTAAGGCCTTTATAGAAAAACGAAATCGTTTATGATTCTTTGATAGAGCATGCGAAAAGTTTCATTATCTTTGTAGCGCTTATCATAGGGGTGCCTTAATATACGGGCTGAGATCATACCCATTGAACCTGCCGGATAATGCCGCGAAGGGAAAAGGTAGAAACAGATTAGAGAAAACGGGAGGCATCGCCTCTATGGGCTTCCCGATATATCGAATAATTTAAAAATAGAATCAAGTATGGAACAGATTGTTTCAAATGGAATCATCAATTCTTATTTTGAGAAGTTGAAAAATCATCTTTATGTCGATGTTGCTGTTGTAGGTGGTGGACCTTCTGGTATTGTTGCTGCTTATTATTTGGCAAAAGCTGGCAAGAAGGTGGCCTTGTTTGACCGTAAGTTGGCTCCGGGAGGAGGAATGTGGGGCGGTGCTATGATGTTTAATGATATCGTAGTGCAGGAAGAAGCTATGCCTATCATTCGCGAATTGGGCGTTTCTTACACTGAAGCCGGAAACGGAACTTATATCATGGATTCTGTTCATACAACTGCTGCTTTGATCTATCAGGCAACAAAGGCTGGTGCAACTATCTTTAACTGCTACTCTGTTGAGGATGTTGTTTTCCATAATGATGCAGTAGCTGGTGTTGTTGTTAACTGGGCTCCGGTATTGCGCGAAGGCATGCATGTCGATCCGTTGACAATTATGGCTAAGGCTGTATTGGAAGGTACTGGTCACGATTGTGAAGTGGCTCGCACGGTGGCAAACAAGAATGGTATCCGTTTGAATACTCCGACTGGTGGCGTTATCGGTGAACGTTCTTTGAATGTTGAGTTGGGTGAAGCTACAACAGTTGAGAATACCAAAGAGATCTATCCGGGTCTGTTTGTTTCTGGTATGGCAGCAAACGGTGTTAGCGGTAGCTTCCGTATGGGTCCTATTTTCGGTGGTATGTTGATGAGCGGTAAGAAAGCTGCTGAATTGATCTGCGAGAAAATCGGATAATAGACTATTTTATTCATTAGGATAGGGGCGGTGTGTTTTGGACATATCGCCCCTTTTATATACATATATTATATATACTCGTTGGCGGGAATTACTTCGTTCGGATGGAGCTGCATCAAGATGTTTATTTTGATACAGCCCCTATTTCACAACACGGGAATGTCATTTTTATGCCACATCAAAATATCAAAAGGAGGGAATAATTCTTCAATTAGCGGTGCTGATTATATAATCGCCGGTGTATCAAAAACAGGCTGAAGACATAAAAGTGCTTGAAGATTTGTCCTGTCCAAAAATACAATAAGCCGACAAACCGGAAAAAGCTCGTTGATCCCGTTAAAAAGGAGTCGTCTATTTCCGGAAATTGGGAGCCTATTCCTTTCCAACGGAGTGCCTACCCAATCCGAACGGAGTGCCTACCCAATTTCAAAAAAGTCCCTACCCATTTTCCAGAAAGTCTATAGACTAATTCCGAGAAGTCTATAGATCCTTGAAAAACAGCTCGTAACCTCTTTTAAAAAGGTGTTTGGCCCGAGAAGAACTCATCTGTTAATTCTTGCAGATTTGCCCGTTGTTTCTAACAGGTTTGTTACCCGTTTTTGATGAATAATATACTGGTTAAATTACAATAACTATTCCTTCTGACCGTTGTTGTTGGAGGGTGTGAAAAAAACAGGCTGCATCAGGACAGTCGTTTTTAGGAGCAAGGGAAGAGACCGACAAGGGTTTGCTGCCGTAAATGACTGTGGTCGGATTCCGAAAGCAACACAGCAGTTTGCAATTCTGACGCACCCTCTTTTGGGAGGAATTGTTACTCCTTACATCGTACTTATACATTAGTAGTTCTGTCAACGGGCTTGTTCTTGAAATTTAATGACTGAATTGGGTAAATAATTATCTAAATTGATTTTAAAAGCGTAATTTTTATTTTGTTTGATACTTGGATGCAAAAAAAACATTGTATTTTTGCGGAAACATTATGAATAGCAGGAGGAAGATTATACAGAGTTTAATGCTGTTGTGCAGTTTCATCGTGTTGCTCTCAGTATTGGTTCCCCATCACCACCACAGTGATGGCAGTGCTTGCTATGTTTTTCAATTGGACGATTCGGGAGAGGGACATACTCATCACAACGATATGCATACATGTGAGTGTAATGGTCATAATCTTTTCTTTTCCAATCATTCCGTTTCGCAGCAGATCGATCAGGACATGGATCTGATGCTTCATCCTATTTTGTTCTTATTTGAATATCTGAATCCGTTAGCCGATTTATTCCATTGGTGGCAAGATTGGGAGTTTACTCCAACGATTTATTTAGAGTCGCTACATGGAGTCTGGATTGTCAAAGCCACCGGATTGCGTGCACCTCCTGCTTATCTGTAAGTAGGGCTTAGAGGTGTGCCTTCTTTCTGTCTATATATACACCTCGTTGGATAGAGGTGGTTTAAATCTTTTATTACCACTTTGTTATAACAAAATACTTAGAATCTTAATAAATCAATCATAATGAAAAAGACTTATTTATTGGGTGTACTTTGTACTTACCTGTTGGCTGGCTGTGGCGGTAACACAGCTCATCATGACCATGACCACGGTCACGAACATGAATCACACACTCATGAGGCACACAATCACGATCATGACCACGGACATGACCACGATCACGATCACGACCACGGACATGAACATGATCACGACCATGACCATGACCATGATCACGGCCATGAACATGGAGCCGATGAACATGCCCATTCATCGAATGAAATCGTATTCAAGAAGGCAAATGCCGAGGCGATAGGCCTGCAGACAGAAACCGTGACTCCGGGCATTTTTGTGGATGTATTGAAGACATGCGGTCACATTTTGGTGGCTCAGGGAGATGAATCAGTTGTTGTGGCTACTGTTTCAGGTGTGGTTAACTTTGGTAATCTGCGCGTAGTAGATGGTACTCAGGTGAGAAAGGGACAGGCTTTGCTGACGTTGGCATCCAGCAATCTGTCAGAAGGAAACTATGCAGTGAAGGTGAAGGCGGCTTATGAAACAGCCAAGACCGAATATGAACGTATGGCGCAGTTGGTTGATGACAAGATTGTCTCTGCCAAGGATTTTGAAAATGCCCGTCTGGCCTACGAGAATGCCAAGGCTGCCTATGATGCGTTGGAAGGTAAAGAGACTGCCAATGGCGTTTCTGTTGTTTCTCCCATCTCAGGTTATCTGAAAAACATTCAGGTGAAGGAGGGCGATTATGTCACTGTGGGTCAGCCGTTGGCTACTATCTCTCAGACAGGTCGTCTGACATTGCGTGCCGATGTGTCAGAGAAGTATTATCGTCTGTTGCCTTCTATTCAGTCTGCCAACTTCAAGACACCGTATGAATCTACCATATATAAATTGTCCGACTTGCGTGGTCGTCTGCTCTCTTATGGCAAGGCTTCCGATGAGACATTCTATATTCCTGTGACTTTTGAATTCGATAATAAAGGCACTGTGATTCCGGGTTCTTATGTTGAGGTGTATCTGTTGACTACTCCGATGGAGCAGGTGATCAGTGTGCCGGTATCTGCTTTGATCGAAGAGTTGGGTATTAATTCTGTCTATATACGCTTGGATGAAGAGTGTTATGAAAAGAGAGAGGTTGTTTTGGGTGCCAACAATGGCGAACGTGTTCAGATTATGTCTGGTTTGAAAGCTGGCGAGAAAGTTGTGGTTCGTGGTGCTTATCAGATTAAACTTTCATCGGCTTCTAATGCGATCCCGGCTCATTCGCATCATCATTAATTAGGAGGGATGCGCTATGTTAAATAAGATTATCTATTATTCGCTGCATAACCGATTGGTTGTGTTAGTATGTGCCGTTCTGTTGATGGTTGCCGGTGTCTATACGGCCTTTCAGACAGATGTGGACGTCTTTCCCGATTTGAATGCGCCTACGGTTGTGATTATGACTGAGGCTAACGGTATGGCTCCCGAAGAGGTGGAGCGACTGGTTACCTTCCCGGTTGAGACAGCGGTAAATGGTGCTATGAATGTGCGCCGTGTACGTTCATCTTCTACAACCGGTTTCTCTGTTGTGTGGGTTGAGTTTGACTGGGGTATGGATATTTACAAGGCCCGACAGATTGTTTCTGAGAAACTTGCAATTGTGAATGAAGAGTTGCCTGAAAATGTGGGTAAGCCAACCTTAGGTCCGCAGTCGTCTATCTTGGGTGAGATGATGATTATCGGTCTGACATTGGACAAAGAGGCTCAGATTGCTGAAGGAGCAAAACCTACTACGGAAATGGACCTGCGTACCATTGCAGACTGGACTATTCGTCCTCGTTTGCTTTCTACGGGAGGTGTGGCACAAGTTGCTGTGATTGGTGGTGACATCAAAGAGTATCAGATCTTGTTGGATCAGGGTCGTATGAAACATTATGGCATTAGCTTGGATGAGGTGTTGGCAGCTTGCCGCAACATGAACCGCAATGCCAATGGTGGTGTCTTGTATGAATACAGCAATGAGTATATCATCCGTGGTGTGTTGTTGACAACCGATGCCGATCAGTTGGCCAAAGGTGTAGTGAAGAGAGTTAACAATGTCCCCATTCTGTTAGAGAATATTGCAACTGTAAAGATTGGAGGAAAGAGTCCGAAGTTGGGTCTGGCTTCTGAAAGAACGAAACCAGCCGTATTGGTAACTGTGACGAAACAGCCCAATACCAGTACCATCCAGCTGACTGAAAAGTTGGATTACATTGTAAGTGATTTGCAGAAGAGCTTGCCTGCGGACGTGCATATCTCAACTGATATTTTCCGTCAGAGCCGTTTTATCGATAGCTCTATCAATAATGTGAAGAACAGTTTGTTTGAAGGTAGTTTGTTTGTTGTAATCGTACTTTTCCTCTTCTTGATGAATGTACGTACAACGGTCATCTCTTTGGTTGCTTTGCCTCTCTCTTTGTTGGTGACAATCTTGGTGCTCCATTATTTAGGACTGACCATCAACACGATGAGTTTGGGTGGTATGGCTATCGCTATCGGTTCGTTGGTGGATGATGCGATTGTGGATGTGGAGAATGTATATAAGCGAATCAGGGAGAATCGCCTGTTGCCCGAAGCTGAGCAGCGTTCGGTTTTAGAGGTTGTGTATGATGCCTCTCGCGAAGTGCGTATGCCTATCTTGAACTCAACCTTGATTATTGTGGTCAGCTTTGTGCCGTTGTTCTTCTTAAGCGGAATGGAAGGTCGTATGTTGATTCCTCTGGGTATTGCTTTCATTGTGTCTCTGTTTGCCTCTACTATCGTGGCATTGACATTGACTCCGGTACTTTGTAGTTATCTGTTGAAACGTAATGAAGGAAAAAATCTTCCTTCTGCCGAAGCCGTAACAGACGAGTTGATGTTGGACGAGAGAGCTTGGGCTTCCGAACCTTTTGTCAGCCGCACGTTGAAGTCTTTGTATCGTGTAGCGCTGGTGGCTGTGCTGAAGCGTCAGAAGTTGGTGATGGGAGGAGTTTTAGGATTGTTTGTGATAGCAATGATTGTATTCTTCCAGTTGGGTCGTAGCTTCTTGCCACCATTCAACGAAGGCTCTTTTACCATTAATGTCAGTTCGTTGCCCGGTATTTCTTTGGAAGAATCAGACAAATTAGGTCGTCGTGCCGAGGAGTTGCTGTTGCAGGTTCCCGAGATACAGACGGTTGCCCGCAAAACAGGTCGTGCCGAATTGGACGAACATGCGTTGGGCGTGAACGTGTCAGAGATTGAAGCTCCGTTTGAATTGAAGGATAGAAGTCGTAGCGAAGTGATGGAAGATGTTCGTAAGAAACTTTCTACCATCAGTGGTGCAAATATCGAGATTGGTCAGCCTATCTCTCACCGTATCGATGCGATGCTTTCAGGAACAGAGGCCAATATTGCCGTTAAGCTGTTTGGTACGGACTTGGCCCGTATGTTCAAGATTGGCAATCAGGTGAAAGATGCTATTCAGGGTATCGAAGGCTTGGTCGATTTGAAGGTGGAGCAGCAGATTGAACGTCCGCAGTTGACCATTACGCCGAAGCGCGAACTGTTGGCTAAGTATGGCATTTCTCTGCCGGAGTTTGAAGAATATGTCAATGTGATGTTGAATGGTGAGGTTGTGAGCCAGGTATATGACGATGGCAAGAATTTCGATGTAACCGTAAAGGTTGCCGAAGAGAGTCGTATGACGATGGACAACATCTCCGATCTGATGATTGATACAAGTGACGGTCAGAAGATACCTTTGAGCTATGTTGCTGAGATTCGTTCTGCCAGTGGTCCGAACACCATTAACCGCGAGAATGTACAGCGAAAGATTGTGGTTAGTGCCAATGTTGCCGGACGCGATTTGCGTGGTGTAGTTAATGACATCCGTAAAAGAGTGGATGAACAGATTCAGTTGCCCGAAGGTTATCATATCGAATATGGCGGACAGTTCGAAAGTGAAGAGGCCGCCAGTCGTACATTGTTGTTTACCTCATTCATGTCGTTGATCGTGATCTTTATGCTGATCTATAACGAGTTTAAGGATGCAAAGGAGAGTGGTATCATTATGTTGAACCTTCCATTAGCGTTGATTGGTGGTGTGTTTATCCTATGGATGACTACCGGCGAAATCAGTATTCCGGCTATTATCGGATTTATCTCACTGTTTGGTATCGCTACGCGTAACGGTATGTTGCTGATCAGTCACTACACACAGTTGCGTCAGAAGGGTATGGCTTTGCAGGATGCTGTGTTGCACGGATCATTAGACCGTTTGAACCCCATCTTGATGACTGCATTGAGTTCGGCTTTTGCCTTGATTCCTTTGGCCTTGAACGGCGATCTGCCCGGTAATGAAATCCAGAGTCCGATGGCTACTGTCATTTTGGGCGGATTGTTGAGCTCAACTTTCCTGAATGGATTTATTATTCCGGTCGTTTATATTTTAATGAATAAAAACAAGTCATGAAACAATACATAATATATACCGTATTTTCTTTATTGGCATTCTCTGCTTCTGCTCAGACTTCGATTGATGAGGTGCTACGGCAGATCGAAACCAATAACAAGGAGTTGCGGGCCAATGCTCAGTTGGTTACAGCTCAGAAGCTACAGGCTCGTATGGAGAATAATTTGCCCGATCCATCTGTTTCCTATTCTCATCTATATGGCAATCAAGAAGGAATGGGCTTTCAGGGAGAGTTTATCGCCTCTCAAGACTTTGAGTTCCCAACAGCTTATATCGAAGGAAACAAGCTGCGTAAGGCTAAATCAGTGAATCTGGATCATCAGTTCGCAGAAACTCGTCAGCAGATATTGCTGAGTGCCAAAGAGCTTTGCCTGGATCTTATTTTATTGAATCAGCAAAAGCAATTGTTGGATATCCGTTTCCGGAATGCCGAAGAGTTGTCCGCCCTTTATGAGAGTCGTCTGCGTAATGGCGATGTCAGTATATTGGAGACTAATAAGATCAATCTGGAGCTGTTAAACGTGAAAACGGAAGCTCGTCTGAATGAGGCTGCCCGTGCGACTAAATTGCAGGAGTTGGCCGTGCTGAATGGAGGCGTAGCTATTGATTTCAGAGATACAGATTATGCCGTGATGGATATGCCTGTTTCGTTTGACCAGTTGCGTGCAGAAGCGATCTCTTCCAATGCTCAGTTGCAGACATTAAAGAGTGAACAGGTAATGGCTTATCGTCAGATTCGTATGAATAAGGCGAAGGGTTTACCGGGTTTTCAGTTGGGCTATCGTATGAATCCGGCCTCTGGCGGTCAGCGTATGAATGGTTTCTTGGTAGGTATCACGATTCCTCTGTTCTCGAACCGTCATAATGTGAAGCAGGCCAAGGCTCAGAGTCTCTATACCGATTTGAAGATGGATAATCTTACATTTACGGTCGAAAATGAATTGCAGAGTCAATATCAGCAGCTGTTGGCACTGAAGACATCCATGGATGAATATCAGAAGGTGTTGAGCAGCCAAAACAATCTGGCTTTGCTGAACAAAGCCATTCAAGCTGGTCAGATCTCTATGATTGAGTATTTTGTTGATGTAACAACCTATTATCAGAGCATGCAGAACTATATGCAGTTGCAAAATCAGTATCAGAAATTGATGGCGCAGCTTTACAAGTATCGTCTGTAATAGGAGTAATATAATTGGCCATAGATTTAGTTCTCAGCAGAGAATGGGTCTATGGCCCTTCTTTTATGAGTGCTGTTATTCAGTGGATTGTAAAAATAATAGAAAAAAGATGCCTGAAAATTTGGAGAGAATGATACAAACCACTATCTTTGCACCCGTAATCAAAACAGATAACCGATCTAAAGAAGTTTTGATAACAGTTTGACATATTGGAGAGGTGGCAGAGTGGTCGATTGCGGCGGTCTTGAAAACCGTTGAACTGAGAGGTTCCCGGGGTTCGAATCCCTGTCTCTCCGCTGAAAAGGAGTAAATCAAGTAATTACGAGATTTGCTCCTTTTTTTTGTTTGTCTGTATGTGTGCTGTTTGGGTTTCGTGGAAATTTTGGAGTCTCGAAAGAATGGATAGTTATTCCGTATGGATTGGATAGGTTTCTGTTTGAGAAAGCTTAGCTCCTTCGATTTCTATATAATATCTGTATTCTATTATCAGTAGTTAGTAGCAGGAATAAGCCTAAAACACCAAACTTATAAAGATAGATAGAAAATACGAGAGACATAGTAAAATATTTATGCTTTATAACATAGTGTATAATAGCGTCTTATGAAAATCCATGAAAAAAGTATGAAAAAAAGATGTCAAAAAGTTTGGAGGATATGTTTAAGAGCACTACTTTTGCACCC
>CAKVBA010000053.1 GCA_934725305.1 uncultured Parabacteroides sp. | reverse complement strand
GGGTGCAAAAGTAGTGCTCTTAAACATATCCTCCAAACTTTTTGACATCTTTTTTTCATACTTTTTTCATGGATTTTTATAAGATACTATTATACACTATGTTATAAAGCATATTATTTTTACTGTATTTCTCGCGACTTCTACCTATCTTTATAAATTTGGAGTTTTAGGCTTATACCTACTCTTGGCTATAACTACTATATATAGAGAGTAGTCAAAGAACCGGACTTCTCACGTTTTCATCCCTATATATTATATATACAGTAATCCACAGCTGAGCTATGGAGAATTTACTTTTTCCGGGAAATGTTTGATAGGGCAACGCACGAAGCGTAAACGTTATTGTATTTTTTGCAAGCTCATTTTCGCTAAAAACAAGTAATGAATCCACTCGGATTGATAACAACTTCGCCAAGATTGACCGATGATTTCGTCTCATCCCAAACACCCTCTAAAAAGAGGTTATAGGCTATCTTTCAAGGGTCTATAGACTTTTCGGAAAAAGAGTATAGACTATTCGGAAAAAGTCTAGGGACTTTTTTGAAATTGGGTAGGCACTCCGTTCGGATTGGGTGCCTACTCCGTTCAGATTGGGTAGGCACCCAATTTCCGAAAATAGCCTACTCCGTTTTGACAGGGTTAATAGCCTCTTGTCGGCTCGATGGCTTATTGTATTTTATGAAGTGATACACATTGACGATAGAGGACATTGGTGTTTTAGTTTGCCGCTATCCACAATAAACAATCCTTCCGAAAGCCACCTACTTGGTTGGCTTCACCCAAATGCCACAATGCGAAACTCCCAGTGTATCGCAAAGCTGCTTACAGATAAACTGGCTCAACACACCTTCTCCCTTTCTCAGGATGATATAGCCCGGCTGGAACAGAGCCTTTTCGGCTGCTGTCAATCGATAAGACCGCTCTACAGCTGCCGCCCGATTGCACCCTCCAAACCCTATGGTAAGAGTAAGGTCGAGAAGAGCGAATAGTATCATCAACCGACTACACATCTCAATAATAGGTAATGGTGCGTTTCACCTTTCCCAATTCCGACTCACAGCTTACCCAATTGTTGTGCGCATCGTAAATATATTTGACAGGATAGTTTTTAACGCTTGGCGAACCGATCTGTTTACCCTTGACATACCTTTTCATAGTCTGATCATACAACTCCTCATACGAGGTGACCTGTATCTTAAGATTCACAATATCGCCCCATTTATTACGAGTGATGTCCACCACGGCAAAATCGTACGAGTCCATAGCCAATTCTGGATATTCAATCTTGTTACACAGTCCCTGCTCATCATAGCGGAAGTGCATATCCAACGGCTTTTGCTCCACGATGCGCCCCTGCTCATCATAGACATAGTTTTGTAGCTCTCTATCTGAAGGTGTCTGCTCTTCATTTTTCCCATTCCGCTGCAAAAACATCTTTCGCTGCATGGGGTTTGAGAGTTTGGAGATAAATAGAAACTGATCTTTTCCCTGTTGGATCAATTCCAAAAAGCCCTTAGCATCAAAATAATAAACAGTGACGGACGTACTATTGCCATAACTCTCTTGCAGCGATTTGACCGCCCCGCGCAAACCTAAAATAGCCCAATCATTGGGTTGATGTTTGACATAACAGAGCGAGCGGGGATAAACCTCCGCATGTCCTCCTGCCTGATTGAGTAGCGGATCCATCAACGGATGACGCGAAGAGAATGCGTTGCTTACCTCAATAGGCTTGTCTGCCCCATTTGTTTCATCAGCCAATACCGTCTGCCCAACAGAACCCTCGCCTGAAAGAGTGGGATCCGCTGCCTGAGTAATTGCACTTCGACGAACAATAGGCACATTAAATAATTTGATAGGCTCAGAGCTCGTGCCTCTCAGATTCAAAGAATGGCAGGAAAGATAGAGATTGATACGCCTCAACACTTGTACGCTTTCCGGAATATCTGAAATCTGAATCGACACTTTGATAGGCACATCGGAAGGAAACAGAGCCGCTGCCGATGTTGCTGAATGCCATTCACCATTGGCAACACACACTTGCATACCATACTGTTGACCCTGGTCATCTATCACAATATTATTATATGGATAAAAATCTATCGTAGTATCGCCCGAATAGTTGGTAACCATCAAATCGATAATGACCTTACTGGATGAAGCCATGCAACGCTGAACTTGAACCGCAAAATCGGGATGTGGAGATTGTATCTTAAAACCGGAAACCGGTCTGCCCTGGTGTGAACGCTGGTTGCCCAAACTTTGTTTCTTACTGTTATCCTTTTCACCATTCAAAAACTTATCTGCCTTGTCCAACGCCTCATTGGTTTTTTCAATTCCTTTCAACACTTTTCCCATAAAACTCTGTGCAGAGCCCTCGATCGCGCTTCCCATCAGCAAACAAACGATCACAACTAATGCTTTTAATTTCATATTATATACAGATTATATACTGATTATTCATGTTGTATTGACGAAGATCGCTTACCTCTCATCAAAAGCGTTGTAGATGACATTCACCACTTTCCATTCCCCTTCTTCAATCTCCATCACTATGTTAAACTCCTTATCACCCATCTTTTTTTTCACATCACTCATCAATAAGTTGTCTATTCTTTTGCTTCAATTCCCATAATGATCTGAACCCATCCGCTGAAGGCCATCAGCAAGGCTGCCAAAGCAACAAAGCCGGCCAAAGTATCCCAAAAGAGACTACAAACAGCAGCAACAACCTCTCCTTCCATGCAAAGCGAAATGCGATGGAAAGGAAACTAGGACTATACTTTATCAGTATTTGCCCACTTCCACTTGTTTGTGACAAATCTATCGGCCCTATTTTAAATAAAGTAAGTTCGATGAAATATAAGAGACTGAAAATTTAGTGATTAGCAAAGTTATTACAGCTTTAATATTCAATATCAATAGTATACAAAAACAATCGCTATGATCACAAAGAATAAAGCTACTGAAACACTCTGTGCAAAAAGCAGAAATAATGGCTATCATTATTCTTTTCCATAGTTCAGGCTTCCGTTACCTAAAGCATTTTTATAAGAAAAGACACAACTCTTATAAATCATAAATTCCCATTGCATTTAATTCCCTTTCATAGCGTCTGACTTCTTCATAATATCGGTTGGCTCTATCTTCATATTGTTTTCCTTCTGACATACAATAGGAAGCTCTGGACTTCCCGCTTTCCGCAGAGCGCAGATCTGATTCGTTATGCCATTCACTGTATATGATCATATAATCTTCTGCATAATTTTCCTCTGCATCTGCCAGATCAAAATGCCGCTCTGCTTCTCTTTTACAATTATTATACTGAGACATCGCATCTTGATATCCCGAACGCAATTCTTCAATCCGATCCCGATTAGAAGAATCACTCTCACTACAAGATGAAACAAGAGAATCCTTCGATCTGCCTGAAGAGCGAGAAGCTGACGAAGAGCGATTTTTGCCAAAAAGCAAACACGCCAAAACGCCCATAATACTTCCTACCACATATCCCGCCCAAAAAGTATCAAAAAGCCAATAAGAGAGACCACCGAAAATAAGTCCAGGAATCACAGAGCTCCCGATCATAAAGCCTATGAACATTGCAATAACTATTATAATTGTCCAAATAATATTCTTAATCATATTCTATTTCTCTTATGCCCGAGGTAAACTGATTCTATGAACAACACTGTACAACATCCACCGCGAAAACATCTTTGTTCAACAAGATTTGTAACATGCTTTTAAGTTCATATTCATACAAATATAGATACAATACAATATATATACAAGCCTACTTTCTGCCAAACGAATCAGTCTTACCATCAAACTCCTTTCATTCTTTCTTTTTCTAAAACAACCATAAAAACCCAATCGCTCATTTGGGTTTTCATCTCAGGCAATGTTGTCATCTTGTCAAAATCAAACATGACAATATCTTTTACAAAGGCTACTGTCACCGAATCAGGACTATTTTGATCTGCCACCTCTTTGCCTTCCTATAAATCTACATGATTGTTATTTCCAGACCCTGTTACCACACAAGACATAAGTAGCATTGTACTAATATAATAACACTCTCACAGATAAGAAATCTGACAGAATAATAGGTTTTCTCCCCATAGGAAAGCAATGCAACGACAAAATGACAGAAAAACTGACAGCGGTCTCACTGTTTTACATCCCGAAAACTTTGGCACGACCTTTGTTCAATACCTTGTGTCTCGCAGATAAAGAAAGTGAGATAAAAACAACGTAAATAATAACAATAAAATATATAGAAATTATGGGAAAGATTATTGGTATCGACTTAGGAACAACCAACTCTTGTGTATCTGTTTTGGAAGGTAACGAACCGGTTGTTATTGCAAATAGTGAAGGTAAAAGGACAACTCCTTCTGTGGTAGCATTTGTTGAGGGAGGAGAACGTAAGGTAGGTGATCCTGCTAAACGTCAGGCCATCACAAACCCTGAAAAGACAATCTTCTCTATCAAACGTTTTATGGGTGAAACTTTTGATCAGGTTCAGAAAGAAATTTCACGTGTCCCCTATAAAGTAGTACGTGGCGACAACAACACTCCGCGTATTGACATTGATGGACGTTTATATACTCCGCAGGAAATCTCAGCAATGATTCTGCAGAAAATGAAGAAAACAGCTGAAGATTATCTGGGTCAAGAGGTAACAGAAGCCGTTATTACTGTTCCTGCTTACTTTAGCGATGCTCAGCGTCAGGCAACAAAAGAAGCTGGTGAAATTGCAGGTTTGACAGTTCGCCGTATCGTGAACGAACCGACTGCTGCTTCTTTGGCTTATGGTTTGGACAAGAGCAACAAGGATATGAAGATCGCCGTATTCGACTTAGGTGGAGGTACATTCGATATCTCAATCCTTGAATTGGGTGACGGTGTATTCGAAGTAAAATCAACAAACGGTGATACACACTTGGGTGGTGATGACTTCGACCACGTTATTATCGACTGGTTGGCAGAAGAATTCTTAAGCGAAGAAGGTGTTGACTTGCGTAAAGATCCTATGGCATTACAGCGTTTGAAAGATGCTGCTGAAAAGGCTAAGATTGAATTGTCAAGCACAACAAGCACAGAAATCAACTTGCCGTATATCATGCCTGTTAACGGTGTGCCAAAGCATTTGGTTAAGACATTGACTCGTGCTAAGTTTGAACAGCTGGCAGACAACTTGATCCAAGCTTGTATCGCACCGTGTCGTCAGGCATTGCAGGATGCAAACTTGAGCACTTCTGATATTGATGAAGTTATCTTGGTTGGTGGTTCTACTCGTATTCCTGCTGTTCAGGAAATCGTGAAGAATTTCTTCGGTAAAGCTCCGTCTAAAGGTGTTAACCCTGATGAAGTTGTTGCTGTGGGTGCTGCTATCCAAGGTGGTGTATTGACTGGTGAAGTTAAAGACGTTCTGTTGTTGGATGTTACTCCGTTGTCTTTGGGTATCGAAACAATGGGTGGTGTAATGACCAAGTTGATCGAGGCCAACACAACTATTCCGACCAAGAAATCTGAGACATTTACAACAGCTGTTGATAATCAGCCTTCAGTAGAGATCCATGTATTACAGGGTGAACGTTCTTTGGCTAAGGACAACAAATCTATCGGTCGTTTCCACTTGGATGGAATTCCTGCTGCACAGCGTGGTGTACCTCAGATTGAAGTTACATTCGATATCGATGCCAACGGTATCTTGAATGTTTCTGCTAAGGATAAAGGTACAGGCAAAGTTCAGAGCATCCGTATCGAGGCTTCTAGTGGCTTGAGTGACGAAGAAGTTAAACGTATGAAGGAAGAAGCTCAGGCTAATGCTGAAGCAGATAAGAAGGAAAAAGAACGTATCGACAAATTGAACCAGGCAGACAGCATGATCTTCCAGACTGAAAAACAGTTGAAAGAGCTGGGTGATAAGTTGCCGGCAGACAAGAAGGGTCAGATTGAATCTGCTTTGAACAAGCTGAAAGAGGCTCACAAAGCTCAGGATATCGCTGGTATCGATGCTGCAATGGCAGAATTGAACAGTGTATTCCAGGCTGCTAGCCAGGAGATGTACAATGCACAGGGTGGTGCTCAGGCAGGTTCTCAGGGCGGTTCAAACTTTGGAGGCCAGCAGGCAAACCCGAACAACGGTGACAACAACGGCAAAGACAATGTAACAGACGTTGACTTTGAGGAGGTGAAGTAAGTAATCACTGATAGATAAATAGAAAACTCGGTGTGGCTCGAATAGAGTTGCACCGAGTTTTTTTGTGAATTAACGTGAATTCGATGAAATATAAGATACCGAAAATTGGTAATACAATGTATACTTTATCGGATGCTTACTTTGTTGGTATTCTTCAGATTCTTTTGAAGAAACCTTCATATTCTTCATCCAATATTTTCCAAATACCATTTTTGCGACCTCCTTCTCTGACAATCAATTTAAGGTCCGAAAGTTGTTTAAGGTATCGCTGTACTTGGCGTAGGGAAATGCCCATGTTCTCAGACATTTGCGTGGCATTGATTTGAGGTGTTTGTGAAATCAATTTATAGATTTGTCGCTGAGCCTTTACAAATTCTTTTGTGACATTAGCTTTGGCTTTTACGACATCTCCTGTCTCTTTTACGACATCTTTTACGACGTCTTCGGGTGCTTTTACGACATGAGGATTATCTTTTATGACATCCATGGCATAATTGAGGTTCCACATGGTAACATGGAATTCAGAAGCATTGGAGTTGAACTCTGGAGCATGGTAATTCTCCAAATGCTCAAACCGCTTATATTCACCTATAATCCCCCAGGCATCATAATAGACCCAAAATTTGACATATGTAGGTTACACATACATAAGAATATACATACAAACCGCTTTAACAATGATTTGGTTTTGGGACAAAATCAAGTTTATGAATAATTAACGAGTGCCGTTGACTATCTTATGCTGTGGGGGTGCTGAGTAGTTACAATCACCCATTATGGCAGAAGCAAAATATAAAATCCGAAGAAAGTGCGGGTCACCAGCAAAAACGTGTGTATAGTTTATTGCAATAAATATCCCTTGTCCACGTTATAAAGAATAAAGAACGGATAAGAATGGAACAGTATAGACTCCTTGCAGAATGCCTTTTGCCTGAACACATGTTTGATTGGTTCGAACTTACAAACGTATATGTTGAGATAAAGGATGACACCAAGTTGGTTCATATTTATCTTGACGAGAACGAACTCACACCAGACGGGAGAACAGACCTCCGCCCCAACGGCTTTACACGTGAGAGCGTATTTCATGACTTCCCCATAAGAGGGCATGAGGTACTGCTTCATGTTCGCCGCCGCAGATGGCTTGATGAAGGAAACCATAACGTGATGCCGGAATGCAAATTCATTCAAGAAAGCACCCGCTACTCTACGGAGTTGGCGGCTTTTTTAAAACAAGCGTTTGGAGAATGAGGAGACAAGGGCAGAGTTGCTTGCACGTAGTAAGGGGCTTCTGATGATGTCCCCCAACAAATGGACGGATACACAGAAAGAGCGTGCCGAAATCTTGTTCAGAGAGTTTCCTGCCATTAAGACGGCATTCTCTCTCACACACTCCCTAAGAATGATTTCCTCACAAAAATGCAGCAAAGAACAAGGAGCGGAAAGTTTACGCTCATGGTATGGCAAAGTAGCTGAATTTGGAAACAAGGCCTTCAATGATATAGCGGCAGCTATGTATGACAGAGAGAATGAAATCCTTAACTACTTTGTCAATCGGTCTACAAATGCCTCTGCTGAATCTTTTAATGCAAAAGTGAAACAATTTAGGGCTCTGTTGCGTGGCATCATAGATAGAAAGTTTTTCCTGTTTAGATTGACAAAAATCTACGCATAAGCCACTCGTTTTTTCAGGTGACCCGAATATGTACGCTGGTTTGACAACGCTGTGAAAGAGGCTCGCAAAGGGCACTATTTCTACCCATACGGAGATTACTATTGCTGCCTGCGAGATAGAAATATTGCCATGTCTCAAACAGACACAAGACTGCCGTTTCCACCTCCTGGCACTTCAAAAATCACAGATTCTTATCTTGGTTACTGATTTCCCTGCCCAATGCTGCAATATGGCATAACTCGATTTGTATCTTTGCGCAAAAATTGATTCGCATGACACTGAAAGAACTGATGAACAAGGTCGAGTTTGACAATGTTGCACCCTATATAGTGCAGCACTATCCTGATATGGCAAAGTGCCTCTCTGGTTTCAAAGAAGCGTTTGACGGCATGAGAAATACCATACCGGCCAATCTTGATGGTGAACGAGTCAAGGTGGAGTTATGTATTGAGGATGGCGAGGAGACATGTCTTGCGGCATATCATTCGGATAATGCTGATTGGGAGACTGTTGTCGGGCGCGAAGTGATTATTGGCACCAATGTCTCTGCTCCTTTGGAAGAGATAATCGCGATTATCCTCTTTGATGCTACCTTCTATGGCTTTACTCCAGAAGATAGGGAAGAAACATTTAACGAGTGGCAAGAGAATAGAACGCCTCCTACCAATGGCAATCCTTATCGCCTCAAATGGTGGCACCTTACCCAGCGCGAGCACGACAGCAAATGCCGAAAAGAGGACATAGGCACGAGAACCTACACTTGGGTTGATGACACCCCTTTTACCGAGAAGCGCATGAACCGCGCCAAACGCAAACGTGCATATAGATGGGAAAAACGCATAGACCAACTGGAACGCCTTGCCTACCGCTGGGATTTGCTACAGCAGATTAAACGTTCTGCACCTAACACAGACCTTTCTTTCTTCGAAGGATTGCTGTTCAAAGCGACCCGTTGCGAGGTGAGCCGACGTGAAGATTACAGCGCTGATGGCATCGGTTTGCCATACATCTACGAGTTAATGACCAAGTATGATCGGCATTTCTCCAAGGAAGCAGACCTAACTCTGATATGGATGCAATCGCCCAAAGATGCAGAGGATTGCACCTTATTGGCAATTCAGAACCTTGTTTCTAACCCATTCACCGTATCAAGTCTCGCCTCAAACCGTAGTCGAGCAAGACTTATCATCGTGCAATTATATCTCTGAACACATCAAAAGCGGCAAATCATCTCTGTCGCCTTTGCTTGTCAATGAACCTCATATAGTCACAATAACCCCATTTGCGCCATCGTCTTCGCTCTGACGCAAGTCCGTGCTGCAATCCTGTAACGTAGATTGCATCAATATAAATGAAATAGCCCTCTATCCATTCAGAGTTGATGTTTCCGTATTGCGAGCTATGCATGAGATTCATGTATCCATGTGGCAGGATATTATTAATGTTTTTGAACCGCCATGCCGAGTTTTGGCATAAGCGCCATACTACCTTTGCCCCATCAAACGCAGACAGGTATATGGCAATTATACAAAAAGAGAAGATAACCATAAGGCTGCACGCCTTGAACTGGACTATGGGCGAGGTCGCTTTCTTTGACCTCGCACTCTCTGGTATCGGCTCATTGAAGGCAGACTGGGGAGATGGTCATACCTCATCGTGTCAGTCATTCCATGCTGGAGAGCCTATACGTATTGAGCATGACTATGGCTGCAAGACCAAAGCCGCAGAAGAACACTTCGTAGTTACATTGGAATGCTTCGATTGCACCTTTATGGCTTTCGATAGCGGATGCATTGATATGCATATTGATGAGATGGATTTCAGTGAAGCACCGTCAATAGAAAGGTTGCGCATCTGCTGGAATGGGCCAACAGACCTATCACCACTTGTCGCACTAAAGCGTCTTGAATGCAGAGGTACGTCTGCTATGGTTCTTGATTTGAGATGTAATACCAGCATTGAGTTCCTGGATTGCAGTTGCAGCGAAGTGCAGAAAGTTCTTGCCTCCAAGTGCGACCATCTTCGGGAGATACTATGCTCCTGCTGCCACGAACTGCGTGAGATAACACTCAGCAATGAATCGCAATTGTCAAAGATAGAAATCTCGCCAGACCATAAGATGAAGGAGAAATCTTGGAACTATGTTCAAAAGACCATCCAAAAGAACAATGGCGAGATAGAAATTTGGACCACATGATGATATTTCTGGAACCAATGCCGTAATCTGGCATAGACCCCATCGTAACTTTGCATCACAATTCTAAAAATTATATAGTATGGCACTCAACATCAAAACAGTGAAAATCTCGTTCAGTCGTATCGGAATAACGACCAGCAATACTCCAAGACGAGTATTCTACCTCCCCGTGGCCACCATCAAGTATATGGACGCAAAGAGAAAACAGAAACAAGAGTTTCTGATAGGGGCCTCTCTCGGCGATATGGATTCCTGTGTCATCTCCAAAAAGACTTATATCGGACTTGTCATTGGAGGTTCGTTCTTTGCCGTCCTCTGCAAAGACAACATGTATCACTTCTTCAATGAAGAAGGCGAGCACGTTAGCTCTTGTGAAATAATTGGTGTGCCGGTCCAAGTCGGCGAGGACGATTTTGTCGTCAGAAGCGGTGACATCTTGACAATGTATTCTGCAACCGGCGAGATGCTCAGATGGCGTCAACTTACAGAAGATGAGAAAGAACATTTTAAAGCGAACGACCAATGACACCAGAAGAGAGCACAATCAATATTGAACGCATTGACGCGGCCAATGATGTCGCGACCTTGCGCGAGTTATTGCTGTCAGTGGAAGAAGATATAAAGGGGATTGTCGGGAACGACCCCTTGAATTTCTATCTTGAATGTCCTTCACAACAGGCCATGGAAGAAATAGACAATTACATCGGCCTGAGAACAATGATACTGGACAAGATGTTCACCTATACTCCAGATGAGATTGCACGTATGGAGCAGGTGAACACTCTCCTTACTGACTTGCGGAAGAATATGTATCAGCGTACCTGTGCATTGTACCGCACCTTGCTGGCTCATGGCGTTGACGAAAGTTTCGACGATGACTATGAAGTGGAAGGCAAACTGACCGTAGGAGTGGAATACGACTGCAAAGAGGGCGATTACGGAACCGTCCTGCATCTGGAAAACGATGCTTACTATGGTTCCGACTTCGCCTATATGCTGTACGTCATCGTGAATAACGAAGAAGAAAGGCGTTATGCTCTTGGCTACATCGACAACTGCTGTTTGCGGCATGAAGAAGAAAACACGCCAGACATGACTGACAAGGAATTGCTTGCCGTTGACTTCGCAGATTTGGACGATGGCACCAGTTGGGACGAGTGTCTGCATCGCGATGACCTCAAGCATATCTGCTTTGGGTACGCTTTCCATTCCCTCTATACCCATAACCCTTATTCGATGGCCGACATCGTGCGCATCAACAGTTTTGATGTGAATGTTCAATTGGTTTGTCAACGGCTGACAGACCAAGACGGCCGGCGATACAAAGACATAATCAAGGACAATGAATGATTTCGACAAGAAACGCCAGGAGGACAACATGAGAGTGTTGCACCTGCTGAAGGAATACCTTCATGGGAATGGTAAACATTTACGGTTCTGCCAACTCATTGAAATACTTAATGGTCATACGGACTACTTCTATGAAGAACCAGAAGCCACTTTTAATCGATGGAACAAAGTAATCAAGCAAATGAAATATGAGCATAACAACATTCCGACAGCAAGTGGAGCAGATGCTTCACGTTGATGGCAGACCTGACACTCCTAAAGGAGTGATTATTGCTGCATTCACATCTCAAAATGGAGAAAAAACCTCAAATAATGGCAATTAAACGCAGAAATCGCACCGCTATGCCGCAATTTTTCATAGATGATTGGTAACTTTGTAGTCAAAAGATCAAAGCATTAGATATGGGAGCACGAAACGCAGACCTGTTCGGCCGCTATGTATGGCTTATAGACACCATACGGAGCCACGGACGCATAACATTCCAGGAAATCAATGAATGCTGGAAGCGCAGCCACCTCGGCTATGGCGATGACCTGCCGTGGCGGACATTCATGAACCACAAGAAAGCCATTGTGGACGTATTCAATGTCTATATTGAGTGCGATGCCAAGAACGGCTATAAGTATTACATCGACAACCCAGAAGATTTGGAAGACGATGGCTTGCGCTCATGGTTGGTGGACAGCTATGCCACTTTCAACCAGTTGCAGGCTGACCGTTCACTGGAACATCGCATTCAGTTCGAGGAAATGCCGTCGGGTAGCCGGTTCCTCACACGTATTCTGGAGGCCATGCGCTTTGACAGAGTTCTGAAGATAACCCACCAAGGCTTTGGCAAGGACTATGCTTCAACCTTTGAGGTAGAACCTTATGCGATGAAAGTCTATAATCGCCGGTGGTATCTCGTAGGCCGTTCTCCTTATTACGACGATGTACGCATATACGGCCTTGACCGCATACAGGAGATAGAGGTAATGGAAAAGACGTTTAAGATGCCAGACGATTTTGACATCAAAGATTACTTTGAAGGTTGCGTTGGTGTCATTGCCGATCGACGCCAGCCAATAGAGCATGTTGTCGTCAAAGTATATGGCTATGCCCGTAAATATCTGGCCACACTGCCCATCCATCCTTCCCAAAAAGAAATTGCCCGAGATGATGAATCAACGACTTTTTCCTACGATGTGCGGCCCAACTACGAGTTTCTACAAGCCCTACTTATGCAGGTGGATCAGATAGAGGTCGTGGAACCAGAATCTGTAAGAAAGCAAATGCGGAACATCGCAAAAAACTTAATGCATATCTATAAATCTATAAATAACAGCTATGGCAAGTGATATTCAGAAGCATATCAACGCATTGTGCAACATCGCAAATACAACCCCGAGAGCATCTAAGGCTATCAATATGTATAAGGAGGCCCTTGATTTTAGCGTGTCTTTTGTCCCCAACAATGAAAATGACGAAAAAAATCAGAAACGCTTAAAGGACTTGTTGAGAGATATCCGTATCGAATTTGGTATCTATGAGGGTGGCGTGAAAACACATCCACAATTGGAGGGCTATATCCATCGCCTTCAAGAACTGGTGGATAGCCATCCAGACGTTGACGATATTGATGCCATTCAAGAGGAAGTTGCTGAGATGGAAGAAGATATGTCTTTCCTTTCTGAGATGGCACTCATGAATCAAGAAGGGTATATCCCGCATTATACAGAAGAACGTATAAACCTTTTCGAGAAACTAGTGAAGCAAGTGTCGGCAGAATACGACTTCTACGCCCCCGAAGCTGAAATGGACATGATGTTCCCGAATCGTCATGATGACGATTATGATGATGACGAATTTAGTGTTGATGGTTTCTATGGAGAGGACTGACTATGAAAAAAGGACTGAATTTCATCGCAATAGACTTTGAAACCGCTACGGGTAAACGCGCATCGGTTTGCGAAGTTGGAATTTGTGTGGTAAAGGACGGCACTGTGCAAGAAACAAAATCTTGGCTCGTTCGTCCAGAGGATAACTTGTATAGTTACTGGAACATGCAATGTCATGGCATACAGCCAGAGGACACTGAAAATGCTCCCGACTTTCCACAAGTGTGGGAGGAGATTGAACGCCTCTATCTTGATGAGTTCGACACCTTTGTGGCCCATAATGCTGGCTTTGACCGCAGTTGCTTAGAACATTCTGCGGATTTATATCATTTGCGTCTGCCTGAACTCAAATGGGAATGTTCATTGCAAACGGCTCGTCGAATCTATGACTTCGGCTGCAACGCCCTCGAATACCTATGTAAGCAACTCGGTATTCCAGAAGGCATTCACCATCGTGCAGGTGACGATGCTGAGATGTGCGCCAGACTATATCTTAGAGAAATTCAAGACCTGAAACAATGATAAATACACAGGAACAAATTGTGAATACACAAGAACATACTGTAGGCCTTATGAGTATAGAAGACTTAAAGGGCAAGCGTTTCTACATTCCAAGCTATCAGCGTGGATATCGTTGGACTACCACAGAAGTAGAACAATTGATATCCGATATAAAAAACTTTGATCCTCTAAAAGATGGGGAATTCTATTGCCTGCAACCTTTGGTTGTAAGACAAGACAGCCAAGGCCAATGGCGCGTGATAGATGGTCAGCAACGTCTGACCACCATCATGCTCATATTGAAGTGTTGTAGCGAACAAGATTTCTTCCAAATGAAATACGAACGCGGAGACTACGTGGCGCAACTCAAAGATATCTCTAGTTATCCTAAATGGGAAGACGTTGTAGCACAAAGTTCCGAATACGACACTATGGAATTGTATTACCTTTATACAAACTTCCAGGTTGTAAAACACCTATTGTCTGATAGCAGTCAAGCAACATTCAAAGACAAAAAAGACAAACTTAAACTATTTCGAATGACCAAGTTTATTTGGTATGACATTGATGTTGCTGCTGCAACCGACGACACAGATGGGAAACAACGGGAATACCAAATGTTTCGCAACCTTAACTCTGGCAAAATCTCACTCACTTCTGCCGAATTGGTGAAAGCATTATTCTTGAAGAAAGTGGGTGATGCAAGCAATGAGAAAGAAATCTCTCAAAGCCTGATTGCCGAAGAATTTGACCAAATTGAGCGTCGGTTGCGAGAACCCGACTTTTGGTATTTCCTGACATCAGAACCTGAACGTTCATCTTGTATCAGTCTTCTGTTTGACTTGATCTACCAAACACATGGTTGCGGCAACGTGAAGGATACAGAAAAATTCAGGAATTTTGAGAAGTCTGGTGCTTACAAAACTTATAATTATTTTGAGTATGCCATGGAGAATATGGAAGATGCAGGGACTATATGGGAAATAGTCCAAAAGTATTTTCATATTCTTGAAGGCTGGTTTGCAGATACCGAAACGTATAACCTTATTGGCTTCTTACGAGCATCTGGCGGTTGCGAGTTGGAGGACATTTTCAAAATATATAATGAAAGTATCAACAAGAGCCAATTTCGGGAATACCTCAAAAGAAAATGCTTGTCAGTCTGTAATTTGCAGGAGCCTGACGATGATTATACCGACATAATGCCTCTTGAAAGACTTCGTGAGTCTCTGAGCGAGCTGCGATATGATGAAGAAAGGAAGAGAATTACTGATGTTCTCTTGATGGTAAACATCGCCACCCTAAATCTTCAAAGCGCACAAACAGACCTCGAAACTCAAAGTGACACTTATGGAGACGATAAAAAGCGAAAAGACAAACAAGCCTCTAAGGTGAAGTTCTCGTTTGCAAGCTATCACAAATGTGGATGGAATGTAGAGCATATCTCGCCCAACAATGCAATATACACCGAACCTTTGGGTGAGACCCAACTGGCACAGGAGGCATTGCCTAATGGCAATTTTTTCAGAGACATACTTAGCAATAAAAGGGAGTTTCCACATCTAAAAGACGCCTCAAGCGCCATCAAATCCATCAGTGAGGAACTATGGCAAAAGTTAGATGACTACATTGCAGTAGACGAAACGTCTATTATGACCCTCCCCAACCTCACGCTCCTTAATGAACACGACAACAAGAGCATCGGCAATAGGCCGTTCTGCGACAAGCGCAACAGTATCATTAAGTTTCAAGGTCAAGGCTCATTCGTCCCGCCATGCACATTTATGGTATTTACAAAGGGTTACACGGAGAAGTTAGATAAAGACAAAATCAACTTCTGGAGTAAAGAAGACCGCATGGAATATATGAAAAGACTTTGCGACATACTAAATGAATATTTTACGAATGGGCAATAGCAATAACAATGGTATGGAACAGAAAAATCTGATTACCCTGCTTGACGCTTACGAAGGCGGGATAGTAATCCCCAAACTGCAACGTGACTACGCTCAAGGGCGCAAGGATGCCAAGGCATCAACTGTAAGAGAGGCGTTCCTCGAAGACCTCTTTACTGCCAAGGTCAAAAGTCTTGACTTCATATTTGGCACTCGTCACGAGGAGGAAAAATGTTTTATTCCGATAGATGGGCAACAACGTCTCACTACATTATTCCTGCTCCTGCTATACAAACACAAGGTGCTCCTTGCGGCAAACGACAATCTGAAAAGCGAGACAGAGAAAGACCTATTGACCCGTTTTACCTATGACACTCGCCGTGCGGCCCGAGATTTCTTCCACGCCATTGTGAATGAGTCGTGGACTATTGTAGAGAGACCTGGCACCCACACAGATGACATCTCGTACAATTTGAAAAACAGCAACTGGTTTATGGATTATTGGCAGTACGACCCCACTGTGTCCGCCTGCCTCAATATGCTTGACGCCATCCATTGCAAGGTTTCTGACCAACACAGCCAATATCCAAACTTGGAGAGCATTAAGTTTTTTCTTTACGACATGGATGCCTATAATCTGAATGAAAATCTTTATCTCAAGATGAACTCACGAGGCAAACCGCTTACTCCATTTGAGAACATAAAGGCATCAATAGAGGAACTTTTGGATGGCGACCCGTTTAAAGCCTTGCTGTTTCCAGTGTGCGAGAGGGCTGAGGACAAGTCTGCACATGGCTATTCTTTCAAAGACGCATGGAGTTTCCATATTGACAGAGCCTGGACAAACCTATTTTGGCAAGCCTACAGTGTTAAGACTGATAAACATTTTGCTCAGTTCATCTGCCGTTTCATTGCTGGTGCGTATCAAATATATAAAACGACAGAAGATAAAGATGAGACGGATAAATTGATGGATGGACTCTGCATTGAGCTCAACGATGATAGCTTTGTAGATTTCCAATCCATTAAGACAGCTGTCACTTATACAAATGGAGAAGCACTCACAAATATGGCTCAGGCATTGTTGGGCTTAAGTTTCAACGGTTGGAAGGATTCAACCCAATCTACATGGAACGAGCAAATTAAAGAACTTGACACCTACAACGCATTGACAGTAATTCAAGGTTATTTGATTGGCTGCAATCGTCCAGACAAAGAGCATTGGGTACGTTTTTGTTGGAATATGGCTGAAAACTATGTACGTAACTCCTCAGATAACTATATACGTTTCTGCCAATTGTTGCAAAAAATCAATAATGCCATGCAAGACCAAACCGCTACCTTAGCGCAGTGGATGATTGACAATGCAAAATATTTCGACAACGAACAATATAAGGAGGAAGTTGATAAGGCTCAAGTCATCAAAAGACATGGTCTCGTTGTTCAAATAATAGAAGCTGAAGGCTACGCTTTCTTCAAGGGTTCCATTCGCTTCTTATTCAAAGACGAAGAAGGGAAGACATCTTGGGACGATTTTACAGAGAAGTTCAAGCAGTGCCAACTGTTATTCACGGAGCAAGGACTTAAAGAAACCCATTGGCCTTTAGCTAACCAGACTATATTATCCTATTGCCATGATTGGGATGAGCAGTTAAAGAGGAAATTCTTGTTTGGAACCAAGGCAGATAATTGGAAATCTGTACTTCTAAATGCGCACTACGCTTGTTCAGTGGACAAACTGCTACTCGGCAATGGCGTCAATCAGGCTATCAGTAAGGAAGAGTCAGGACCTTATCATGACATCTTGAAACTGCTTTCGTCAACCGATGAACCCTGGAACATGATAAAAGCATATCGGGATAAATATCAGTTGGAGTGGCAAGGTGGTGTCCCATGTCTATGGCTTAGCAGCTACACGCGGAAAACCTTGCGCCTGAGGGAAGGAAAATGGGAGAATATTATTCACAGACTAAGCCTTATTGGCGAGATAAGAGTAGACACGAAGTATGAAGTCCTACAGATTGATGGTAAGGAATATTTCTTTAACAACATAAGCTACGTCGATTTTATCTATAAGAATCATCTGTTTAGATGGCAAAACTGGGAATGGATTGACATGTATGATGGACCTACTAGGTTGTGTGAACATAATGATAAAGGTCTATTTTGCATTAATGAAAAGGCTATACTATCTAACGAAGATTTGCTGGCACAATTGGATAAATGTATCGTTAGTTTTCAAGCGTCAAATGAAAATCCGATACAGAATTGATAATATGAAGCACAACCATATAATTCAACGAATTGCAGATGTGTGTGCAAAGGAGAATGGATATCTCTGCGCATTGTATCTCGGTAAAATCGGCGAAGAAACCTTTGTCTATAAGCCAATGGAAGCCGATTCAGAACTTCGATGTGAAGGGTTATGCAAGTGGATAGTGGTAAGGGATGGAAAGGCTGAGTTCTTAAGCCTGCTCACCTATAAACCTTTTGAAGGTCTGAAAAAACGTGACTTCAAGAAGGGACGCGAAATGTATAAATGCTATCGAGATGTTTGGTTTGGACATACGCCTTCAACCAATGAGGAACAGCAATATGCAGCAACCATCGTTCACCTCGTTGAAGGTCTTGGCTACGATGGAGGGAACGTCGAACCGACCACGATGTACCAATACCTTGAAATAGCCGAGCGGTTGAATATGAAGATTACAAGTGTTCCTGTATCATCAACTATGGATAGATGCGATGGTTGGAAATATTATATCCAGTTGGTTGAGAAATAGTCTATGCTACAAGCAGTGATTGAACCCAAATCATTAGGATTTCTCTGTGTCGTACGGCAAAGAGAAATCCTTTAATTTTTCCCATATAGACAAGAATGATTGTCGTGTTTTTAGTGATATGCCCAAATATAGTATATGTTTGTCTTTTGTTTTTCCCAGATAGGATGGCGTCGATATCAATTCGTATCGGATAGTCTTCAGAAATTTTCCTGTCATATCCCTGGTATTGGATAAAAAGAATGTATCGAAGTAAGCACTTTCGTCAGTTTCTGGTTATTTGCATGGCTTGCCTCCTTGCAGTGTCTGTGTTTCTGACGATATTCTTGGCGTATGATAATGCGCAGATGAGAAAACTTTAACAAATGAGGGTGTATCAAATTGAGAAATATTTGATTTGCCCTCTTTTTTATCTTGTCAGGAGTGGAAAATTTTCAAGCA
>CAKVBA010000052.1 GCA_934725305.1 uncultured Parabacteroides sp. | reverse complement strand
AATGGCGAAACTTGTTATTGTCGAGAAATTCTATCAATTGGGCGAAAACGTATTTGTCTTTGTTCATCGTGCAGTATCATTGATAACTGCAAAAGTGCAAATTCAAATCGTTGCACCCTTGAAATCTCATACAAAAGACTGTATTTCAATTAATTCAAAGAGTGATTAGTCCACTTTAACGGGACAGTAGTGACTAAAAATAAACTTTTAAACTGTTGATGTTATGGAAAAGAAGATGATGATACTCCTATTGTTCTTGGGTTATATCGGCATATCTCAGGCACAAACAGTTACAGGCAAGGTGGTAAGCGAGGAATGGCAACCCATAGAGGGAGCCACTATCGTGATGCAAACAATAGATTCTATCTACATAGATGCGACTATATCCGGTACAGAGGGAACTTTTGTCCTGAACGGTCAGCCCAATGAATACCGTTTGATAGTGCAACACCTCTTGTTTCAAACCCAACGTATTGTAAGTGATAAACAAGATATAGGTACAATCCAATTGATTTCTCAGGATTATGCGTTGGATGAAATTGTCGTGAAAGCGGAACGCCCGTATGTCAAGGCTGAAAATGGACGTTTAACCTATAACCTGTCTTTGCTTCCCGAAAACAGAACAACAAACAACGCATACGAAGCGATTACCAAATTGCCGGGCGTGCAACCCGACAGAGGTACGCTGACGTTGGCAGGAACGGAGAAACTGACCATCCTATTAGATGGCAAACCGACAACAATGGATGCCGGACAAATAGAAAACCTCTTGCGCAACACGCCAACCGACCGGGTAGAGAAAGCAGAAGTCATGTATAGTGCGCCACCTGAATATCATGTAAAGGGAGCAGTCATCAATATTGTATTGAAGCGTCCGGATGATTATGCCTTTCAAGGAGAAATAAATGCGGATTACAACAACCAATATTTCAATAGCGGTGGAATGAATGCCCACTTCTACCATTCTACTCCCAAAACATCTTTGGATGTGATATATAGTGCCAATAACATTCATAACATGGAGTACATGAACTTGTATTCCCGACACTCTTTGGCGGAACAAGTATATCCTATCAAACAGAACGAACAGCTTCGTAGCAAATATTGGAAGCATAGCCTACAAACTTCATTCGCTTATAAATTCAACGATAAAAGCCATATCAACATATCCTATACGGGCGATTACACTCCCGACCAACATAATAATAGCCGGACAACGGGAATTTTTCAGACCGGGAATGTAGATAAGTATGTGGATTCCCATATGCATAATGTCTTCTTGCAATATCAATCCGCCTTTGGGTTGAATATCGGTGGCGATTACACCTATTACCGTTCAGACAACAACCAACACCTGCATTCCCTTTTTCAGAGTGGCGAACAAAACGGCTTTGATATGGTAAGTGGACAAAAGATAAACCGATATTCAATCTATGCCGACCAAAAACATTCATTGAAGAAAGGCTGGAACGTGGGCTACGGCGCATCTTTCCGTTTGGCAAAAGATTGTGATTACCAAACGTACAATCAGGTGACGGGCTACCTTACCACCCAAGACATACAATCCGATTTGACAGAGCAGACAACCAATTTCTATCTCTCTATCGGCAAGAATACGCAAACGGGAGTATCTTTTTCACTTTCTGCCACAGGAGAGTATTATACGATAGGGAACTACCGCAAATGGGCGGTCTATCCGCAAGCCTCGTTTACCTACTCCCTAAATCCCAAACATACGTTCCAGCTATCGCTATCTACTGATAAAACCTATCCGGGTTATTGGGCGATGCAATCATCTGTCAATCATCTGAACGGCTACACGGAATTGCACGGCACATCCGGATTAAAACCCATGACGATTTATAGCCTGAACGGGAACTACATTTTACGTCAGAAATATATTTTCGGCTTGTTCTTTCTCCATTCAACGGACTATTTCGCACAGACAGCCTACCAATCCTCCGAACGGCTTGCCTTGATTTACAAATATGCCAACTGGAACTATATGCAACTGGCAGGAGCTAACATCATACTGCCATTCAAGGCGGGGAACTGGTTGGATTCACGTTTGACTTTAACCGGTATGCAGATGCGCCAGCGATGTGACAACTTCTTCGACATCCCATTCAACCGGAAGCGATGGACGTTTAGTGCCACGCTGGATAATACATTTAAAATCAAGCAAAACCTGTTTGTTGAATTAACGGGACATATACAAACTCCGGCAATACAAGGAACATTTGATATTGAAACATTCTATAACCTTACAGCCGGAATAAAATGGAATATAGCGAAAGACAAAATCAGCCTTTCCTTCCGTTGCAATGATATTTTCAACACAGGCAATCCCAATTTGAAAGTACGTTTCAAAGGGCAATATTTAGACATGGATAATGCGTATTATTCCAGAGCGTTCAACATACATCTTACCTATCGGTTTGGTGGATATAAGGAAAGAGAAACAAAAAGTGTCGATACATCAAGATTCGGACATTAATATAAATCATTCGTTTTTATGTACATTTGCAGCTTATTCCAAATTGTAAGAAAAAGGGGAAGATATTATCATATAGGATAGGTTTTCGTTGTTAGGGAAGTCTATATTAACAGGACAAACAAGATGGGAATGAATCGTAAAATAGTGCAGCTGGCACTTCCTTCTATTGTGTCGAATATTACGGTGCCGTTATTGTGGCTGGTCGATGTAACCATTGTGGGCCATCTGGGAGCACCAGCCTATATCGGAGCCATAGCCGTGGGCGGCATGCTTTTCAATATTATCTATTGGGTGTTTGGCTTTCTTCGGATGGGCACGAGCGGAATGACATCACAAGCGTTGGGTCGTAGAGATCTTGATGAGGTGATGCGAGTGCTGGTGCGTTCCATCACGGTGGGGATGCTGATTGCTTTGACCTTGATGTTGTTGCAACTGCCAATTCGCCGGATTGCCTTTTACTTTATACAGACGACACCCGAAGTGGAGACGTTGGCAACGACCTATTTTCATATCTGCGTGTGGGGCGCACCGGCCGTGTTGGGACTTTATGGTTTCTCGGGCTGGTTTGTAGGGATGCAGAACTCACGTTTCCCGATGTTTATTGCCATTACCCAAAATATCGTCAACATAGCAGCCAGCCTGTTCTTTGTGTTTGTCCTGAAGATGAAGGTCGAGGGAGTCGCTTTGGGCACATTGATTGCCCAGTATGCCGGATTGTGGATGGCCGTAGCTTTATGGAAACATCACTATGGCCGGTTGCAGAAACGAGTGCAGTGGCGTAGTTCGATGCAGCGAGAGGCAATGGGGCGCTTTTTCTCGGTAAACCGTGACATATTCTTTCGTACGGTTTGCCTGGTGGCAGTCACCACCTTCTTTACCTCAACCGGAGCTCGCCAGGGAGATGTGGTGCTGGCAGTGAACACCTTGCTGATGCAGCTGTTCACACTGTTCTCCTATATCATGGATGGATTTGCCTATGCCGGAGAAGCACTGTCAGGACTCTATATCGGGGCACGCAATCGTTCTTCGTTTGCTCGCATGATACGCTATCTGTTTGTTTGGGGTGTAGCACTTTCCACCCTTTTTACCCTGCTTTATGCTTGGGGAGGACATTCATTCTTGAGTCTGCTTACCGACGATGAGGCGGTGGTACACGAGTCTGCCCGTTATTTCTACTGGGTGCTTGCGGTGCCTTTTGCCGGATTTGCCGCTTTCCTATGGGATGGTATTCTGATTGGTGCCACAGAGACCAAGGGAATGCTCTATGCGATGGTGGTAGCTGCCGGTGGATTCTTTCTGCTCTATGATTCGCTGGTCTGTCGCTTAGGAAACCACGCACTATGGATGGCCTTTCTGTTCTATCTGGTATTGCGTGGAGTGGTACAGACGGTGTGGGCTCAGAGGATATTGAAGGGAAAGTGGTAGTATTTCATATCGATAGACAGGCCGTTTATCCCAATTCGGTCATTAGATTACAATTCTTGTTAGTACTTGTTTTGAGCAGATTGCAATGGCTCTGCATTGAAGGCATAGCGGGCTATGTCGAAACGCAGGCGGAAGCAAGATGCCAAAAGATGTGCCGACAAGAGTAGGGAAGAATAAAAAATTCAGCTGTTTTACTTTTTTCGTTCTAATGACCGATTTGGGTTTAATAAGCTTGTTGAATTGATGAGGATAAATAGGTTGTAGGTTTTAAATATATAAATGAATAATGGAAGAATTAAGAGATAGTATCGACTTTAAAAACACCCGAATAGGAACCTTGTTTCGTAAATTACTGCTGCCTACCGTGATGGGCATGATCTTTTCTGCACTGTTTGTCATTACGGATGGCATTTTTGTGGGCAAAGGAATCGGTAGTGATGCACTAGCCGCAGTCAACATTGTGTCACCCTTATGGTTGTTTTCTACCGGCATCGGATTGATGTTTGGCGTAGGCGCTTCGGTTGTGGCCTCCATTCATTTGTCGCACGGGAAACAGAAGACTGCTCGTATCAACATTACCCAATCCGCTGTTTTCTCATCCCTGCTGCTGATGTGTACCTCTACCGTGTTTTGTCTGTTTGCACCTCATATCGTGCGACTGTTAGGTGCCTCAGAACGGTTGCTTCCTTTGGCTGTGGAGTATATGCTGTGGTTTGTGCCCTTTTCCTGGTGTACAGCCTTGCTGAATTCGGGCATGTTCTTTATCCGTCTCGACGGTTCGCCCAAGTATGCCATGATGTGTAACATTGTAGCAGCTATACTAAATATAGCCCTCGATTATCTGTTTATTTTCCCATTCGGTTGGGGCATGTTTGGCGCCGCCTTTGCCAGTGCTATAGGTACGGCGGTAGGAGCCTTTATGATTATTGGCTATCTGGCACGTCGCCGTTGTGCTTTGCGGTTTTATCCGGTGAAACTAAGCCGCAACAGTCTGAAGCTCACCTTTCGTAACCTAAACTATATGTCACGTTTAGGCTCGTCGGCTTTTCTGTGTGAGGTGTCAATTGCCTGTATGATGTTTGTGGGCAATCAGGTGTTTATCCATTATCTGCATGAAGACGGAGTGGCCGCTTTCAGTATCGCCTGCTATTTCTTTCCCATTATTTTCATGGTCTATAATGCCATTGCACAATCGGCTCAGCCCATTATCAGCTTCAATTATGGATTGCACGAGCACATGCGTGTGAAGCAAACCTATCTGCTGGCTTTGAAGACGGCGTTGGTTTGCGGATGCTGTTTTGCCCTAATCACCATGCTTGGAAGCCATCAAATCGTGGCGATGTTTATCAACACCGATTATCCGGCCTATGAGATCGCGGCTCAGGGACTGCCTTATTATGCTACTGGATTTGTGTTCTTTGCCTTCAATATCGTGTCTATCGGTTACTTCCAAAGTATCGAACGGGCACAGGTGGCCACTATGATTACTTTGATGCGAGGCTTTGTGTTGTTGACGCTTTGTTTTTACGGACTGCCTCTTTTGCTGGGTACCGTTGGCATCTGGTTGGCAACTCCGCTGGCCGAAGTATTGACATTGATATGGATCTTGATTATTTATCTGCGAGGTAAGAATGGCAAACACAAGGGTTGATAGTAGAACTTATATAATATATATATCTTTGTGAGCTGAAAAGGAAAAGGTGAATGAAGAAAGAAGAAGATAATTTAGGCCGGTTGTTGGTGTTGTTACTGCTGACACTGGCTATTTGTTTAGGAATGTATTGGTTGCCCGACCGTCTGTTGGGCTTCAAGATAAAGCGGGTCGATCTGCTGTCGGACCTGCGAATCAAACCCGATGATAACACCTTGGATTCATTGCGGCTACAGTTGACCGAGGCTGATACCTTGCAGATAGACTCGGTGCAGTTGCGCGACTCTATCCGGCAGCAGCTGGGCATCGACTCAGTAGCCTTGGCTCTGCGCGACTCACTGTATCAGGCACTCTATGCCATGTCGGGAGCAGATTCGTTGGGTACATACATAGAAGACTATTCCGTTGGCCATATCGGGCTGATGCATTTCTTTGCACAACTGAACCGGATTCATGAGTTGGATCGTCCGGTGCGCATTGCCTTCTTGGGCGACTCCTTTATCGAAGGAGATATTTTGGTGGGCGATTTCCGTTCGGCTATGCAGCAGCAATTTGGTGGGCGAGGCGTAGGTTTTGTCCCCATCCAATCTGTGGCCGCCCAATACCGTCCCACTGTAAAGATAGAAGCTGAAGGCTGGACGCAATGGTCAATGTTGACCGATGAGAAACCAGGCTATACCTTGTCGGGAATGTTGTTCGATCCCGAAGGCGGAGAGGCAACATTGTCTGTAAAGAGTAGCGAACGCTATCCGGAACTGGAGGAATGTGGATCAGTGAAATTGCTGTATGAGCAGAACCGAGAGACACAGATGTCGTTGGTCTGCAATGGAACAACCGACACACTGCATATTGCCCTTCCGGCTGCCACACGGATGAGTCAGTACGAACAGTTGGGAACATTCCGTGAAGCCCATTTCCGTTTTACACAAGCTGATGGATTCCGCGCTTTAGGCGTGGCGATGGAGGACAATTCGGGCGTCGTAGTCGATAATTTCTCGTTGCGAGGCAATTCGGGTATGATTCTGGACCGGCTCGACTCTCTCTCTTGCTTGGCATTGGATTCGATTCGCCCCTACGACCTGATCATACTACAATATGGATTGAATGTGGCGAATGACGATGTGATACAGTATGGCTGGTATGGCACACGCATGGTGCAAGTGGTGAAACATTTGCGTAACTGTTTCCCTCGGGCCGACATCTTGATGCTGAGTGTTTCGGACCGTAGTCGACAGGAGAATGGTGGGTTTGAGACCATGCCGGCTGTGTTGGCTCTGTTGCATGCGCAGCGCAAAGCAGCCAAGCAGGCAGGCATACCCTTTTGGAACCTGTTTGGCGCCATGGGCGGAGAGAACAGCATGGTTCGTTATGTCGAGAATAATTGGGCAAGTAAAGATTATACACACCTCAGTTTTAGAGGCGGAAAAGAGATTGCAGAGGCTTTGATGAGAGCTTTGATGCAGGAAAAGGAGTTTTATGATGAAGCAGAAAAGATGGAACCTTAAGCCGGATCGCTTGATGCGAGTGGGACTGTGCATAGTGATAGGATGGATCGTTGGAACGGTGAGTTGGGGTAAGTTGTCTGGTCATACATGCCAGGCGCAAGAGATAGATATGCTTGGAATGCAGGATACGATAGCATTGCCACGGCCGGCCTATTCCTTACTGATAGGTGGAGCCGACACCTTAGTGCTGCCATCGGATTCTATGGGCTTGCCCGAAGTGGCATGTCTGAAGGCCTTCTTCGAAGGATTGGATTCGTTGCGTGGAGGAAAAGACACCGTTGTGTCGGTGATACACTTGGGAGATTCTCATATCCAAGCCGGCCATTACAGTGGGCAGATGATGAGGTTGTTGCAACAGCCGTTTGGTAATGCCGGTCGCGGATGGATTGCTCCGTTCAAGCTGAGCCGTAGCAATGAGCCGGATGACTATTTCATCAAATCGGTTGTGAAAGATTGGGTGGCCGGGCGCTGCATTCAGCATACGCCGAAAACAACGATCGGCTTGGGAGGAATCGGTATCCGTTCCTATTCGCCTTCCATCAACTTTGATGTGATTATCACTCCGAAGAATGGCACCGGTTATGCTTTCAATCAGGCTGTGCTTTATCGCCATGCCAAATCTATGCCGATGTTGCCGGCCGGTAGCCGTAAGGATTCGGTTCAGATATTCCGGTCCGACACACTCGATCTACCCAATCTGGTGGCTGATACCTTTCGCGTTGCAGCATTGACAGATACACTTCTATTGCAGAGTACACGACGCAAGCCGGGCACCGATCAGCTGTTGCCCGCTTCTGCCTTTGTCAATCTCTATTATGGTTTGAATCTGACCAATGGTCAGCGAGGCATACTGTATCATTCAATCGGTGTGAATGGAGCGATGTTTGTGCATTATACTCACGATGCCTATGTGCAGCAGCTGGCTCTGTTGAAGCCGTCGCTGCTTATCATCTCATTGGGCACCAACGAGACCTTTGGCCGTCGGTTCAATGAGGCGGAGTTTCGTGAACAGGCACGCGCATTCCTTCAGCTGGTCAAGCGATATTTACCTGAGACCTCTATTCTGTTGACTACGCCGCCCGAATGCTACCGCAGTGTTTATGCCAAGAAGAAACGCACCTATGTGCGCAATGCCAACACCCAACAGGCAGCCCATGCGTTGGTGGAGCTGGCTCGTCAAGAGAAGGTGGCCTGCTGGGATCTCTTCACGGCAACCGGAGGTAAAAACTCCTGCCGCAAGTGGCAGACACAACAGCTCTTGAGTCGTGACCGCGTTCATTTCCGCAAAGAGGGATATGCCGAACAGGGAACATTACTTTACCGGAGCTTGATGCATACGTATAATCAAATTTGGAATAGCAAAGAATGATATGAATATGTTTGATTCTATTTCACTGGAAAAGTTGGGAGAAGTGTTGAGCTATCAGCCCAATGCGCCGATGCTGTTTAGTAGTGGTCTCTTCTTCTTCCTGTTTATCGGCTTTCTGTTGATCTATCGGGCTTTGCAGCGACATACGCTTGTCCGTATTGTCTATGTGACGCTGTTTTCTCTCTATTTCTATTATAAGAGCAGCGGTTTATGGTTTGGATTACTGGTCTTTACTGCCACATCCGACTTCTTTATAGCTCAGGCACTTTCCCGCACGGACGCTCCTTCGCGCCGTAAACTGTGGGTTGTGCTCAGTCTGGGTATCAATTTGGGAATGCTGGGCTACTTCAAGTACTTCAACTTCTTGAGTCAGTTAGTTATGGAGGTTCTGCTTAGCTGGCAGGCCTGGATGGGACATGCTTCGGAGACAACAGTTGTCTGTCCCAAGTGGGACATCTTCTTGCCTGTAGGCATATCATTCTTCACCTTTCAGAGCATCAGTTATGTGATAGATGTCTATCGGCAGCGCATCCAGCCGCTTCACCGTTGGATAGACTATCTCTTCTATGTCTCTTTCTTCCCACAGTTGGTGGCCGGCCCGATTGTGCGTGCACGCGACTTTATACCGCAGATACACCGAGAACCCTTGGTGAGTCGTGCCGAGTTTGGCGAAGGTCTGTTTCTGATCTTGAGTGGATTGTTGAAGAAGGCCATCATCTCAGACTATATCAGCATGAATTTTGTGGATCGTGTGTTTGAGGCGCCGTTGCTTTATACAGGAGTAGAGAATCTGTTGGCCGTCTATGGCTATGCGTTGCAGATCTATTGCGACTTCTCCGGCTATTCTGACATGGCAATCGGCATTGCCCTGCTGTTGGGTTTCCGCTTCAATATCAACTTTGATTCGCCTTACCAGTCGGCCACCATTACGGAGTTTTGGCGTCGCTGGCATATCTCTCTCTCATCATGGTTGAAAGACTATCTCTATATCTCTTTGGGTGGAAATAGGCGAGGCAAGATCCGTACTTATATCAATCTGATGATAACCATGTTGCTGGGTGGTTTATGGCATGGCGCTTCTGTCCGTTTTATCTTGTGGGGCGCATTGCATGGCATGGCGCTGGCCGTTCATAAGTTTGTGATGAGCCGTTTCAGTAGCTTCAAGCAGTTGGGAAGTGAGATGACGCCTGTGCGTCGGGTGTTGGGAATGCTGATCACATTTCATCTGGTCTGTCTGGGCTGGATATTGTTTCGTGCCGACTCTATGCAGCGGGTCGGTGAAATGCTGTCACAAATCTGTACCCAGTTCCATCCGGAAGTGTTCGGACAGTTCGTTATGGGTTATGAGACCGTCTCCCTTTTGATGTTACTGGGATATCAATTCCACTTCATGCCCCAATCCGTTGAGCGTGTGTTACAAGGTTGGGTCACACGCTCTCCGTTGTGGGTTCAGGCCTTTATGCTGGCCTTTGTCATCTTTTGGGTTGTTCAGTTCAAGAGTGCAGGAGTGCAGCCCTTTATCTATTTCCAGTTCTGATGGCACGCAGATCATTGCCTGAAATATCCTGGAATACATTGAGTCCGAATTCCGGGATTACGGCCAAGACATGATCGAACACATCCGCCTGAACGCCTTCGTAGATGATCCAATCCTTGTTGGCCGAGAAGAAATAGAGTTCAATAGGAATACCCTTTTCGGTGGGTTGCAGATGACGCACCATACAGGTCAGCTCTTTGCTGACTGTAGGCAGATTGCTCAAGTAGCGTTGCAGATAGGCACGGAAGACACCTAAGTTGGTCTGTCTGCGTCCGTTGACCAAGACAGAAGAGTCGATATGATGCTCTTCGTTATAGCGGTGCAGCTCGTCCTCTTTGTTGTCGATGTAGTCGGTGAGGAGAGCGATCTTGCGGAACTTTTCCAGCATTTCAGGCGTGCAGAAACAGACACTGTTCATATCGATGTTGATGGAACGTTTAACCCGTCGTCCGAATGATTCTTGCATGCCACGCCAGTTCTGGAAAGCATCACTCACCAAGGCATAGGGCGGAATGGTTGTAATCGTGTTGTCAAAGTTCCGTACCTTTACGGCGTTGAGCGTTACCTCGATAACGGTTCCGTCTGCTCCATACTTGTTCATGGTGATCCAGTCTCCGGCACGAAGCATGTTGTTGGCTGATAGTTGGATGCCGGCAACAAACCCCAAGATTGTATCTTTGAACACCAACATCAGGATAGCGGCTGAAGCACCTAATCCGGCAAACAGAGAGACTGGCGATTTGTCTATTGCAACACTGACGATCAATATCATTCCGATAAAAAAGGTGATTACCTGAATAATCTGTATAAAACCTTTTAGCGGTTTATTCTTCAGGCTCTCTTTTTTACTGTAGATCTCATGTATCAGGTTGAGTGAGGCATTGATGAAGCGTAGCGACACAGCAATGGCATAGACCAGACAACACTTCTCCAGAATGTGTAATGTGTTTGGCATCTCTTCCTGAGGAAAGGCCAATGGCAGAAGCTGATAGACCAGAATGGCCGGAATGATATGAATGATCTTGTTGATGATTTTCCGTTCGATGATAAGGTCGTCCAGCGTGTTTTTTGTCTTCTCTGCTAACCGCCTGAACATGCCCAATACAAAGTAGCGGCACACATAGTCGATACCGATGGTCAGAAGAATGATCAGTAAAAGGATAACGAAGTTGTCGAGAAGGCTTGACGAGTCGTTAATCAGTCCCCAACTAACTAAGAGATTGTAAACCCAAGTCTGTATAGTCTGCATAGAAATAAATGTGTATGATTTGTTATTGATGAATAAAAAACCGTGATGCAAGAAGAACACTTGACGATTCAACTTGTATCACGGTTATAAATATAATTATTGTCTTTTAACAAAAAGAAATCCTATAATCTTAGTCAAACATGTGTCTGAATCGATTAAAGATCTTCTCCTTTATACTCTGATTCGGCTTAAAGCTGGACGATTTATCCAAAGTCATCAAGGCCTCTTTGTCTGCAGATGACAAGTTCTCCGGAATATAAACGCTGACATGGATCAACAAGTCACCATTTCCATAGCTGTTTACAGAAGGCAGACCTTTATTACGCAAGCGAAGCACTTTACCCGGTTGTGTGCCCGGATCGATCTTTACTTTTGCCTTGCCATCAATAGTAGGCACCTCTATAGAACAGCCCAATGCAGCTTGAGGAACACTCAGCAGCAAGTTGTAGATCAAGTCGTTGTCGTCACGAATCAATTCGGGGTGCGGCTCCTCTTCAATCAAGATCAACAGGTCGCCGGGAATGCCACCGTGGCGAGCTGCATTACCTTTGCCTGACATAGAGAGCTGCATGCCTTCGGCTACACCGGCAGGAATGTTGATAGTGATGATTTCTTCGTCACGAACAATGCCTTCACCGTTACAGGCAGAACATTTCTTTGTGATGACCTTGCCTTCACCGTTACAAGTGGGACAAGTTGTCTGAGTCTGCATCTGTCCTAAGATGGTGTTGGCTACACGAGTGACAACGCCTCTACCGTGGCATGTCTCACATGTCTTGGTGCTATTAGCATCTTCTGCGCCACTGCCGTTACATTTGGAGCAAGGTACATATTTCTTTACCTTGATCTTCTTTTCTACGCCATTCGCAATATCCTTCAAGTTCAGTTTTACCTTTACGCGCAGGTCTGATCCTCTATTGACACGATGACCTCCGCCACCGCCGAAGCCACCAAAGCCTCCGAAACCACCAAAGTGTCCGCCAAAGACATCGCCAAACTGAGAGAAGATATCTTCCATAGACATTCCGCCGCCAAAGCCGCCTCCTTGAGAAGCACCGCCGACACCGGCATGGCCAAACTGATCGTAGCGTTGACGTTTCTGCGGATCACTTAAGACATCATAGGCCTCGGCTGCCTCTTTGAAGTTCTCTTCAGCCTGCTTGTCGCCCGGATTCTTATCGGGGTGAAACTGGATAGCCTTCTTGCGATAGGCTTTCTTTATTTCTTCTGCTGTGGCGTTCTTTTCAACCCCAAGCACTTCATAATAATCCCTCTTTGCCATTTTGTCTATGTTTTAATTATTCACCAACAACCACTTTGGCATGACGGATCACCTTTTCATTCAATGTATAACCAGTCTGCACACAATCTATAACTTTGCCCTTCATATCTGCTTCAGGAGCCGGGATAGTAGCAATAGCCTCAAACACTTCTGTATCGAAATCTTTGCCAACAGCCTCAATGGCTTTTACACCCTGATGACCTAAATAGGTGATGAATTTGTTGTAGATTAATTCAACACCATCGCTGACCGCTTTCATATCTTCAGCTGTACGGATATTTTGTAAAGCACGTTCAAAATCGTCGATGATAGGAAGCAGGTTGGTCAAGGCACTTTCACCACCGTTTTTAATCAATTCACTCTTTTCACGAAGTGTACGTTTGCGATAATTGTCAAACTCAGCTCTTAGTCTTAGGTGAGAATCATTCAGTTCATCATATTTCTTTTGTAATGATTCTGTGGCATCAGACACATTGTCACTTTGTGTTGCGTCTTCTGTCATATTTGATGTTTCTTCCTGCAAATTTGTCGTGTCTTGCTGATTCGTGTTTTCACAAGAAGAAGAGGTCTCTTCTTTCTCGTTAGGATTCATGTTGCTCATATTCATATATTTATTTATATTATTATCTATTCAGTATATCAATATATCAGCAAATATATTGCCAACTGTTCTTATGGACAAAAAATATCAGTACCTTTGTCCATTATTTACAAGCATAAGGTAGGAATAAAAACTTAAGAATATCAGACTTATGAAGAGAGTAATTCTGTCGTTGTTATTATTGTTTGTGTTTTTAGTAGGCTATGCTCAGAACCGTAAAGATGTTGTATGTCGTTTGGGATTCAGTTATGAGATTAGCCAAAATAACTTTTGGGGGAAGAGCAAACCTGTTGTTACATTAGTATATCCTTATACATCGGCAGAGCAGGCGGGTGTATTGCAATATGATATTATTGATGAGATTGATGGTGTGGACACAGGACTTTTGAGTCCTGAAGAGATTTCTCAGTTGCTCTATTCGGCAAAGAAGAGCGATGTGATGTTGACAATACGCAACCTGAAGGATAGTGCACGACATCTGTTGATAAAGAAAGAATATAAAAAGATCAATGCCATTACCGAAGATCAGTTGGCAGCTGCTTTTTCTATGTATAGCTTAGAGACAACCAATGAGCAGGAGTTTACCTGTCCGTTTAAGGTGACAGTATCTCCGGAGCCGGTTGAGTTGTCGTTGTTCAAGACCTTTGCCTTCTCGGCAGTAGATGAGAACAACCGCCGTCTGGAGACCGCTATCAACGATGCTATCGAGAAGGAGCTGACCAAAAAAGGATTGACAGTCAATGCCAAGCAGCCGGACTTGCTGATTCAGACCTTCTATTTCTTTGATAAGAATCCGAATTATATAGGACAGAACAAGGTGGTGGTAAGCTCTGAGGCGGTGCGCCGTTATAATTTTACCCGAAGCAAGTTCGAAGAGTTTCCCTTCTTGAGTACGGGTGCTGCTGAAGCGGAGGCAGAATATCTGTTGCAGTTTGGTTTTCGTTTGATTGACCAGCGTGTTATTCCCGGACGTGTGTTATGGGAATGTGAAGCCAGCGAACTGTTGTCCGATTCATATCGTTTGGAGGATTATGTCCGCATTCATGTGCCTCTGATGTGTTTGCAATATCCCTATGCGAAGAATACACAGAACATGACGTTCCGTGTGATCAAGCGCGGTTATAATTATACAGGTATTGACTATGATATCGACCGTCTGGAACAGGTGGCCGATGTTGCTCCGAACTCACCGGCACAGGCTTCGGGAATCCGTCCGCGTGACATCATTGAGCGTATTGGCAACCATGAGTTGGGCTATTCGGCAGAAGAGTTTACAGAAGCCTATAAGCAGTTTGTCTATAACACAATTGGTTATCGCGATCCTCATACTTTGTTTAAGGATGTGAATGGATTCAAGTATTGTATGTTGTGGGATTTGTCTAAATATGCACAGGTGGCTGATGCTATTCAGAATCCGGCCTATTTGCCAGCCTTTTCCTACTTATATAATTTTGTCCCTTATGTGAATCCTGCCGACAATAACACATGTATATTTAATGTACGTAGAGGTGAGACGAAGTTAGAGTTTATCATCCGTCCGACCATTCGTTCGGAGGTGATGATTGAGGTTCAATAAAAAGAAGAAAGATTAGTTAGATAGACACGTGATATATCCACAAAATTTTGAGCAAAAGACGGGCTTTGACAAAGTCCGCAGATTGATAGCAGAGAAATGCCTGAGTCCGCTCGGTGAAGAGCGTGTGGCAGAGATGTCGTTCTCTGATGATTACCAGACCGTAGAAGATAGGTTGAATCAAGTTGATGAGTTTGTGCGAATCTTGCATGGTGACGAGGATTTTCCGGCCAACTTTTTCTTTGACGTGCGCTATTCGATGAAGCGTATTCGTCCCGAAGGCACTTGGCTTGACGAAAAGGAACTGTTCGATCTGAAGCGTTCCTTACAGACCATACAAGATATCGTTCGCTTCTTCCGTCCTGTTGAGGATGAAGAGATTAAGTATCCGGCATTGACGGCATTGGCCGGCGATGTGATGGTGTTTCCTCAGTTGATAGCCAAGATCGATTCCATCTTGGATAAGTTTGGCCGTGTTAAAGATAATGCCTCCACCTTGTTGGCACAGATTCGCAGAGAGATTACCATTACGATGAGTGGTATCTCGCGAAGCCTTCAGTCTATATTGAGAGCCGCTCAGTCGGAAGGAGTTGTCGATAAGGATGTAGCACCCACAATGCGTGATGGCCGTTTGATGATTCCGGTAGCTCCGGCATTCAAACGCAAGATCCGTGGTATTGTGCACGACGAGTCTGCCAGTGGCAAGACAGTCTTTATTGAGCCGGAAGTGGTGGTTGAGGCCAATAACCGCATTCGTGAGTTGGAAGGAGATGAGCGTCGTGAGATTATGCGTATCCTGACAGAGTTTACCGATTTTCTTCGTCCGTTGGCACCGGATATTCTTCTTTCCTATGAGTTCTTGGCCGAGATTGACTTTATCCGAGCCAAAGCACTGTTTGCCGATCAGATAAAGGGCATCAAGCCGGTAGTGGAAAATAAGCTGCAGATGGATTGGGCACGCGCTGTGCATCCGTTGCTCTATCTCTCTTTGCAGAAGCAGGGCAAGCAGGTGGTTCCTTTGGATATAGAATTGACCGAACAGCGTCGCATCCTGTTGATCTCTGGCCCGAATGCCGGTGGTAAATCGGTTTGCTTGAAGACGGTGGGATTACTTCAGTATATGTTGCAATGCGGACTTTTGGTTTCTCTTCACGAAAGCTCACGTATGGGCATCTTTAAAGATATCTTTATTGATATAGGTGATGAGCAGAGCATCGAGAACGATTTAAGTACTTATAGTTCGCATCTGACCCACATGAAGTATTTCGTCAAGAACTGCAACGATCATACGATTGTGTTGATTGATGAGTTTGGAAGTGGTACAGAGCCACAGATTGGCGGTGCTATTGCCGAAGCCTTGTTGGAACGTTTCAACCGGAACAAGAGTTTTGGCGTGATCACGACTCACTATCAGAATCTGAAGCATTTCGCAGAAGACACACCCGGGATCGTGAATGGAGCTATGCTGTATGACCGTCATTTGATGCAGCCACTCTTTAAGCTGTCCATTGGAAATCCGGGTAGCTCATTTGCTGTAGAGATTGCCCGTAAGATAGGTCTGCCCGAAGATGTGATTGCTGATGCTTCGGCCAAGGTGGGATCAGACTATATTGATATGGATAAGTATCTGCAGGATATTGTCCGTGACAAACGTTATTGGGAAACCAAGCGACAGAACATCCGTCAGCGCGAGAAGAAGCTCGAAGAGATCACTGCCCGTTATGAGCAGGATTTGGAAACCGTAAACCGTCAGCGTAAAGAGATTGTCCGTGAGGCCAAGTCTGAGGCTCAGCGTATCTTGTCTGAAGCCAATGCCAAGATAGAGAACACGATTCGTGAGATCAAAGAGGCACAAGCTGAGAAGGAGCAGACCAAGCTGGCCCGTAAATCGTTGGAGGCTTTCCGTGATTCAGTGAAGGATGTGGGCGAGGAGGATGATCGCATTGCCCGTAAGATGGCTAAGCTGAAGGAGCGAAGCGAACGAAAGAAGCAGAAGACAAAGACCAATCAGCCGGCTGTGTTCAATAAAGATGTGATCGAAGTAGGCGACAATGTGCGTCTGAAGGGACAACAGTCTGCCGGAGAGGTGTTGGAACTTCAAGGCAAACAAGCCGTTGTGGCATTTGGTTTGATTAAGAGCACCATCAAACTTGATCAGCTCGAGAAGGTTAGTAAGGGACAACTCAAGAAAGAGATGCAGAAGAGCACCTTCGTTACGGTGCAGACAATGGACGAGATGCACGAGAAGAAATTGAACTTCAAGCAAGAGATTGATGTGAGAGGCATGAGAGGTGATGAAGCATTGCAGGCTGTCACCTACTTTATCGATGATGCGATACAGGTGGGAGCCAGTCGGGTGCGTATCTTGCATGGAACGGGCACCGGCATCTTGCGTCAGCTGATTCGAGAATACTTGAAAGCCGTTTCGGGCGTGAAGCGTTTTCACGATGAACATGTGCAGTTTGGTGGAGCAGGAATCACCGTAGTTGAGTTAGAATAAAACAATATATCATAGAAAAGCTATGATATGTTTGTTAATTATTTAATTTTGCTGCGAAATTATAAGTAGAATATAATCTTTAAGAATATAAAAACACAATTGTAAACAATGGAATCAATCAAACAGATTTTTAGGATTGGTCATGGCCCGTCAAGTAGCCATACAATGGGACCGATGCGTGCAGCCGGAATGTTTTTGGAACGTAATCGCGGTGCAGTTCGGTTTCGTGTAACTTTATATGGTAGTTTAGCAGCAACCGGTAAAGGACACATGACAGATGCAGCCATTTTGGAAGTATTGCAGCCCGTAGCCAAAACAGAAATCGTATGGGAGCCCAAAATATTCTTACCTTTTCATCCGAATGGAATTTTATTTGAATCATTTAATGAGAGAGGCGAAGAGTTAGACAGTTGGACTGTTTTTAGTATCGGCGGAGGCACATTGGCAAATGAAAATTTCAATGAACTAGAGACAACACAGTTCTATGAAATGGGTACCATTAAGGAGATTCAGACATGGTGTGAAAATACAGGACATGCCTATTGGGAATATGTAGAGCAGTGCGAAGGCCCGGATATTTGGGATTATCTGGCTGAAGTTTGGGAAGTAATGCAAGAGGCAGTCCGTCGTGGATTGGAGACTGAAGGTATTCTTCCGGGTGGTTTGCATATCCGTCGTAAGGCTTCCGATTATATGATTCGTGCCAAGGGCTTTGGAACCAGCATCAAGAACCGTGGTATGGTGTATGCCTATGCTTTGGCTGTATCTGAAGAGAATGCTTGTGGAGGTAAGATTGTTACTGCGCCGACTTGTGGTTCAAGTGGTGTTATGCCGGCTGTGTTGTATCACTTGAAAGATACTCGTGAATTCCGTGATTCTCGTATTTTGCGTGCATTGGCAACAGCAGGTCTTTTTGCCAATGTGGTTCGCACCAATGCATCTGTATCAGGTGCCGAAGTAGGATGCCAGGGCGAAGTGGGTGTTGCCTGTGCGATGGCCGCCGCAGCTGCCAGCCAGTTGTTTGGTGGTACTCCGGCTCAGATTGAGTATGCTGCTGAGATGGGATTGGAACATCACTTAGGTTTGACTTGCGACCCTATCTGTGGATTGGTGCAGATTCCTTGTATCGAGCGTAATGCTTTTGCTGCAGCCCGTGCATTGGATGCCAATACCTATTCAAACTTCTCTGACGGTAAACATCGTGTCAGCTTCGACCGTGTGGTTGAGGTAATGCGTCAGACGGGTAATGATATTCCTTCTTTGTATAAAGAAACATCTGAAGGAGGTTTGGCTAAAGGAGGAGAAATGGCATAAGTTGTGAAGTTCGCTCTGTTGAGAGTAAAAGTGCGGTAGCACTATTCTTTGGGAAATTCGTGGACATTCGTCAAATGGGATATCCACGCAACATAGCAACGACACGAGGCGGTGTGTCCTAATTGCAACGCAGCTATTTGCAATTAGGACACACCGCCAAAAGGTTATTGTAATTTTATCAACGTCGTTGTTCGCTAAAAACGATTGACTAATTCCTTAGAAACAATGGGCAATCCGTTGGAATTGACAGACGAATTCGTCTCGGTTCAAATATCTTTTCAGAAGATGCTATTAATTGTATTCCAGTGATTTATGTGATTTGCAGAGTTGGACTATAGACCTTTTGGAAAAGGGATAGGTACTTTGTTGAAAATGGGTAGGCACTTCGTTCGGATTGAGTAGGCACTCCGTCAGAAATGGATAGGCACTCAATTTCCGAAAATAGACTAATCCTTTTTGAGTGGGTTGATAATCTCTTGTCCACTCGCTGGCTTATTGTATTTATTGAATCTGACGCATTTCCCTTCCACTTACCTAAAAAATACACTTTTGTGTCAAAGTCTTTTTATAGAAACAATTTAATTTTGCCATTAGTGAGATAAAAATATAAAGGCCATGATTAAGAAAATGATTGTTACAGCGTTGTGCCTCTCGACAATGACTCCGATGATGGCACAGAATATCACTGGTAAGGTGATGGATGTCAAGGGTGAACCTCTGTCTTTTGCCAATGTTGTACTCTTGAATCGTCAGGACTCGGCTTTCGTCAAGGGCGCAGTAAGTGGAGAGGATGGTAGTTTTATCCTCGATTCTCCCTGCAATGGCGGAATCATCAAGGTAACATCTGTGGGCTATAAGACTATCTGCAAGGATTGCGTGGGCGAGAATGTGGGCGTCATCACAATGGAAGAGGATAGCGAGATGCTTGGTGAAGTGGTGGTGAAATCAACTTTGCCCAAGACCATCCCGAAGAATGGCGGAATGGCAACGACTGTAGCTGGCTCTGTCCTTGAAAAGGCAGGAACAATGGAAAATCTTCTCGACCGCATACCAAACGTATCTGCGCAGAATGGAAATATCAAAGTTTTCGGACGTGGAGAACCTATCATCTATATCAATGGACGGCAGATGATGGACAGAAGCGAACTCGACCGCTTGAGTTCGGACAACATCAAGTCGGTAGAAGTAATCTCCAATCCTGGCGCTCGCTATGAGGCAAGTACCAAGGCTGTTATCCGTATCACCACAAAGAAGATACAAGGCGATGGATTCGGATTTGACGCTACAACAGAAGGATCGTACGACGAGAAAAA
>CAKVBA010000051.1 GCA_934725305.1 uncultured Parabacteroides sp. | reverse complement strand
TCCAGAGTGGCCAAATGGGGCTGACTGTAACTCAGCTGGCTTTCGCCTTCGGTGGTTCGAATCCATCACTACCCACAAAAAGAGGAAGAGTGTTCAACTTGAATATTCTTTCTCTTTTTTCGTTTTGGTCTAATTTGAACAATATCATCTTTACTCATGAAACATTTAAACCGCACATTGGTATTCCTGTTGCTGCTATGTACAACCTCCTTTTCCATACAGGCCGAAAGCTGGCGCGACAAGACAGAATTGCTGATCTATACACCTCGTTATTTCGGTCCGAATGCTTTCCCTATTCCTACTTTACGCTCTGGCAAGGTCAGTGAACGCTTCGAAGCGGAAGTGAGAGGTGAATATCATCATTATTCAGGCGACAAGACCAAAGATTTGTTTGCCCGTGTGTTGTTGCCTTTCGTCCGTGGCAAAGCGGGCGTAGAATTGAGCCTGGTGATTACCGAAAAGTATAAGATGACACCCGAGACTCGTGACGAGCGTTTTGCCGTTGAGACAGAGAGTCCTATCCCCTGTCACGGAGATTTGGTGTTTAATGCTTTCTTTCAGGTGTTGGAGAGTAAGAAATGGGCCGATGTGATGATTAGTGCCAACATCAAGACGGCCAGCGGAGGACGTCTGTGCGATGCTCGCTATACTGACGCGGCGTCCTATTGGTTTGATGTAACTGTTGGAAGGGATTTATTTCAGAGCGCGGACAGCCACTGGAAATTGCGGGCGCAAGCTATGGCCGGCTTCTATTGCTGGATGACCAACGACTTGATTCATCGTCAGAACGATGCTCCATTGTATGGTGGTGGTCTGACCGCCAACTACCGTAACTTCGAACTACAGACCGATTTGTCGGGTTTTCATGGCTACAAGAAGAATGGAGACCAACCTTTGGTGTTACGCAACAGACTCACCTACGAGTTTAAGAAGAACATCATTTCTTTCCGCTATAATCACGGTATAAACGACTGGTTATACGATAGCTTCTCACTGGGTTATATCCGTTGCTTCTAAGACATTCTAACAATCCAGATTGTCGAATGACAGCCGGGAAATCGGAATATCCTTCTTCCTTATAAAGCAGATGTTACAACCAACAGTGTGTCTTCTTAAGGGCAAACAGCTGCATCTAAATCACCCAAAGCATATCCATAACGATGGGAAATAAAAGGCGCCGAACCTTCCCTCTTTTCAGTTTGGGAAAGCTCGGCGCACTATATAATGCCTAAGCCTAGGCAAAAAACAGAATCATCAATTGTGCGGTCAATACACGCAAGAACATTGTCAACGGATATACAGTTGCATAACCTACTGACGGAGCGTCATTACCGGCTGTGGCATTGGAATAAGCCAATGCAGGTGGGTCTGTTGTACTACCGGCAATCAGACCGATTAATGTGAAGTAGTTTACCTTGCAGAAGTAGCGGCCAATGCAACCTACAATCAACAAAGGAACCACTGTGATGATGAAACCATAACCAATCCATGCGAAACCGCCGTTGTTGACGATCGTATCCACAAAACCATCACCGGCACTGATACCTACGCAGGCCAAGAAGATAGTGATACCAACCTCACGCAACATAAAGTTGGCACTCTGAGTGGTATAGGTAATTAACTTATAATGATAACCGAAACGGCTTACCAAGATTGCCACAATCAGCGGACCACCAGCCAAACCTAACTTAACCGGCTGAGGAATACCCGGCAACATGATAGGAATACTTCCCAAGATGATACCTAAAGCAATACCGATGAAGATAGTGATCAGATTCGGCTCGTTCAAACGCTTCATAGAGTTACCCAGCACCTTTTCTACGTTAGCTACAGCCGTCTCTGTACCAACCACATTCACGCGGTCGCCTACCTGCAATGTCAAACTCGGAGTAGCAACCAAATCAACACCGGCACGATTTATACGGGTAATGTTGATGCCATAGATCTTACGCAGCTTCAGCTGACCCAAACGCTTACCATTCAATTCCGGTTTAGTGATCAGGATACGACGGTTGATAAACTGGCTCTCCATACGGATCCACTGCTTACGCTCCATATCAATAGCCTCACCGATGAAAGTCTGAACTGTATCTGCATCCTGCTCTGTTGTGATCACGAAAATCTTGTCGTATTCCTGTAACACCGTGTTGGCAGAAGCAATCTCAATCTGCTTGTTGTCATTACGCCACACACGAGAAACCACGAAGTCGCGATGCTCCAACAATGAAGAGATCTCGCAGATAGTCTTGCCAAAGATAGCCGGATTCTTAACTAGCAAAGAGATAGGTTTTGCTTCATTAGCATGCGATCCCTCTTCGTTGTCAAGTTGCTCTGTCTCATGCTCAAAATTGACACGGAACACATAACGAATCACTATAGTTGAAAGAATGATACCAATCACACCTAATGGATAGGCAACGGCATAGCCCAAAGCAATGGTTGGATCTGTTGTTCCAAACATATCGGAATAGGCCTGTTGAGCAGCACCCAAACCCGGAGTATTGGTAACAGCACCTGACAAAATTCCCACCATGGTTGGAATAGGAAGACCTGTAACAAAGTGTATTACAAGCGTAGTAACAACACCTAAAAAGACAATACCACAAGCCAGCAAGTTCAACGTTACACCGCCCTTCTTAAATGAAGAGAAGAAACCCGGTCCAACCTGCATACCGACAGAATAGACAAACAGAATCAATCCAAACTCCTTGAAGAAATGGAGTATTTCCGGATTGATCGTAAATCCAAAATGACCTAAAATAATACCAACAAACAACACCAGAGTAATGCCTAATGAGATGCCGAACACCTTAATTTTTCCTAATTGGATACCGGCGGCAATCACAACGGATAGCAATAAAATGGAATGACCAATGCCTCCACCCCATAACAAATCGTTAATCCAATCCATAAACAACTATTTAAAAATCTTATTACCTATTAAAGTTCGCAAAGGTAAGAAATCAATTTGTGCTATACAACATATTATTCTATCTTTACAGAATAAATATTTGAAGAGATGAAAAAAGTATATGGAATGTTAATCGGTCTTGTTGCCTGTTCCTTGAGTCTTAACGCTCAGAACAATGAAAACACAGTGGTTTTTCAGACAAATGTGGGCACTATGAAGGCCAAATTATATAACGATGTACCCAATCATACGCGCACCTTTATACAGCGTGCCCGCAATGGAGAATTTAACGGAACTTTATTTACAAGAGTTATCAAAGAGTTCATGATTCAGGGAGGCGCACCCGACTCTAAGAATGCTCCTGCCGGTGCTCGGTGTGGTTTTGGCGATCCTTCGGCAGAGATCTTACCGGAATTAAATCCTAAGTATTTCCATAAGAGAGGGGCTTTAGCTGCTCCGCGTCAGAATGACGATATCAATCCACAGAAAAAGTCGGACATGTCGCAGTTCTTTATTGTACAGGGTAAAGTCTATCGCACAGGCGAGCTCGACACACTGGAGCGTATTGCCAACCAGCATATCCGCAAGAAAGCGGTAGATGAGTTTTATCGTCCGGTACGCATGGAGATGCAGATGCTGAAGAAAGACAATCCGCGCGAATTCAACAAACGGATCCGGACCATTAATGCCAAGATTGATTCTGTGATCCGTGCAACTCCGGGCCATCTGCTTTTTACGGACGAACAGCGTGAGGCTTATACAACGGTTGGAGGTTGTCATTCCCTGGATGGAACCTACACCATCTTTGGCGAGCTGACAGAGGGATTTGATGTATTGGACATCATTGCCAATCAGCCGAAAGACAAGAACGACCGTCCGCATAAAGATATCCGTATCATCAGTGTACGAATAGAATAACAACTTATCCTAAACGTCTGCCGCTATGCTGAAAAAAGACTTGATCATGATACAGTTTAAGGAGCTGGGAAAGATGGTGACTCAAATGGTCTTCAACCGTGAAAACCATGCGGAATATAAGAACAGAGATTTGATTCAGACAATCTATCAGACTCTCCATTTAACTCAAGGTGCACTCATGACCTCCTCTTTGGAAGATCTGCTGCGCCTATTGGATCGTGAAGACAACGGCGGTTTCTTCCGCATGGAACTGGCTGCCCGCAATCTAATGGAAGAAAGTTTTATACAGCCCAAAGAGCGCACAGCATTGCTTAATCGGTCAAAGGAGATATTGGTTTATATTCAACAGCACGACAAGACCTACTCGATAGGCCGTGTCATGCTGCTGAATGAGATAGATAAATGGTTACAAAACACCTAACAAAGCAGCGACGCTCTCGGCACAACGTTCACCATCGATCGCTGCCGACACAATACCTCCGGCATATCCAGCTCCTTCACCACAAGGAAACAGACCTTTTACCGTGATATGCTGCAGACACTCTTTATCACGAAGAATGCGCACTGGCGACGATGTACGTGTCTCCACACCGATCAGTGTAGCTTCATTGGTCAGGAAGCCTTTGGAAACTTTACCAAAATAGCGGAATCCCTCTTGCAGACGATGTGAGATAAACTCGGGCATCCAAAAATGCAAAGGCGAAGCCAACAATCCGGGCGTATAAGAGGAAACGGGCAGATCGAACGAGTTCTTTCGATTGACAAAGTCTGTCATGCGCTGCGCCGGTGCCACCTGCTTACGACCACCATTGAGCCAACACACCTCTTCGAGACGACGCTGAAAAGCCATCAATGCCAACGGAGAATCAGGACTGACAGGATTTCCCTGCTCATCCGTCAAAGGCTCTTGTTTAGTCAGCGCACCGATATCTTCCGGACGAATCTCTACCACCATACCGGAGTTGGACCAACGTGATCCTCGATTCGAAGGAGACATACCGTTCACCACCACCTGCGACGGTCCACTTGCTGCGGGCACGACAAAACCACCCGGACACATACAGAAGGAATAGACACCACGTCCTTGTACCTGAGTTACAAAACTATATTCTGCAGCTGGCAGATAATCTCCTCGTCCCTCACGACGATGATACTGTAGCTGGTCAATCAAAGCCTGAGGATGTTCCAGACGAACACCCACGGCAAGACCTTTTGCCTCAATAGGTATCTGTTCCTTTGCCAAATAGCTATAGACATCACGAGCCGAATGACCGGTTGCCAAAATAACCGGACCATAGAAATGCTCTCCTCGCTGAGTCTCCACACCGAGCACTTCGCCATCCTTCAACAACAAAGCATCCATGCGTGTCTCGAAATGGACTTCTCCTCCACAAGAAAGAATCTGTTCACGCATCCGTTCAATCACACGGGGCAATTTGTCTGTTCCGATATGTGGATGGGCATCCGACAAGATCGTCGGACTGGCGCCATGCTGACAAAAGATGTTCAGGATACGATCGACCGAACCGCGCTTCTTACTACGGGTATAAAGCTTTCCGTCCGAATAGGCTCCGGCTCCGCCTTCGCCAAAGCTATAGTTTGACTCACTGTTCACTTTATGCTCTCGACTGATCAAGGCGATGTCGCGCTTACGGTCACGCACATTCTTACCGCGTTCGATGACGATGGGACGCAGACCTAATTCAATCAGACGAAGGGCAGCAAACAATCCTCCAGGACCTGCGCCAACCACAACCACCGGCTTTCCTTCCGATACATCTTGATAATTGATGACCTGATATTCCGGTTCAGTGGGCTTCTCGTCGATAAACAGACGCAGCTTTACATTAACATAAATGGTACGCTGGCGAGCATCGATGGAACGTTTCAACACACGCACAGCCTCTAAACGACTCGGGGAAGTAGCAGTCTCACGGGCCGCTACGGTCTTTAATGCCTGCTCATTAGCTGCCTCTTCGGGCAACAGACGTAATTGTATCTCTTTTATCATATTATCTCTTTACTATTCTATACAATGGACGCTTAAACACTATCCAAACAACAGGCGGAAGGCCTCTTCTACCTTTTTCACCTGAAGCAGCTGTATTTTACATTTCGACTCATCAAATCCTTTCAGATTATTATGAGGAATGATGATGCGTTCAAAGCCAAGCTTCTCTGCTTCAAGAATGCGCTGTTCGATGCGGTTGACCGGACGAATCTCTCCCGAAAGGCCAATCTCTCCGGCCATGCAAATATCCGGTTCGATAGATATATCCAAGCTCGAAGACAAGACAGCACTGATCACAGCCAAGTCTATCGCCGGATCACTCACCCTCAGTCCTCCGGCAATATTCAGGAAAACATCCTTCTGAATCAACTTAAATCCGGCCCGTTTCTCAAGGACAGCCAACAACATATTCATACGGCGCAGATCAAATCCGGTAGCACTGCGCTGAGGCGTTCCATAGACAGCCGAACTAACCAATGCCTGTGTTTCAATCAAGAAGGGGCGAATACCTTCAATGGCAGCAGCAATAGTCACTCCGCTCAACCCCTCATGATTTTGAGTCAATAACAGTTCCGACGGATTGCTCACCTCACGAAGTCCCTCCTGTCTCATCTCATAAATACCCAATTCTGCCGTGCTTCCGAAACGGTTCTTTATGCTTCGGAGAATGCGGTACATATAATGCTGGTCTCCCTCAAACTGCAATACTGTATCTACAATATGCTCCAGCACCTTTGGTCCGGCCAGACTTCCCTCTTTGTTGATGTGCCCAATCAGCAACACAGGCACACCGCTTTCTTTGGCATACTTCAAGATAGCGGCACTACATTCACGCACTTGTGTCACACTTCCCGGTGAAGATTCAACGGCCTCTGTAAAGATGGTTTGTATGGAGTCAATAATCATCAGATCAGGCTTTACATTCTCGGCCTGTACCAGGATCTGTTCCAAATGAGTCTCACAAAGGATAAAGCAGTCGGGATTACCTGTACCCAATCGGTCGGCTCGCAGCTTCAATTGACGGCTGCTCTCTTCTCCGGATACATATAGCGTCTTCATACCCTGCAGCTTCAAAACAGTCTGCAACACTAAGGTAGATTTACCAATTCCCGGTTCACCACCGATCAACACAAGCGAACCTTTCACCAATCCGCCTCCCAACACACGGTTCAGTTCTGCATCTCTCATGTCAATGCGAGTCTCCTCTTCGACCGTAATATCTCTCAGCAACACCGGACGAGTCTTGCCAGGCACTACCCAACCAACCGTCTGACGCTTAGCTGCTGCACTCTCCTTCTGCACAATCTCTTCGACATAACTGTTCCATTCGCCACAATTTGGACACTTGCCTATCCACTTGGGAGAATCAGCTCCACAATTAGAGCACACATATACTGTCTTTGTCTTTGCCATCTGTTCGCGTTTCTTCTTCAATCCTACTTTTTCGGAAGACTCATTCTACCAAAAGTCCGCAAATGTAAGACAACTAAATAAATCCACAAAATAATCAGTATTCTTCTTTCCGGCAGAGAGAGGTCATCCTACTCTTTGAATAATGATATAGCAAAAGCCCTTTGCGCTTATCCTCATCAACTGAATGTATCAAAATAACCTCACTTCGCAAGCGCGAAGTCGGTTCTAATGTTTTCATACTGCGCTGCCATAGAAAACCGCTGCGCCTGGCTTCTATAAATTCCGGCATGAAAAAGGAGCTGCATCAAAACAAACATTTCGACACAGCTCCTCACCTCCAATATGTAAATATGTATAAGAAAAAACTCGATTTACGGCTCAATCTTAACCATCAAATGATCCTTTGGAATCTGATCACCTTCCTTCACGTCCAACTCGACAACCGTACCGGCTATAGGAGCCACTACACGATTGTACATCTTCATTGCCTGATGGATCAGCAGCAACTGACCAGCCTCGACATGCTGGCCCTTCTCAACCTCCATCTTGACAATGGTTCCCGGCAGATGAGAAATCACATCACCCACATACGGCTTGTGCCACATCTTACGGTTTTTATATTTTGCAGTCAGCAGAGTCTTATACGCACGTGCCGTCACTACAAAATCAACATATTCTTGCTCTTTATTTTCCATATTCAAAACATTTAATACAACAAACCCAAATTAGAACGGAGGCAATCCGTGCTTCTTAGCCGGTCGGTATTCTTCTTTCAATACAGAAAGTTTCAACGCATGAAGCAACAATGCACGAGTCTCCTTCGGTTCAATAACAGAGTCGATGAATCCCTTAGAAGCAGCCACATACGGATTAGCAAATTTCTCAATATATTCTTTAACCTTTTCCTGGCGCATGGCTTCCTGATCTTCAGCCTCCATAATCTCCTTACGGAAGATAATGTTTGCTGCACCTTCAGGTCCCATAACCGCAATCTCTGCACTTGGCCATGCAAACATGAAATCGGCTCCCAAGTGACGTGAGTTCATAGCGATGTAACCTCCACCATAAGCCTTACGCAAGATAACCGTAATCTTAGGCACAGTGGCTTCAGAGTAAGCATACAACACCTTAGCACCGTGACGGATCACACCGGCATGTTCCTGGTCAACACCCGGCAGATAGCCCGGCATATCTTCCAATGTAATGATAGGAATATTGAATGAGTCACAGAAACGGATAAAGCGAGCCGCCTTGTCTGCGCTGTCACAGTCAAGCACACCTGCCAACACCATTGGCTGGTTTGCTACGAAACCAACTGTTTCGCCACCCATACGACCGAAACCAATCACGATGTTAGCGGCCCACAACTGTTGTACTTCCAGGAAGTCTGAGTCATCAACAATACATTTGATAACGTCGCGTACATCATACGGCTGCTTCGGATCGGCAGGAACCACCTCTTCGATATTAATCATGGCTGTCGGTTCTTTCGGTTCCATAGGTTTGGCATGCTGCTGATTGTTCCACGGAATAAAGCTTACCAAACGCTTAACCTGATCGAAACATTCCTGTTCGCTCAATGCATAGAAGTGAGCATTACCGGTTGTCTCAGCATGAACACGAGCACCACCCAAATCTTCCATCGAAATATCTTCGCCCAACACCGTCTTGATTACGTTCGGACCCGTGATGAACATCTTTGATATATTTTCAACCACAAACACAAAGTCTGTCAATGCAGGCGAATACACAGCACCACCTGCACAAGGACCTAAGATCAACGAGATCTGAGGAATTACACCTGATGCAATTGTATTACGGTAAAAGATTTCGCCATAACCGGCCAATGCACCTACACCTTCCTGAATACGAGCTCCACCAGAATCGTTGATACCAATAATAGGACATTTCATCTTCAGCGCATGGTCCATAATCTTGGTGATCTTACGTGCATGCTGCAAACCTAACGAACCACCTGCTACGGTAAAATCCTGTGCATAAATACAAACAGGAGCACCAAAGATTGTACCAGTACCGGTTACAACACCATCACCAGGAAAATCCTTCTTGTCCATACCAAAATCCCGACCATCGTGCTTTACAAACAGGTCGTATTCATGAAAAGAATTCTTGTCCAACAAGGTAAGGATACGATCACGGGCAGTCATCTTACCCATTGCAATCTGCTTTTCAATAGCTTTCTCCCCTCCACCCATCTCAACGACGGCCTTTTTTTCCCGAAGGGTCTGAATGTTTTTACTTAAATCTGTCATATAATAAACCTTATTTTCCAACAGCCTTTGCACGATAAGAGCAATGGACTGTTCCTTTGATAATATTGTTCAACTTTCTTTTGTTTAACTGACGGCGGATAGCAGAAATATTGTCAATAAAGACATGACCGCCCAAATGCTCACACTCGTGCTGAACTACACGTGCAGCAAAGCCAGAAAATTCCTCTTCATGCTCAACAAAGTCTGCATCCATATACTTAATGCGGATCTTCACAGAGCGATCTACCTTTTCATGAACACCCGGCAAACTTAAGCAACCTTCTTCCATAGAAACTGTCTCTTCACTCTTTTCCAAAAATACAGGATTAATCATTACTCGCTTCAAACCCTTGCATTCTTGAAAATCATCAGCCAATACATCGGCGTCAATCACTAACAACTGGATTGCCAAACCTACCTGCGGACCGGCCAAACCAACACCATCGGCATTATACATGGTTTCAAACATGTTTGCAACTAATTGCTTCAACTCCGGATAATCAGCCGAAATAGCTTCAGCCTCTTTTCTCAACACCGGCTGTCCATATAGATATACTGGTAAAATCATACGTTATACTGATATTTTTTACTTTCTAAATAAGATTGTAGAATGATGACGGCACTGATTTCATCAACCAACGCCTTCTCTTGTCTTTTCTTTTTCTTCAGCCCTCCATCCAACATGGCCCGATGAGCCAATACAGAGGTGAAACGCTCATCGAAATATTCAACAGGAATAGTAGGAAATGCCTTCTGTAACTGAGTCACAAAAGCCTTGACATATTGCATGTTTTCAGAAGGCTGATTATTCATTTGCTTGGGCTGCCCCACTACAAAGCGTTCGACAGACTCCTTGCTTAGATAGCTTTGCAGATAAGCTATCAACTCGCCACTCGGCACAGTGTCCAATCCATTTGCAATCATCTGTAACGGATCAGTAACAGCCACTCCCGTGCGCTTACGGCCATAATCTATTGCTAAAATTCGTCCCATTGACTGCAAATATACAATAAAAAAGGAAACAGCATTACACATAGAGAGAAAAAGTGTGCATACCTATTCGCATTAATAGGCATTCTTTTCTCCCTTGAACATATTCAAAACAGTGACGACAATGATTTTTAAGTCGAGGAAGAAACTCCAGTTCTCAATATACCAAACGTCTCTCTTGACTCTTCCCTCCATCTGTTCCAGAGTCTTGGTCTCTCCACGATAACCCGTTACCTGAGCCCAACCGGTCACTCCCGGTTTTACCAAATGGCGCACCATATATTTATCGATCAAAGCCGAATACTGTTCTGTATGCTTCAACATGTGAGGACGCGGACCCACTACTGACATATCTCCCAACAGCACATTTACAAACTGTGGAAACTCATCCAGATTGGTACGACGCAAGAAATCACCGATAGGAGTCTTACGCGGATCATTCTTCTGAGCCTGCAATGTATCTGCCTGATCATTTACCTTCATGGTTCTAAACTTATAACATTCAAAATCACGTCCATACAATCCGGTTCGCTTCTGGCGGAACAGAATCGGACCTGGTGAACTCATCTTGATAAGCAGACCTACCACAATATATAAAATAGGGAATATTGTCAACAGAATAGAAAGGGAAAACAGAATATCAAACATACGCTTTAATGCCCGGTTATAGACAGACTGCAATGGCTCACGACGTACCATTAATACAGGTATAGATTCCATCATCTCAAGCACCAACCCTTTCTTTACCTCTCGATAGAACTGAGGTATCAGATAGAATCGCACCATATTCTTTTCGGCAAAATTGAATATACGTCCAATCTTGCCATCATGCGTACCTGGCAGTGTACAATAGATCTCATCAATATCGTTTTTCAAGACATAGTCTTCAACGCCACTTGTCTGTCCTAAATAATTGGGCAACACCTCTTTCAGAGAGACATTGTCATCAAAGAATCCCATCACACAAAATCCATAAGCCAAGTCGTCTTTCATTAAGCGATACAGCTCCATGCCATTCTTACCGGCACCCACAATCACAACTTTACGGGAATTATAGCCCTTCTTACGATAGGCTTTCAAACAAACACGTACCAAAACGCGCCACAATGAAAAGATAATAACGGATGAGAAATAATAGACCAACAAAAAGGTTGCCAACACGTCACCTATATTCATAAAGATGAGGCAGGTAGCAAAAAGCACAATAAGTATGGTCATTAGAAAGAAAGCCCGCTGAACAATCTTATCAAGAAAGATAACAGCAGCATGCAACTGTATAGGAACAAAATAAAGAGAAAAGAAGTAACAAAAATTCAACAGCAAAAGAACCTCACGCAAACTGTTCTTAATAGCTCCCACATAAGTCTCTCCCAACAGATAATAGACAAAAAAGAAGAGAAAATTCAGCACGAGCAAATCGCCCACCCCAATGAGCCACTGTATCAGATAACCGTATTTTTTATTTAGTTCCATACATTTACATCTAAAATCTTACAAATGTAATTAATATTTCTGAGCAAAAAAAGAGACAGTATGGAAGAAATACAGACAAACGATAAAGGGGCTGCATCAAAATGATTATTTTGACACAACCCCTTTATATAAAATAGATTCTAATATTATTTGTCAGCTCTCATGATAACAACACGGTTCCAGTTGTTTTCGCTGTACGGCTGTTCTTCGCAACCCTTCCACTCAATAGTGATCTGATCAGAAGAAACACCATATTTTTCGATCAATTCCTTAGCAACGGCTTTAGCACGTCTTTCAGAAATACCCATGTTATAGCTGCTTGTACCAGTTTTCTTATCTGCATAACCGATAACCTTGATAGGAGCGTTGTTGCTCTTAACGAATTCAGCAGTGTTGTAGATATTGATCTGCTGGTTCTTATCAATCTTAGCGCTATTCAGACGGAAGAATACTACATTGTCAACATAGTTGTTTACAACAGCAGCAACTGCTTCCGGACATTCCGGACAAGAAACCGGACGTTTGCTCAATTCATCATTTTCAGCACGCAACTTGTTGATCTGGTTGTTCAAGTCGTTCAACAAATCGTAATCCATCGGCTGCATAACTTCGAAATCAGTCTTACCCAACTTAAATGTGAAACCAGCACTCAACTGAGCGATACCATCTGTCAAGTGGTGGTAGTTGATACGGTTGAACTGTTCGTTCAACATTGAATACTGACCTTCCAATGTCAAATCAACACGTTTGCTCAAACGGAATGACATAATCATACCACAGTTCAATGAAGGAGATTCTGTACGTGTATGTTCAACAGCTTCGTCTGTTTTGAAACGCTGTGCATAACCGAAACCAACCCAAGGAATCAGACGGAACACTTTTGACTCACTGTACGGAGCCCAGAAGTTAGTTACATCCCACAACAAATCAACGTGAGCTGCGAAATACTTATTGTGCTGCATCTGCATCGGGTTTCTTGTATCGTTATACAAGAATTCATAACCGTGGATAACACCACCGTTCAACTGAGTACGGAATGCCAAATAGGGATTAAACCATTTACCAAATGAGAACTGAGGAGCAAAGTTCAAGCGGCTGCCCAAGCTTGCTTCTGTATTCTGGTCGCCCAACAAGATACTTGCACCACCAGCAACAGAAATAAACCAATTGTCTTTGGCCTTATTTTTCTTGAAATTCGTTTTATAACCTGCTTCATTACTGAAGCCCACCTGCGGTTTAAATTCCTGTGCTCCCACAGAGAAGACAAAACCACACAACAAAGCTAAAAGTAAAACCTTTGTCTTCATATTCATCAACATTTTAATTAAACAATCAATTGTCCTGTAACAATGCTCATTTTTGGAGCAAAATTAAATCTTTTTCTAATTATAACAAATAAAAACGCTATTTTGTTCTTACTTACTCGAAATAATTTAATATCTTATAGCCTCCTTCTCGAAGATACGACTCTTTTTTCATGAGTTTTATGTCGCTTTGCATCATATCCTTAACCAGCGCAGCCAATGTATATTCGGGCTCCCAGCCCAATTTGGCCTTAGCCTTGGAAGCATCTCCTATCAGCAAATCAACCTCAGTCGGACGGAAATATTGCGGATCGACACCGACCACCTGCTCGCCTATACGTTTGTTAATATTCTCAAGGAAATTGGTCCCTACTTTAGCCGAAAACACCGATTCGTCAACCGAACGAAGCAGAGCTACCTCATCAACTCCCTGACCCTGGAACTCTACTTCAAGTCCTATTTCAGTAAAGGCCATCCGGATAAAATCGCGGATTGTTGTGGTGATGCCGGTTGCAATAACATAATCATCGGGCTGGTCTTGCTGCAAAATAGCATGCATCGCACGTACATAATCCTTGGCATGTCCCCAATCGCGCTTCGATGACAGATTACCCATATAGACCTTTTGCTGCATGTCCATGGCAATACGTGAAACGGCACGGGTCACCTTACGTGTCACAAAGGTTTCGCCTCGTAGCGGAGACTCATGGTTGAACAGGATACCGTTGGAAGCATGCATATTGTAGGCTTCACGATAATTCACCGTAATCCAATAGCCATAGAGTTTAGCAACAGCATAGGGGCTACGCGGATAGAATGGCGTGGTCTCCTTCTGCGGAACCTCCTGCACCAAACCATACAGTTCGGAGGTAGATGCCTGATAGATGCGGGTCTTCGGGATCAGATTCAGCATACGCACAGCTTCGAGAATACGCAACACGCCTATACCATCGGCATTGGCGGTATATTCCGGCGTATCGAAACTTACCTTGACGTGGCTCATGGCTGCCAGGTTGTAAATCTCGTCGGGACGCACTTCTCCAATGATGCGTGTCAGGTTCAAGCTGTCTGTCAAATCGCCGTAATGCAAAATCAGATTACGGTTCTCGACATGCGGATCCTGATAGAGATGATCGATACGGTCGGTATTGAACATCGAAGAGCGACGCTTGATACCATGTACGATATATCCCTGCTTAATTAAATATTCGGCCAGATAGGCACCGTCTTGTCCGGTGATACCTGTGATTAATGCAACTTTACTCATCGTTTATCTGTTTGAATAATTCAACAATATTATTACGCCTGCAGATACCATTGATAGAGGCGTTCTACTCCCTCTTCGATCTCAACGGTATGATGCCATCCCAGCTCATGCAGCTTAGTGACATCGGTCAGCTTACGCAGGGTGCCATCAGGTTTGGAGGCATCAAACTGCACCGTTCCGGCAAAGCCCACCGCTTTCTGAATCAGGGCTGCCACCTCACAAATGGTCAGTTCCACTCCCGTACCTATATTAATATGTGTATTACGCACCTCTTTCATTCCCTTGCTCAGATCGGCAAAATCCACCTTTTCCATAATATAAACAGAAGCGTCGGCCATCTCTTCGCTCCACAAGAATTCACGAAGTGGCTTACCGGTGCCCCAAAGAGCAAGTTCGCCCTTGCAGATGCCATACTTCGCCAACATGGCCTGGATTTCTTCGTCTGACGAACGGCCCGAAACGCCCTCTACGGGACGACGGTCCAAATCATAACGCAACGCATCCCAATCTGATGTATGCAGACATTTCGCCAAATGCATTTTACGTATCATGGCAGGCAACACATGCGAGGTCTCCAAATTAAAGTTATCATTCGGACCATACAGGTTGGTAGGCATCACGGCTATATAGTTGGTGCCATACTGCAAGTTGTAGCTCTCGCACATCTTGATACCGGCAATCTTTGCAATAGCATAGGGCTCATTGGTATATTCCAACGGAGAGGTCAGCAGACAATCTTCCGTCATAGGCTGTGGTGCCTCACGCGGATAGATACAGGTACTGCCCAAAAACAACAGTTTCTTTACACCATTCACATAAGAGGCATGAATCACATTGTTCTGTATCATCAAATTCTGATAGATAAAATCGGCCCGATAACGGCTATTGGCCATAATACCGCCTACATGAGCTGCAGAGAGAAACACATAGTCGGGCTTCTCGGCTGCAAAGAAGGCATTCACGGCCACCTGATCGGTCAAGTCCAGCTCGCCATGTGTACGCAAAACAAAATTAGTATAACCTCTATTCTGCAGGTTCTTCAAAATAGCCGATCCCACTAATCCACGATGTCCGGCCACAAAGATCTTACTGTTTTTTTCCATATCAACCTCACTCTTTAATCAAATTCAACAGATACTGTCCGTATTGATTCTTTATCATAGGAGCTGCCACTTCGCGCAACCGGTCTGCATCAATCCATCCTTTCTTGTAGGCAATCTCTTCCAGACAAGCGATCTTCAGTCCCTGACGTTTCTCAATCACCTCCACAAAGGTTGAGGCTTCAGACAAAGAATCGTGTGTACCGGTATCCAACCAGGCAAAACCACGACCCAGCAACTTCACTTTCAATTCTCCATCTTTCAAGAACTCTTGATTAACGGTTGTAATCTCCAACTCGCCTCGTGCTGAGGGCTTGATATGCTGGGCTACACGCACCACCTTGTTCGGATAGAAGTAGAGACCTACTACGGCATAATTCGATTTGGGCTTTGCCGGCTTTTCCTCGATACTCAACACATTGCCAACTTCGTCAAACTCTGCTACGCCGTAGCGTTCGGGATCATTGACGTAATAGCCAAAGACAGTTGCCTTCTGCTCCTTTTCGGCATTGAGCACAGCCTCGTGCAACATCGCAGAGAAGCCACGGCCATAAAAGATATTATCACCCAGCACCAAGCAGGCACTGTCATCACCAATAAACTCCTTCCCTATCAGAAACGCCTGTGCCAAACCGTCCGGTGATGGCTGTTCGGCATAAGAGAACTGCACTCCATAGTCTGAACCATCGCCCAGCAGACGGCGGAACCCCGGCAAATCTTGCGGAGTGGATATAACAAGTATCTCCCGAATACCTGCCAGCATAAGGACAGAGATCGGGTAATAAACCATGGGTTTGTCATAAATAGGCAAAAGCTGTTTCGATACCCCTTTCGTGATTGGGTATAATCTGGTGCCCGAACCACCGGCTAATACGATTCCCTTCATTATTTTCTTATTATAACAATTCGTTTAATCCAAATCGGTCATTCGATTTCAAGAGTAAGAATTCCCAACCCTTCTACCTCTTTCGGCTCAACAACCGCTTTGGGTTTAATAATAAGCAAAGGTAAATAAAACATTTTACAATAGCCGCACAAATAGATTCAACTTAACGAAAGTGCCCCTGTTTCTTACGACAGGCGGTATTCTTCCCCACAACTCAGGTCGCTGACGGCGTCGCCCATGGTCTGCTTGAGCTGTTCGTATTGCGGCACACCGGTACAGTGCATCGTTACATATTGACAACCCTTGTAACGCAATAGCTCCTCTCCCAGCGAACGGATAAATCGGGCTTCCGCTTCCTCCGAAAAACCACTCTTCACGAGATGCATTCCAGCAAAGACATGGGTAATAGGAGTTGATGAAAGTTCTTGGGCCCGCTTCATGATATTGGCTATACCACAATGGGCACATCCGGCAAACAGCACGGTCTTATCGCCTTCTCGGACAATCAAGTTCTGCTCGTGGCAGAACGTGTCACGCATCTCTTTCTGCGGACCAAACAGCAACCGGTTTCCTGCCGGAACCAAATAATCGGCCTTTACATCGGCAAAAAGAGTCAAAGCGTCGTCCAGCTCTACCAGCTCGCCACATGCCTTCAGCCGCTCATGCTCCTGCAACTCCAGTTCCAGGCCAATATAGCGTAGTCCGGTCTCACGCAAAGAATAGTGTGGCTCAAAGGCATGACGATTCAGATAGACCGGAGCCGTAGGATTTAAAGAGAGAAAAGCAGAAAGTCCACCGCCATGATCGTAATGCCCATGCGACAAAACAGCCAGTTCCACCTCGTTCAAGGCAATGCCCATCCGCCCGGCATTCTCGGCAAACAGAGCACTTTGTCCCATATCAAACAATATCTGCCGCCCTGTGTCTAAACGGATATGCAGACTCAATCCATGTTCGACGGGCAATTCCTTCCGACTTGTATTTTCAACCAATGATGTAACAACCATATCTCTTTTCTTTTACGCAAAGAAAACGATTTTGTTTGAAATCAGGGGCAACACTTGGTGAAGAAACAATTAATTTATACGGACAAACCGCTTTCTTTCTTTCAAAAGGTGTAAATGCTACTCAATTTACAACTTCTCGTCATTTCTATATTTCAAACATACTGATTTTTACTTGTCATAAAAGGATACAGAATCAAACAGTTACAGACTTATCTCAGATTTGCACATTAACCATACATCTCAGCATCTTACCCATTTTGAAAAACAAAGAATAATGCGTTGTGTGAATCCAATGTGTTGCCATTGGCGCGTCTTTACGCATGTCGGGGCGCAACACTAAATGACACTTCAATAACATAATTCAAAGGTTTTAATTAAACAATAAACTTTTTTCCTAACACTGATGCAAAGGTAAAAAACGCTGTTTGTGGCTTTTCCGCTTTTGTCCGTCTTTGTCCGCATCTGTCTGTATCTGTCTGCCTTTGTCTATGTCTGTCTATCTTTATCCGCTCCGTTTTACTGCCTTTTGGGGCTGAAAACGGGTCGTTTATTTGCCAAAACGGAGTAGGCACTCCGTTCGGATTGGGTAGGCACTCCGTCCGAATTGGGTAGGCACTCCGTTTTTGACCCGTTTTTGTGGCTTTTTGGGTCGTTGAAACAGGTTCTCATTCGCTAATTCTTCATGATAAGATTTCAGTGAAAATTCCTCGCGCGCGCACGCGATGGTGGTGGTGGTTAAAATATTCTTTTCTTTACTTTCCTTTTCTTTCCTTTTCTTTCCTTTTCTTTCCTTTTCTTTCCTTTTCTTTGTGGGATTATTGACGGAAGAACTATGGGTTTTCTCGGAAGAATTATGGGTTTCTCTGGAAGAACTATGGGTTTCTCTGGAAGAACTATGGGTTTTTCCGGAAGAACTAAGCGTATATCTTCACTTATTAGATGCTCTACTGGCACTTTGCGCTTTGCCATGATATAGCATTCCTGAATATATTGAGAGGTCAAAATCCATTTTTGCTTCCAAAATTCAGCATTCGTTCACCCAGATGCCAAGGAGAATTTGCACCTCCTTTCGGAGGCGCGCTCATACAAATACGATACAAGATCCTATATTGATTTACGTCAATTGCACTACACAACGCCCGTGGCGAATGCTTTTTGCTGATTGGCTTTATAAATGCTGTTTTAATGCTGTTTTAATGCTGTTTTAATGCTGTTAAAAAAGATGCCGTTTCTTTTTCCAAAAAGGGCACAAGCCTGCAATTATTGACACCGCCTCTCGTTCGGGGCAACCGATCCATTTTTCATGGGTCTATACCCTTTTTTCAAATAGTCCCTAGACTTCTCCGCAATAGTCTATAGACTTTTCCCAAAAAGTCCCTACCCACCTAAAAAAGGAGGCGAACTGCGGGGTTGCAAATACAACACACCGCCGAGCCTTTACTGAAACAGATTGGCTCCGCAAACAGGATTATAAAATATGTTTAGAAACATATTTCTATATTTTATCAGCCTAACATTTTCCGGTTTTCCCAACAATTATTATATTGGGAAACAATCACAAAACGCCTGCATTACTAGTACTATAAAGATGAAAACTGCCAGGATATCCTGTGCCACCAATGACAGATGATGATTTTTACGAGTAAAGCAGCAGTTTACTATACAATGCGCCATAGTTTATGAAAACACCGCTTTTCCATATAGTCAAACTTATACTCCTATGCCTGCTGTTACATGGGAATCAGCTCTATGCGCAACAAGAAGAGCTGTTAGAAGAGGACTATATCACCATCAGTGGCATTGTGCGTGACAACAATAGTCATAAACGGATGGAATACGTGAATGTGTCGGTGACAGGAAGCGACATCGGAACGGTGACAAACCGCGAAGGAGGCTTCACGATTAAAATAAAGAAATCGCTCCAGGCTAAAAGCATCGAGTTTTCCCACATTGGCTATCGCAACAGTCTTATTCCCATTGAAGGGATGGATCTGTCAAACATCCGCGTATGGTTGATTCCTAATGCCAATCTGCTGAACGAGGTAATTGTGAGAGGTTATGATCCTCGTATATTGGTTGAACAGGCTATCCTCAAAGTCAGTAGTAACTATAGTCGTGAGGGCAACTTACTGACCGGCTTCTATCGGGAAACGACACAGAAGAGACGGCGCTACATTACGATAGCCGAAGCCATTGTCGATGTCTATAAGACAGCCTACACTCGGCGAGATGTTCTATCAGACCGCGTGCAGATCTATAAAGGACGTAAACTATTGAGTCAGAAACCGGATGATACATTAGCCGTCAAGCTGTTGGGCGGGCCCAATCTCTCCATCAACGTCGATGTGGTAAAGAATCCCGACATGCTGCTGCATCCCGAAGAGCTCAACAACTACCACTTTCACATAGAAGAGAGCGTGATGTTTGACAAACGTCCACACTATGTGATTGGCTTCGAGCCTCGCGTGATTCTGCCTTATCCGCTCTATCGTGGTAAACTCTATATTGATAAGGAGCGCCTCTCGTTCAGCCGGGTCGAAATTGCGTTGGATATGGATGATTTGGGCAAAGCAACTCAGGCTATTCTGAAGAGGAAACCACGCGGACTTCGTTTCAAACCGATTGAGGTTTCTTTCTTCATCAATTACAAAGAGAACAAAGGTGTCACCTATCTGAGCTATATCCGCAACACGGTGCGTTTCAAATGTGACTGGAAACGGAAACTCTTCTCCACCAACTACACCATCGTTTCAGAAATGGTGGTTACAGACCGAAAGGTGCAGAAGGAAGGTATCTCTTACCGGCAGTCATTCAAACGTAGTCAATCATTGTCGGACCGGGTAATAGACTATGTAGATGAACACTTTTGGGGAGCATATAATATTATTGAACCGACTGAATCATTGGAATCGGCTGTAAAAAAGCTAAAAAAGAGGTCTGATTTTTAGAAGCTGTTTACTAAAAAAAAGAAAATAAAGCGGCTCGCTTAAAAGCGTGGATTTAGCAGAAAGTGATAAAAAAGGGTTTTCGTCCCTTATAAACACAAAGAGGGTGTATCAAATTGAGAAATATTTGATTTGCCCTCTTTTTTATCTTGTCAGGAGTGGAAAATTTTCAAGCA
>CAKVBA010000050.1 GCA_934725305.1 uncultured Parabacteroides sp. | reverse complement strand
GGATTAAATACGAAATTAAACTTTAATGGGTTGGTTTTGTATTTAGTCCTTTTTTATTGAATATGGTTTATGTTTTTGGACCTCATTTTGAGGCTCAGTAGAAATCTAATCCAATTCGGTCAAGAGAATACTATCTTGTTAGACGAGATGTCTTGCAACGTCTTTAGCGCTGGTGGGGAAGAACATAAAGAGCTTTGACATTAACCTTTCCGCTTTTTTTAGTACAGACCAAATATTTGTGATGTAGTCTGTGATTATGCAGGTTAAAAACCAGATTGGGATTGATATGTTGTCCATCAATACGAACTTCAAAGTGCAGATGTTCTGTGGTGGCTCGTCCAGTACGTCCACAGAGGGCGATTGGCTGACCGGCCTTGACAAATGTACCCGGCTTAACTAGATTCTTTGAGTTGTGGCTATAGACCGTTTCCAACCCATTATAATGACGAATGGCGATGAGATTGCCATAGGCTGCATAGCGTTGTGACATGCGTACAATACCATCAAAAGCAGCTACTATCGTATCGTTGGGGAATGTCTTGATATCTACACCAGAATGTCTTTTACGTTGGCCTGCATACGGAGAAATTACTTTTCCTCCTGATAAGGGGAAAGCATACTCATCTTTAGGAATGAGTGACAAATCAATAATTTCGGTATCTCCATTTTTAAATAGCGTTGGATTTGCTACAGCCAAAACACTGCGTTCACGGGCCGAGAAGTCTGTCGCAATTTCCTTGCGGGGCTTAGGCATCTCGGCCAGCTTTGCTGTGGTTGGAAAGAGAAATGTAAAATCTTTTATGGGTAATGGTATTTCTGTCTTCGGATAGTTTGCAATCACTTTAGGTAAGGTGTTCTTCGGATGTTTTAAGAGGCTTGCCTGACATACCGTTAGAATCAGAAGTGCGATTAATATGATGTTTAATTTTGTCCCTACTCTCATGATGGATTGCTGTTTATGTCACAAAGATAAGAAAAACCAAACAGAGATCTTTTCTATTTCTTAAATCTTGACACATCTTTTCATTCTTTGTATTATGCACGAGCACATATTGAATGAATGGAATATTATATTTATTTTTTACGTGACTGTTTGGATGGATAATGGGATGTACTCACCTCCGTTAAATATAATTATCATAATATTCGATGTTTTCTTTTATTAAGATGTCGATAGGCATATAATTGATCTTCTTAGGACTCTTTTTTTGAATCAGGAAGTCAAATAATGCCCGCATACTATTGGCTGCTTGCTCTTCGGGGCGTTGGGCTATCAGATGAGTGATATGGCCTTCTTTCAGGTGGCGGACATTACTGTCAATCACGTCATAACCAATCATTTTGAAGTCGATGTCGGGATGATGTTCATTCAGATAATCGGCAATGACATGGGCGCGTGAGCTGAAAACGATACCTCCACGGATATAGGGATGATCTTTTAGAAATGTATCAAGAAGCGGAATGTCCTTTTCTATCTCTTCTGCATGGATGTGGATGGTGTGTATATTTCCTTCAAACACCTGTTGGTGCAGATAGTCACGGAATCCCTTTTCTCGCTGTTGCACTTGGTTTGACATTGTCTCTCCTTTGCTTACAAAGCGGAACACGGCAATGTCATCTTTTCTTTTCAGTTGTTCATACATTAAATGTCCGGCAATGTGCCCCGAGTCGTAGGAATGCGTTCCAAAGTAGGCTATGCTATGGGTGTTCTTTATGTTAGCATCAACCAGCACATAGGGAATATCCATTTCGTCCAGCTTATGTGTTAGTGACAGCACGCTCTCTTTAAACAGTGTGGCTATAACAACTCCCTGACAGCAATCCTTGTCTATCTGTGGTATCAGCTGGTCAAAACTGCTTTTATCGTATGGATCGAAATAGAGATATTAGATCTCCACATTATAGCTGAATAATTCTTTTTCTGCTTTATGGATACCATGATAAAAGAGTTCCCAATAATCTCCTTCCGTATAGGACGGAATCAAAGCATACAGGTGATAGGTCTTTTTTAAAGCCAGTGAACGAGCTATTAAATTGGGCTGATAATTGATTTCTTTCAAGACTTGATCGACCTTTTTCTGTGCTTTTATTGAGATTTTCCCTCTATTATGCAGGAATCGGTCAACGGTTCCGGTTGATACACCTGCCATTTCTGCGATGTCTTTTATTCGATAATTTTTGTTCATAGAGTTTGTATTATGCCTTATCCAAGAACTGCAAAGGCGTATTCAGGCGGCGGAATGATTCGCAGTACATCTGGTAGATGACGGGAATGGCAAAGAAAACACCTATAAAAGCTAGGAGCAAACCGATGATGCCGATTCCCAACATAGCCAAGAAGAGCAGAAACAGCGATCCAGTGTGTCCTTGCGTAATTTGCCAACTTCGTTTCAACGATTCGATAGCACCTGCATTTTCTTCAATGATAAAGGCTGTATAGTATTGTAATCTGATAGCTAAGTATATACCGGGAATGACGAATAGCAAGAGGCCTATCACTGTGGCTAAAGTGGTTATAACAAGGGCAGCCAAATAGGTCATGACTTTGCGACTCTCTTGTCCGTAGGCAGAGAATTGTGGTTCCATATCATCTAAGGCCTGAAAATGGTTTTTGAAGTAACCCAGATTAAAGATGGCTGAAAAGAGGATACTTACTATATTAACAATAACCCGTCCGGTCAGCGACTGTTGTATGGGCATGGCAAATATGTTCAATGTGAATGACAAAATGAAATAACCGATGAGTAACCCGGCTAATACCCACATTTGTGATTTGGCACTTTTTAGTCCTTTTCTGAATATGTCGGAAACTGAAATTTGGATATTCATAATGGTATTCTTTTTAGTATTACTGATTGTCGCAAATATAAACTTTATAATTGAATAAACAAATTTTTATAAAGGCGGTATGGGCAAAGTTTTTCTCGTTTGTTGGGTTTCAAGATTCTTCGTTCTGTCTCTTTTTAACCCAAATCGGTCATTAGGACGAAAAAAGTAAAGCAGCTGAATATTTTTATTCTTTCCAACTCTTGTCGGCACTTTTTGAAGCTGCATCAAAATTTGTCTGAATCAAATATGCGCTGAGAGATAGTTATTGTATTTTTGTCTGGATTTTGCTTGCTAAAAGTGATAACGGATCCGGCTAAAACAACGGGCGACTTCGCCGGACTTGACAGAAGAATCTGTCTCGGCCCAAACACTCTGAAAAAAGGGGTTATAGCCTATCTTTCAATAGTCTATAGACTTTTTGGAAAAAGGGTATAGACTTTTTCAAAAAAAGGTAGGGACTTTTTTGAAAATGGGTAGGCTCTCCGTTCGGACGGAATAACTACTCCGTCGGAACGGAGTAGTTACCCAATTTTCGGAAATAGCTTACTCCTTTTTGACCGGATTAGTAGTCTCTTGCCTGCCTGTTGGCTTATTGTATTTTTATGGTTGATAAATATGCCTTCAACGCATCCATTGCAATCTGTTCAAAACAAGCACCAACAAGAATCGTAATCTAATGACCGAATTGGGTTAAAATCGGATTCCAAATGCAGCGAAGTGGTTTGCAATTCTGACGCACCCTCTTTTGAGAGGAATTGTTACTCCTTACATCGTACTTATACATTAGTAGTTCTGCCAACGGGTTTGTTCTTGAAATTTAATGACCGATTTGGGTTTAAGGGTTGAAAACGGAGTGCCTACCCATTTTTCAAAGAGTCTATAGACTTTTTCTAAAGACTCTATAGACTTTTCTCAAAAAGTCCCTACCCACCTTTTTTGAGTGTTATTCGAACAGTGTTCGAACGCCGTTCGAAAAAGGAGCTGAGCTTTTCTCAAAAAAGAATTGTGAATTATATTCATTAACCGGGTATAAGAGATAGAAATAAAGTAAAAAGATTATATATTTGTATGCTATTATGGAAGATTAGGTGTTGACTATCGAAATACATCCTGTCTAAATCTGATCCATACACTTGTTAAGATAAAACAAACATCTTGAAAATATATAATTAGCAGAATATGAATAAACGAAATCTGAAATTTGCAATGACACCGTTTAGGCGAATCGCAATGTTTGTCACTGGCATTTCTTTGTTAACGGCTTGTGGCAATAATCAAAGTGGCATGAAATTAGGAGATAACGAGTATGCTGTGGTTTCATTAGAGGCTACATTCAGCAATCAGGCTACTTCTTATCCGGCAACCATTAAGGGAACACAGGATATCGACATCCGTCCACAGGTTTCCGGTTTTATAGTAAAACTATGTGTAGATGAAGGAGCAACTGTTCGTAAAGGTCAGGCTTTGTTTCAGATTGACCCTACACAGTATCGGGCTGCTGTGGGTCAGGCCAAGGCGGCTGTCGAAATGGCCAAAGCTAATGTAGCTACATTGACATTGACAGAGAAGAACAAGAAGGTGCTTCACTCTAAACAGATTATCAGTGATTTTGAATATCAGACTGCTGTGAACCAGCTGATGTCGGCCAAGGCCAGTCTGGCTCAGGCTGAAGCAATGCTGGTCAGTGCCAATCAGAATTTGTCGTTCTGTACAGTAAAGAGTCCGTCTAACGGTGTGGTAGGAACATTCCCGTATCGTATCGGTAGTCTGGTAAGTCCTTCTATCGCTCAACCTATGACGACTGTCTCAGAAATTGGTGAAGTATATGTCTATTTCTCTATGACAGAGAAAGACCTGTTGCGTATGACAAAGTCTGGCGGCAGCTTGAAGGAACAGCTCGATAAGATGCCGGATGTGCGTTTGCAGTTGGCCGATGGTACTTTCCTGGATGAGACAGGTAAGATTGATGCTGTCAGTGGTGTGATTGACCAGACAACCGGTTCTGTCAGCATGCGTGCCGTGTTCCCGAACAAAAAGAATATTCTTCGTAGTGGCGGTACAGGTAATATCGTTTTCCCTTACACCATGAATGACGTAATTTTGATTCCGCAGCATGCAACGGTTGATATTCAGGATAAGAAGTTTGTCTATGTATTGCAGTCAGACAATACTGTGAAATATACAGAGGTGAAGATCTCAAATCTGAACGACGGAAAGAACTATATTGTAACAGACGGTCTGAAGGCTAATGACAAAATCGTGATTGAAGGTGTGCAGGTTTTGCGCGATGGACAGACCATTACACCAATCACTCCTGAACAGAAAGAGGCCAAATATCAGCAGGCCTTGAAAGATCAGCGAGAGGGTAATTTGTCAACGGCTTTCAAGTAATGAATGGAACATTTTAATAGCGAAGAAGAATGAAACTAGATAGATTTATTAACCGTCCGGTGCTCTCAACCGTTATTTCTGTGTTGATAGTCATTTTGGGTGTGATCGGATTGGCAACCCTGCCAATTACCCAGTATCCGGATATTGCGCCTCCTACCGTATCGGTACGAGCCGTTTATACGGGAGCGAACTCAACTGCCGTATTGAATTCTGTGATTGCTCCGTTGGAAGACCAGATAAATGGTGTAGAAAACATGATGTATATCTCTTCGTCTGCTTCAAACAACGGTGCAGCCAGTATTGATGTCTATTTTAACCAGGGAACAGACCCGAATATGGCAGCCGTCAACGTGCAGAATCGTGTCTCTATGGCTCAGGGTTTGTTGCCGGCCGAAGTAACGAAGGTTGGTGTGACTACACAGAAGCGTCAGACCTCTATGTTGATGATTTTCTCTCTCTATGATACGGAGGATAAATATAATATTGAGTTTATCGAAAACTATGCCAACATCAACTTGATTCCTGAAATCAAGCGTGTAAGTGGTGTGGGTGATGCCTATGTGTTGGGTGAAGATTATTCTATGCGTGTCTGGCTGAAACCAGATGTAATGGCACAGTATAAGTTGATTCCGAAAGATGTATCTACTGCATTGAGCGAACAGAACATCGAAGCAGCTCCTGGTCAGTTTGGTGAACGTGGTAACCAGACTTTCCAATATACTATTCGTTATAAAGGACGTCTGCAGCAGACTAAAGAGTTTGAGGATATTGTCATTAAGGCTCTGCCCAATGGTGAAGTCCTTCGCTTAGGCGATATTGCCGATTTGGAATTGGGCCGTCGTGCTTATACTTTCAACAATACGGTAAATGGTCGCAAGGCCGTGTCTTGTATTGTTTATCAGATGGCCGGTACCAATGCGACTCAGACCATTATGGAGCTTGAAAAAGTGTTGTCCAAGGCTGAATTATCATTGCCTTCAGGATTGGGCATTTGTATTGCGCAAAATGCCAACGACTTCTTGTTCGCCTCTATTCATGAGGTGCTCAAGACCTTGATCGAGGCCTTTATCCTGGTGTTTATCGTTGTGTATCTGTTCTTGCAGGATATGCGTTCAACATTGATTCCGGCCATTGCAATTCCGGTTGCCTTGATTGCCACCTTCTTCGTGTTGAAATTGATCGGATTCAGTGTCAATTTGCTGACTTTGTCTGCGATGGTGTTGGCTATTGCGATTGTGGTCGATGATGCGATTGTGGTGGTCGAAGGGGTTCACGCCAAGCTGGACCAAGGCTATACCTCTGTTAAGCAGGCGTCAATCGATGCGATGAACGAGTTGGGCGGTGCTATCGTTTCAATTACCCTGGTGATGATGTCAGTGTTTATTCCCGTAAGTTTCATGGGTGGAACAGCCGGTACATTCTATCGTCAGTTTGGTTTGACGATGGCCATCTCTATTGGATTCTCAGCATTGAATGCCTTGACCTTGTCACCGGCTCTTTGTGCCATCTTCTTGAAGCCACATACCGAAGGACATGGGGGAAAGATGTCGATTGTGGACCGTTTCCACCGTTCATTCAATGCGGCTTATGATTCGTTGTTGAATAAATATAAGAAGCGTGTGGTATTCTTTATCCAGAAGAAAACACTCTCTTTTGGTTTGGTTATTGGCTCTATCGCCTTGATGATCTTCCTTATGCAGACCACACCGACCGGTATGGTGCCGAATGAAGATACCGGAACCATCATGGGTGCAGTTACATTACCTCCAGGCACTTCACAAGAGCGTGCGATGGAGATTCTGAATCGTGTAGATAGCTTGGTAGCAGCCGAGCCAGCCGTTGAATCACGTACTGTTATTTCTGGTTTCAGTTTCATCGGAGGTCAAGGTCCTTCTTACGGATCATTGATCATTAAGCTGAAAGATTGGGAAGAACGTTCATTGATGCAGAACTCGGATATTGTTTATGCCTCTCTGTTTATGCGTGCCCAAAAGGTTATCAAGGAGGCTCAGGTATTGTTCTTTGCTCCGCCAATGATTCCGGGTTATTCGGCATCCAGCGATATTGAGTTGAATATGCAGGATAAAACCGGTGGTGATTTGAATCATTTCAACGGCGTGGTGCATGACTATATTGATGCTTTGAAGCAGCGTCCCGAGATTAAATCGGCTCAGACATCGTTCAATCCGAACTTCCCGCAGTATATGTTGGATATTGATGCGGCTGCTTGTAAGAAGGTCGGTCTCAATCCGAACGATATCTTGTCAACAATGCAAGGTTATTTTGGAGGTCTATATGCTTCTAACTTCAATAGTTTTGGTAAGATGTATCGTGTAATGATCCAGGCAGAACCTAGTGCAACCAAGAATCTGGAATCATTGAACAGTATCAAGGTGCGCAACGGTAATGAAATGGCTCCGATCACTCAGTTTGTATCTATTAAGAAGGTATATGGTCCGGACGTGATAAACCGTTTCAACCTGTACACGGCCATCAAGGTGATGGTAGCTCCGGCTTCAGGTTATACTTCAGGTCAGGCATTGCAGGCCATAGCCGAAGTGGCTAAGCAGAATTTGCCGGCAGGTTATGGATATGAGTTAGGCGGTATGGCTCGTGAAGAGGCCGCAACCAGTGGAGGAACAACAGCTATCATCTTTGTGCTCTGTTTCGTATTCGTTTACTTGTTGTTGAGTGCACAGTATGAGAGCTACATCTTGCCGTTGTCTGTGTTGCTGTCTGTGCCGTTTGGTTTGATGGGTAGCTTCCTCTTCGTCAACGGAATGGGTGCATTGGGTAACATCCCGGCCTTGAAGATGATATTGGGATCTATGTCAAACGACATCTACATGCAGATTGCCTTGATTATGTTGATGGGTCTGTTGGCCAAGAATGCTATCTTGATTGTAGAGTTTGCTCTTGACCGTCGTCGAATGGGTATGAGCATTACTTGGGCTGCCGTGTTGGGTGCTGCTGCTCGTTTGCGTCCTATCTTGATGACCTCATTGGCGATGATTGTGGGTCTGTTGCCGTTGATGTTTGCTTTTGGTGTAGGTGCTCATGGTAACCGCACTTTGGGAACTTCTGCTATCGGTGGTATGTTGATCGGTATGATTTTCCAGATCTTTATTGTTCCGGTACTGTTCGTGGTGTTCCAGTATCTGCAAGAGAAGGTGAAGCCGCTTGAGTGGGACGATTTGGATAATAGCGACATGAACGCGGAAATTGAACAATATGCAAACACTCAAAAATAGGAGATGATCATGAAGAAACAATATATATATATTATGGTATGTGCAACTGCTTTGTTGAGCAGTTGCCATATCTACAAAGCGTATGATAGACCGGAGAACATCGAGACAGCCGGCCTTTATCGTGATCCGGTATCGGCTGTTGACACGTTGGTTTCCGACACAGCAACGATGGCCAATCTGCCTTGGCAGGAGGTGTTCCGTGATCCGCAGTTGCAGGCATTGATCGAAGAGGGCCTGGCCAACAATGTGGATATGCAGGCAGCTGTTCTTCGTGTGAAAGAGGCAAAGGTGTTGCTCACATCGGCACGTCTCTCTTTCCTTCCTTCCATCAATCTGGCTCCGCAGGGAACCATCACAAAGATGGAGCATACCGATTATGTAAAGGCTTATACCACTCCGGCAGTGGCCAGTTGGCAGGTCGATCTGTTTGGCAAGTTGCTCAACGCAAGCCGTAGTCAGAAAGCAGTCTATCTGCAGAGTCAGTATGCCCGTCAGGCCGTACGTTCGGGGCTGATTGGCGGTATTGCCAATACCTATTATACGTTGCTGATGTTGGACCGTCAGGTTGAGATTACGTCAGAGACGGTGGATATCTATAAAGAGAATGTACGCGTTATGGAGGCTATGAAAGAGGCCGGCATGACTACGGAGGCAGCCGTTGTGCAGATGCGTGCGGTGTTGCACCAGGTGTCATCTTCACTGATCGACCTGCAGCGTCAGGTGCGTGAGGTAGAGAATTCTCTGTCTGTATTGTTGGCAAAGGCTCCGGGTGTGATTAAGCGTGGCACTTTGGCCGATCAGGTGATGCCCGAGACTATTCTGGCCGGCGTACCTTTGCAGCTGTTGGAAAATCGTCCTGATGTGAAGATTGCAGAGATGACATTGGCCAAGGCCTATTATCAGACCAACCAAGCCCGTGCAGCCTTCTATCCGGGTCTGACTATCACAGCAACAGCTGGGTGGACCAATGGATCAGGAGTGTCAGTCTCTAATCCGGGACAATTCCTTTTCCAGGCATTGGGTTCATTGGCACAACCCATCTTCAATCATGGTAAGCTGATTGCCAATCTGAAGGTGTCTAAGGCCGAAGAAAAGATTGCCAAGATGAATTATCAGCAAGCCATTCTTGAGGCAGGCAAGGAGGTAAGCAATGCGCTTCATCTCTATGACGCAGCCAACCGTAAGTTGGAACACGACAAGGTGCGCATCGCAGAGTTGGAGAAGGCAGTGGAATATACCAAATCACTGTTTCAGTCGGGTATGTCCTCCTATTTGGAGATTCTTTCGGCACAGCAGGGCCTGTTAAGTGCCCAGCTGGTTGAGGTAGCTGACAATGTACAGCGTATGCAGGCTGTAATTAATTTATACAGTGCCGTAGGTGGCGGTAGAGAATAACTTCTAAAAACAGAGAGCCATGATTAGTCCTTTAGCCTATATAGATAGCAGTGCAAAATTGGGAGAGAATGTAATCGTTCATCCCTTTGCTTATATTGATAAGAATGTTGAAATCGGTGACGGTTGCGAAATCATGCCGTATGCAAGTATCATGAGTGGTGCGCGTATCGGTAAACGAAACCGTATTTTCAATGGTGCTGTGATTGCTGCAGAGCCTCAAGACTTTCAGTTTGCCGGTGGTGATACATTAGCGATTATCGGTGACGACAATGTGATTCGCGAGAATGTAGTAATCAATCGAGGAAGTGGTGTGGAACAATCCACCCGTATCGGTAACGGCAACTTCTTGCATGAAGGAGTACATATCTCACACGACACAGTGGTAGATAATCACTGTGTGCTTGGTTATGGAACGAAAGTGTCGGGCTATTGCCATCTTGAAGACCATGTGATCTTTGGTGGTAATGTATTGGTCAGCCAGGGTTGCCGTGTAGGTCGTTGGTCAATGACACAGACCGGCTGTCGTTTCCGAAAAGATGTTCCGCCCTATATCGTGGCAGCACAAGAGCCCACAACCTATTATGGCGTGAACTCATACATCTTGTCACACGAGGGCGTGAGCGAAAAGGTGATCAAGCATATCAGTCATGCCTATCGAATCATCTATCAGGGCAATTCCAGTTTGTTTGATGCCTTGTTGATGATTAAAGACCAGGTGCCCATGAGCGATGAGATTCAGCATATCATTGAGTTCGTTGAGGCATCAAAACTGGGTCTTATCAAGTAGAAATATAGCTTTTAGTCTAAAACAAGAGGGCTGTGTGTCAGGTGATTGAAACCTGCATGCAGCCCTTTGTTTTTGGCAGACAATGCAAGCGTTTGATGTGTAAGAAAATCAAAGGAGTGGTAGTGTTTGCCTCTTCATGTAGAAAATGATAAAATGATGAAAAATATTTAGGGAAAAATTTCTTTATTACATAATAGATTGTACCTTTGTCTAAAGTAAAATTGAATAATAACCATAAGTAGAACACATAAAACTTATTATTATGTCTAAAGTAACAGTTGTTGGCGCCGGTAACGTAGGTGCTACTTGCGCAAATGTTCTTGCCTATAATGAAGTGGCAGACGAAGTGGTAATGCTTGACGTAAAGGAAGGTGTATCCGAAGGTAAAGCAATGGATATGATGCAGACTGCACAGTTGCTGGGTTTTGACACTACAGTTGTTGGATGCACAAATGATTATGAAAAAACAGCTAACTCTGACGTAGTTGTTATTACATCAGGTATTCCTCGTAAACCAGGCATGACTCGTGAAGAGCTGATCGGTGTTAACGCTGGTATCGTGAAGAGCGTAGCTCAGAACATTTTGAAGTATTCACCTAATGCTATCTTTGTTGTTATTTCTAACCCGATGGATACAATGACTTATTTGGCTCTTAAGTCTTTAGGTTTGCCGAAGAATCGTATCATTGGTATGGGTGGTGCTTTGGATAGCTCACGCTTCAAATATTTCTTGTCTCAGGCTTTGGGTTGCAATGCAAACGAAGTAGAAGGTATAGTAATTGGTGGTCACGGTGATACTACAATGATTCCGTTGGCTCGTTTGGCTACTTATAAAGGACAGCCGGTTAGCACATTGTTGAGCGCTGAGAAATTGCAGGAAGTTGTTTCTTCTACAATGGTAGGTGGTGCTACATTGACTAAGTTGTTAGGCACTTCTGCATGGTATGCACCGGGTGCTGCTGGAGCATTTGTTGTTGAATCAATCATCCACAACCAGAAGAAGATGATTCCTTGCTCTGTATATTTGGAAGGTGAATATGGTGAATCTGATCTTTGTATCGGTGTTCCTGTTATCTTGGGCAAGAACGGTATCGAAAAGATCGTTGAATTGGATTTGACAGCTGAAGAGAAAGAATTGTTCGCTAAGAGCGCTGCTGCTGTTCACAAAACAAATGCTGCTTTGAAAGAAGTTGGTGCTTTGTAATTGATACTTCTCCCAGCGAGAAGATTATTATAAAAGTATAAAGAAAAGGCTTTGGTTGCTTCGGTAACTGAAGCCTTTTTACATGTAGTAGCTTTCTTTATCAATCCGGATTGGAAGGCTCTGACATAAGTCTTTGCAGCCCTTGATATGTCTCTGAAGGCCCAATCAAGACGCTTGTTGGTGTAGCTTTTCTTGCAAGTCTCTTTCTGTGACCATTTTTCTTCGCACTCTATTCCATATATATCCTTCTGAATCGTTAAAGCTATTACGAAAAAAGGCTGCATCAAAACAGATGTCTTGACACAGCCCCATGTTATGAAGTACTTAGATTATATACAACTACTTATGCAAGCGGAGTATAAGGCAAATTGAATGCATCAGCAACAGCTTTATAAACAATCTTACCATCGATGATGTTAAGACCACGTTTCAAACCAGCGTCAGCTTCACAAGCTTTTTCCCAACCATTATCAGCCAATCTCAATACATACGGCATTGTAGCGTTAGTAAGAGCCAATGTAGAAGTCTGAGGAACTGCACCCGGAATGTTAGCTACGCAATAGTGAACAACATTTTCAACTTCGAAAATAGGTTCAGCATGAGTAGTAGCGTGAGATGTACCGAAGCAACCGCCCTGGTCGATAGCAACGTCAACCATAACAGAACCCTTGCGCATCAAAGGCAACATTTCTTTTGTAATCAAGTTCGGAGTCTTAGCACCCGGAATCAAAACTGCACCAATTACCAAGTCTGTAGTCGGCAATTCTTGTTCGATATTATGAGTAGAAGAGTACATTGTCTTCACGTTCTTAGGCATAACGTCTGTCAAATAGCGCAAACGTGGCAAAGAGATATCTGCGATAGTAACGTCAGCACCCAAACCAGCAGCCATCAAAGCAGCATTGTAACCAACAATACCACCACCTAATACAAGGACTTTAGCCGGCTTAACACCCGGTACACCACCTAACAATTTACCTTTACCGCCCTGAGGTTTTTCCAAGAAGCGAGCTCCTTCTTGTACAGACATACGTCCTGCAACTTCACTCATAGGAATCAACAATGGTAAAGAGTGGTCACGAGCTTCAACTGTTTCGTAGGCGATACATGTAGCGCCGCTATTCAACATTGCATGTGTCAGAGCTTCGTCTGATGCAAAGTGGAAATAGGTAAATAACAACTGGCCTTTGCGTACTAATGGGTACTCAGCTGCGATAGGTTCTTTTACCTTAACGATCATTTCAGCAATAGCGTAAACGTCTTCGATAGTCGGAAGAATAGTTGCTCCTGCTTCTGTATATTCTGCATCAGCAAAACCACTGTTCTCACCTGCCGTATGCTGTACATAAACAGTATGGCCTCTTTTTACTAATTCTTTCACTCCAGCAGGAGTAAGTGCAACGCGATTCTCGTTGTTTTTAATCTCTTTAGGAACTCCAATAATCATAATGGTAGTATTTATAAGGTTAATACGCCTGCAATTTACATATTATTTTGACATAAAGTAATTTTAGACGGACTTTTTTTCAAAAAACTTATTAATCTTCGAAAGGCGTGCAATTTGCTCCGCGATTTTAGTTAATTGTGTGGCTGTATAATTAGGTTCTAAAGCTTTTTTAAGGGAGATTGGAGCCGGATGTATCGAAAATATTGCCGTCATGCCTAGGGCATACAGTGGCTCTGTTTGAGCGTCGGCACAGTTGCCCGTCAGAACAACCACAGGTATCATTTGTCTATGAGCCGATGTCAAGACTCCCGATACTACTTTTCCCTGCATAGTCTGTCCATCCACCTTGCCTTCGCCGGTCAGGATGAGGTCGGCTCCTTTGATTTGTTCGTCAAAATGGAGCTGCTGTTTGATTACTTCGATGCCGGGTTCTATTTCTGCATTTAACATTGCCAAGCAACCTCCGGCTATGCCTCCACCGGCACCTGCTCCGGCTACCTTATTGATGGGTTGTTTATAGAACGTTGATAGTAGCGTGGCGATGTGTTCCAATCCTTCATCAAGTAGCTCCACTTGCTTTGGAGTCGCTCCTTTTTGAGGGGCGAATATATATGCCGCTCCCTCTTTGCCGCAGAATGGGTTTTTCACATCTGTCAGAATATGGAATCGGCAATCCTGCAGTTCTGGCATCTGTCCGGTACAATCTATCGAGACAATCTGTTTCAGTCCGCTTCCGGTAGGAGCAACCTCTTTGCCCTCTGCATTGAGGAATCGGAAACCAAGAGCCGCGAGCATGCCTACGCCGGCATCATTGGTAGCACTGCCACCAATACCTATAATAAACTCTCTGCAACCCCGTCCGATGGCATGGCGGATCAATTCTCCCGTTCCATAGGTTGTTGTCTCCATGACCAGACCTTCTCTCCAAGGTACAAGTGTCAGTCCGCTGGCCGCAGATATCTCAATGACGGCCGTGGTGGAGTTTCCTAAAATGCCATAGGTCGCTTGGACCGGTTGCATCAAAGGGTTGTTTACTTCTACCTGTATATATTTTCCCTGTGTGGCTTGTACCAAAGCCTCTACAGTGCCTTCACCTCCGTCTGCGATGGGAATCTTTAAGATCTCGCATGAGGGAAAGACCGAGAGCAGCCCCTTTTCCACAGCATTAGCAATCTCTGCCGAAGAGAGACTTCCTTTAAAGGAGTCGATGGCGATGATTATCTTTTTCATACTATCGTACTATTATAAAAAACAGTGTGCCATAATTGCAAATTGCTTCGTTGCTTTCAGAATTCACCCTTAGTTTTTTACATCCGTAAATTCCTGTCGGTTTTATCCTCAGCGCCTTACATTTTACTAATTCTGGCACACCTTGCGAAGCTGGTTCAAAACAACTATTTTGACGCAGCCTCTTTGGGGTTATACATTCTATAAGATAGAATATAATTCTATTCTTATAAGCCTTGTCCGTGACAGTTCTTATATTTCTTGCCACTACCGCAAGGACATGGATCGTTGCGGCCTACACGTTTTTCGGCACGTATCGGTTCCTGTTTGTGTTCCTCTTCGTGCTCGTTGCTACCGTTGATGTTGCTTTTCTCTGTACGGTATTTGCTCATGTCTTCATGCTGTTCCGGTTCGCTCTGTCTGACCTCGATCTGTTGTCTGCGGGCAGCTTCGGCGGCAGCCGCTTGTCTGGCAGCCATGGCTTCGCGTTCTTCTTCAGTCGGTTCCTGAGCTACAGGAATCTGTCCACGCATCAAGATAGCCGCCGTTTTGCGGTTCATCGTATCCACCATCGCCTTGAACAGGTTGTAAGATTCCAGCTTGTAGATCAACAGAGGATCCTTATTTTCGTAGCTTGCGTTCTGTACAGAGTGGCGCAATTCGTCCATTTCGCGCAGATGTTCTTTCCATCCTTCGTCAATGGTATGTAGGATAACAGATTTCTGGAATGCCTTGTTGATGGCACGAGATTCTGTTTCGTATGCCTCTTTCAAGTTGCAAGAGATGTTGTACATGCGCTGTCCGTCAGTGATAGGAATCATGATGTTTTCATACATTGCTCCCTGGTTTTCATATACCTGCTTGATAACCGGGTTGGCAATCTGAGTCATGCGTTCCATACGGCGTTTGAACTGATACAATGCTTTTTCAAACAGCTTGTCTGCCAACTGCTCTGGTTTTGTTCCTCTGAATTCATCTATAGTGAACGGACATTCCATAGCAAATGTTTTGAACAATTCCATCTTGAAGCCATCATAATCCTGTGCATCGGCATGCTGCTCAACAATAGCGTTGGAAGTATCGTAGATTGTATTCAAAACGTCCAGACCGATACGTTCACCCATCAAGGCATGGCGACGACGAGTATAGATCACCGTACGTTGTGAGTTCATAACGTCATCAAATTCCAGCAAACGTTTACGGATACCGAAGTTGTTTTCTTCTACCTTCTTCTGTGCACGTTCTACTGATTTGCTCAGCATCTTGTGTTCCAATACTTCTCCCTCTTTGAAGCCCAGTTTATCCATCAGGCCGGCAATCTTTTCGGATGCAAACAGACGCATCAGGTCATCTTCCAGAGAGACAAAGAATACAGAAGAACCCGGGTCGCCCTGACGTCCTGCACGACCACGTAACTGGCGGTCAACACGACGGCTCTCGTGACGTTCTGTACCAATGATGGCCAAACCTCCGGCTGCTTTAACCTCTTTGCTCAGCTTGATATCTGTACCACGACCGGCCATGTTGGTTGCAATCGTAACCGTACTGCTCTGACCAGCCAAAGCAACGATTTCGGCCTCTTTCTGGTGCAACTTCGCATTCAACACATTGTGCTTGATCTTACGCATAGCCAACATACGGCTCAGCAATTCAGAGATCTCGACAGATGTTGTACCCACCAATACCGGGCGTCCTGCTTCAGTCAGTCGGACAACCTCTTCAATAACAGCGTTGTATTTCTCACGCTTTGTCTTGTAGATACGGTCGTTCATGTCCTTACGGGCAATCGGGCGGTTGGTTGGGATTACAACCACATCCAGCTTATAGATATCCCAGAATTCACCTGCTTCTGTTTCAGCTGTACCGGTCATACCTGACAATTTGTGGTACATACGGAAGTAATTCTGCAATGTGATTGTAGCGAATGTCTGTGTGGCAGCTTCTACCTTTACGTGCTCCTTTGCTTCGATAGCCTGATGCAAACCGTCAGAATATCGGCGGCCATCCATGATACGGCCGGTCTGCTCATCCACAATCATTACTTTATTGTCGATAACAACATACTGGATATCCTTTTCAAACAGTGCATAAGCCTTTAACAGCTGGTTGATGGTGTGAACACGTTCACTCTTGACAGAGTAGTTTGCCAGGATAGTATCTTTCTTTATCTGCTTTTCTTCGTCTGTACCTCCCATATTGTCGAGCTGCGACAATTCTGTAGTGATGTCGGGCAATACGAAGAACGAAGGATCGTCTGTTTTACCGGTCAACAGGTCGATACCTTTATCTGTCAGTTCAATACTGTTGTTCTTTTCGTCAATAACGAAATACAGTTCGTCTGTAGCTTCGTGCATGTGACGCATATTTTCAGACATGAAGTATTCTTCGGTCTTCAACATCTGAGATTTGATACCCTCTTCGCTGAGGTATTTGATCAATGCTTTGTTACGTGGATAACCCTTGTATGAACGGAAAAGCTGGATGCTTCCCTCTTCTACCACTTTCGGGTCGCTGCTGCTCATCTTCTTCTTTGCCTCGATCAACATCTTAGAGCAAAGGTCGCGCTGGGCATTCACAACAACTTCCACATTCGGGCGGAATTGTTCGAACAACTGTTCTTCACCACGGGGAATCGGGCCGGAGATGATCAACGGAGTACGTGCATCGTCAATCAACACAGAGTCCACCTCATCGACGATAGCATAGTTGTGTTTGCGCTGTACCAGGTCGTTCGGACTAATAGCCATGTTGTCGCGCAGATAGTCGAAACCAAATTCGTTGTTTGTACCGAATGTGATATCGGCATTGTAAGCCTTGCGGCGAGCATCTGAGTTCGGCTGGTGCTTGTCGATACAATCTACCGACAATCCATGGAACATATACAACGGTCCCATCCATTCGGAGTCACGTTTTGACAAGTAGTCGTTGACAGTAACAACGTGTACACCGTTACGAGTCAAGGCATTCAAGAATACAGGCAGTGTAGCCACCAATGTCTTACCTTCACCGGTTGCCATTTCCGCAATTTTACCTTTGTGCAAAACCACACCACCGAACAGCTGTACATCATAGTGTACCATATCCCAAGTAACTTCGTTACCGCCGGCTTTCCAATGGTTTTGATAGATGGCTTTATCGTCTTCGATGCGTACGAAATCGAATTGAGTAGCCAAGTCGCGGTCAAACTGAGTAGCTGTTACTACCACTTCAGGATTCTCGGCAAAACGGCGAGCTGTATCTTTCATGATGGCGAATACTTCCGGCAATGATTCTTCCAGAACAATTTCCATCTTGTCTGTGATAGTTTTCTCAATTTTGTCAACTTCGGCCCAGATAGCTTCACGCTCTTCCAGCTCTTTGTTTTCAATACCTTGGCGCAGTTCGTTTACTTTGGCGCGTTCGTCAGCAACAAAGTCTTGGATACGTTGTTTGATCTCATCCGTTTTAGCACGCAACTCGTCATTGCTGAGCTCTTTTATAGATGGATATACAGCCTTTACTTTCTCTACATAAGGTGTAATCTCCTTCAGGTCACGTTGTGACTTGTTTCCGAACAGTTTGGTCAGAAATTCGTTAAATCCCATGATATATTGTTTTATTTATTTCTGTTTGTTTGAGGGGCATTATTCCCCACACATGATTAATAGATAATAGATAAATGCGGTTAACGGTCAAATGCGTGTTAGCGTTTGACAGTCAACTCCCAAAGCGGTAGGCTCTGAGAGGCATTTGGTGGCCTGATTCTCAATATATGGGTTATAGAAGGGGCAACTTCGGTTGCTTTCACTTCGCGATAGATATGTTGTGGTTTCAACCCATTTCCCATAAATACCAAAGGAGTGATTACCGCATTGTTGCGGATTACCTTAACCTTCTCTTTTGGATTGTCATGATTGATTTTCCAGCTTGGCTGTAACTCAATGATGAGGTCTCCACGTCCCAAATGATGTGTGCCTTGACGGAATTTGATAGTTCCTTCGTTCCAGTCGCCAGCCAACAGTGCCTTATCGGTTGTTACATGTTGTACGCCGCTAAACTCTTGGATAAATTCAGCCGCTTTGTCTTGTATGGTTCCCAGATCGAGTTTGGCCTCTTCGATGGCCTTGCGATTCAGATAGATCTGGTTGTTATAATATCCTTTTACCCAATTCTGCTGTTGGCCATATAGTGCCATCAGATACATATTGAGCAGTGCTACACATCGTTTGGGATGAAACTCGCCTCCATTGATCTGCAAGCCTTCGGCATACTCTTCTTCGCTCTTGTAATAGCCCGAACCGGTGAATACGACCAAGGTGTTCTTCAGACCCACCTTGGTGTCGATTGAGTCGAGCAGCTGTTCTATGTTCTTATCCAGCTGATAATAGGTGTCTTGTATTTCGCGTGTGTATTCCTTGTTCATGATGCCCCGATAATTGCCTGCATAATAGGTGACAGACAACATATCCGGGCAGCTGCGCGAACCAAAGGCGCCGTAGCTGAGGAATTGTGTAGCGAGTCTTGTAATCTCTTTATTGACAAACGGAGAGGTCTTCAAGTTGGGATAACAGTTCATTGTCTTTTCGCTGAATGTATAGCGGAAAGGCAATTCGTCCAGCAAGTAGGGGAATGCTTTATACTGGTCGGTTGGCAATGAGGGCGTCCAGACCATCTGATCCAGGCGAGCCGACAAGGATTCGGGACCATTGTTGTAGCGATCTACATACCAGGGGATTCCTTTATAGTAGGTGGTTGTAGCCCACTTACCATTCAGGTTGTCAATCCAGAAAGCACCATTTGCCGCATGTCCGGCCGATAAGATAGCAGCCTCAGGATTAGGAGCGATGGCATAAACATCACTGCGTCCTTTGGAGGCAATTTTCAACTCATCTCCAATGGTTGAGCTGTATAACTTTTTAGGAGAGTAGTTCTCACGTGTATAGTTACCTAAGTAGTCGGCATCCTTTAAGATAGATACCTCTTTTTCGTTGTCGAAGTCATACACCTTTTCGCCACTGATGCCATGAAAGCAGGGGTTGCTTCCGGTAAATAAGGTGGCAAAAGCACTGGCCTGATCGATGTCGGAAAACTCGAAGCGGATATTGTTATAGACAATACCTTCATTCATCAACCGTTTGAATCCGCGTTCGCCAAAAGTGTTGTAGAAATATTCGATGTAGTCGCCTCTTAACTGGTCCACAGTGATACAAACCACCAACTTAGGGGTATGCTGTTGTGCCTCGAGGTTTGTGACCACGAGTATGGCTATCAGGGACGACAAAAACTTTCTCATTCGATTATCCATATCTTCTTATAAACTCCATATCCCGAGCGCATCCAGAGCGTCAGAATTAATGGAATGAATGCTGTGTTTATATGTTGAGGAATGAAATAACTTCCTAAAATCATTAAACTAAGCGCCGCAAAGTTAATAAAATGATAGTAATCTATCACTATCTTTCCCTTTTTTACGCAAAACAAAATAGCGGCCGGCAGATGGAACGGATGTAACCATAGTAAATTCCAATTTGGGCAAGTGCAGGGATGTTCAGAAATGAAGCTGATAAAAAATAGAACGACACCCGCAATTCCTGCTATGAAAAACAGAACAGCATTGATAAATCGTCCATCGCTCTTCTTTCTCCAGTTGGCATAGGTCAGGAGGGCGATGCAGGCAAACAGCAACCATCCAACAAGAAGAGGTGATGTGAGCACCGATGTTTGGAAGTCTTCGGCCGGAGCGTCTGATTCGATCACCTCGGTCGCTTTAATCAACGGACGTTTGTTACCCTCTTTGTCTATAATCGAGGCATTGGCAAAGGCCTCTTTCAGGTAAAAGGGAAGAAACATCATCTCGTGCTGTGTGGCCATACGGTCTGTCGGACTACCCAAAGCCAAGTCACATCCGAAGGTCAGCCAAGGATGATTGCGCGTACAATAGTTAATAAGCGATCGGAATGTCTGTGTAGGATAGGGATCGTTGTAATCAATCTTGCCCTGAACATACTTCTCGATCAATGCAGCCGGGCGGGTTGCACAATTATCGAAGAAGAAGTTGTATCGATATTCGCGGTTTTCCGGCATGAAGTTGATGAGCAAAGCACTCCACAGGCGGTCTATCTCTTCCTGGTGCAGATTCAAAACCTGTTCGGTGACGCTACTGCCTCTCATCTGATATTCGATTATATAATTATTGTAGTTGATGGCTCCCAGTTGATAGTCTGTTTCACCTTTTGCAAAGCGATAGATGAAGTTGGGTTTTGCAAAACTGAACAATCCATAGTTGAATACCATATCGATATTTTGAATAGGGTCTTGAATGCGCAGAGCCGCATGGCCATAGACAGTATATACCTCTTCGTCAAAGGGAGCACATGTAAGCAGGCTGACTTCTGCTTCAGAGCTTAGCTTTGTCTGGCTAAAAGCTATGCAGCAAATGAGCCATCCATAAAGGAATAATTTTATTTTTCTCATTAATTTATTTTTCATGCAAAGGTAGGTTTTTCCCCGTATATATATAGTATTAGTTTGATTGTTTTTTCATTACGGTATATATAAGTGATAGTATCGGCGAAACGGTACCATCATAGCGGAGGAATCGGTACCATCTCAGCGCTCCAATCGGTACCAACG
>CAKVBA010000049.1 GCA_934725305.1 uncultured Parabacteroides sp. | reverse complement strand
AAATTACAACAAATATACCACATTAGCAATCAATAAGTTGCAAACGTTCAAAGTATTTTGCGACTATCCCTATTTTAAATGATACATTTAACGGCCTAATGACCGTTTGGGGTTAAAAACGGAGTACCCCAAACACACATCACAATCAATAAGTCTCCCACAACCCGCCCTCATCACTTTCTCTTTTGCTCGTCAACACATGGTAATGCAAAATACAGTCCCCAAATAGGGAAAGATACATTGTGCGCTTCTACGGCCTGCTGGTCATACATCCTAAAACCAATTGCCCGACCTTGGCGTAATGTCACATCTTTTTCGTTCTCATTCGTTTCCGAACGGAATAGGGGTGTGTTGCCACTCACTACCGGAAAAAGGATTACATCTCTTTTCTTATCAGATTATTTACAGTAAATCTATTGTCCAGTTCAACTCCTGAAGTTTCAAACCCAGTTCGCGCAACTGCTTGGCGATGCCATCGGTCTCTTTCCGCAGGGCGGCTACATCCACCATGCGTACATACTTGATTTCGTTCCGTCCGTAGCGGTCGGTTTCCATCACATGCTTCAGTAATTCCTGATTGATCGACACCCGTTGTGCCAGATGGTCTTTCCGTGCAATCATCCGGGTAATCGTTTCTCCCTCATGAAGGGTTTGCATATTGGTATGATTGATGCGATATACCATTTCTTCCAGCTGCACCAGACAATCGTCCAGTTCTTGGAACAAATCAGATATCTGCTCCGCCGGAGAATCGCCTTCCTGCACTTTAGAGCTGTCTTTGAGCCGAGTTTTTAATTGACAGACTTTGCGTTGCAAGTCTGCTCGTATGCTTAATGCTTCTGCCAGTTTCATCGTTTGTCTGCAATATAGGGATTGTCAATTGAATTATTCTACACAAGAAACCTTAGAGTACAGGCAATTAGTAATGGCTCTTCCTCTTTAGGTTTCCTATATTTTCACACGAAGTAAGTAAAAAGTATGGAAATGAGCAAAGGTATGGTGTGTTTTCTTTTTGTCAGCCGCCCATAGCAAGCCAGGGTTGCCGCTCTCATCAACCACAAAATACAATAACCCGGCAAGTGTTCAAGAGGGTATAAACTCTATCAAAAAGGGGTAGTCTATTTTCGGAAACGGAGTGCCTATCCATTTCCAACGGAGTAGTTACTCCTTTCCAACGGAGTGCCTACCCATTTTCAAAAAAGTCCCTATACTTTTCCCGAAAAGTCTATACCCTTTTTCCGAAAACTCTATAGACTATTGAAAGACAGCTTATAACTTCTGTTTTTAAGGCTACTGGGCTGAACCAAACACGATTATCAATTCCGCCAAAATCTCCCGATGCCTCTACTGGATTTGTCGCTCGTTTTCAGTAAAAACGAACTCGTATAAAATACAATAACATCCATCACTCGGGGCGTTTGTGACCGGGAAACGACCTCAATTCTTCCTCTCTCTTTTTCATTAACCCAATATGCGATTTATCTCCTTTCGCGCCAAGAGACGAGAAGGAACGCTTTTCACCCTCGGTCATTCAGTAAAAAACTATATCTTTGTGTTCTTTTTAATATAGGAATCGTGGAACAATATCTGAATCAACTTAACAATAGCCAGCGCGAAGCTGTGATGTATACCGAAGGTCCTTCATTGGTGATTGCCGGTGCCGGATCGGGTAAGACAAGAGTGCTGACCTATAAGATAGCCTATCTGTTGCAACAGGGGCTGCAGCCACAGAGCATCTTGGCTCTGACCTTTACCAACAAGGCCGCCCGTGAGATGAAAGAGCGTGTTACCGGCATTACCGGCGAAGCAACGGCCCGACGACTTTGGATGGGTACGTTTCACTCTATCTTTTCTCGTATCCTTCGCTATGAATCGGAGCATTTGGGCTATCCGTCCAACTTTACCATCTATGACACAGCGGATTCTAAGAGCCTGCTAAAGTCTATCATCAAAGAGATGCAGCTCGATGATAAAGTGTATCGGGTAGGACTGATTCAGAATCGCATCTCTAATGCCAAGAATGCGTTGGTGACCTACAAGGCTTATGCTCAGTCGAAGGAGCTGATAGAATATGACCAGAATGCCAAGGTGCCGCTACTGGTGGAGATTTATAAGCGCTATCAGAACCGTTGTTTCCAGGCAGGAGCCATGGATTTCGATGATCTGCTGCTTCAGACCAATATCCTATTCAGAGACCATCCCGAAGTGCTGGAAAAATATCAGAACTATTTCAGCTATGTGCTGGTGGATGAGTATCAGGATACCAACTTTGCACAGCATCTGATTGTGCAGAAGCTCTGTGACCGACATCGCAACCTGTGTGTGGTGGGCGACGATGCACAGAGTATCTATTCGTTTCGCGGTGCCAATATCGACAATATCTTGAAGTTTAAGAACATCTACTCCGGTTGCCGCGTCTTTAAGCTGGAACGCAACTACCGTTCTACCCAAAATATTGTCAATGCGGCCAACAGTCTGATCCATAAGAACAAGGAGCAGATTGAGAAGACCGTATATTCCGAGAAGGAAGAGGGCAGTCGGCTGGCTCTCTATTCCTCTTATTCCGACTATGAAGAGGGTTATGCCGTGGCTGCCCGCATTCAGGAGATGCGCATGTGCAAATATAATTATGCCGATTTTGCCATCTTATATCGCACCAATGCGCAGTCGCGTATTCTGGAAGAGGCGCTTCGTAAACGCAATATTCCTTACAAGATCTATGGCGGTCTTTCCTTTTATCAGCGAAAAGAGATTAAGGATATGATCTCTTATTTCCGCCTGATTGTGAACCCCCACGACGAAGAGGCTCTCAAGCGTGTGATTAATTATCCGGCGCGCGGTATCGGCGACACCACAGTGAGCAAGCTGATGGCTGCTGCTACAAACCATCAGGTGAGTCTGTGGACCGTGTTGCAGTCGCCCATCGATTATGCGCTCTCTGTCAATAGCGGAACGGCCAAAAAGCTATCGGCTTTTCGCGAACTGATCGAGCAGTTTATCGAACAGAACGAGACAACCGAGGCCGACGAGATGGCAGCTACTGTACTGAAGCAGAGCGGTGTCATTGCCGACTTGGTGCAAGACCGTTCGGTAGAGGGTCAGAGTAAATATGAGAATGCCCAAGAGCTACTGAAAGGGATTGCCGAGTTTTGCGAGATACGCAAAGAGGAGGGAGCCGAGCGGATACAACTGGCAGATTTTCTGGCCGAGGTGTCGCTCTTGACCGATCAGGACAATGACAAAGAGGAGCAGACCAATAAGGTGACAATGATGACGGTGCATGCCGCCAAGGGATTGGAGTTTAAGAATGTATTTATTGTCGGACTGGAGGAAGATCTGTTTCCGTCGGCGATGTCAAAAGACAATCCGCGTGCGGTGGAAGAGGAGCGTCGTCTTTTTTATGTGGCCATTACCCGTGCCGAAGAGAATTGTGTGCTCACCTATGCCAAGAGCCGCTACCGCAACGGACAGACAGCCATGTGCTCGCCCAGCCGCTTCCTGAAGGATATTGATGCACGCTTTTTAGAGAATAATGCGACGGCTGATAGATCCTTTTTGCGCGAACGGACCCAGCATCAAGCCTTTGAGTCTCCGATGCGTCAGCCTTATGAATGGAATCGCTCGAATGAATCATCCGCTTCGAGCGTGCAGAGTGTGGCAAAGCCTCGTCTGCGCAAAATAGAGGGTATGCCATCGGGTAATCCATCTTCGCCGACACCGACCAATCTGTCAGGACTACAGGTGGGAAGTCTGGTGCATCACGACCGCTTCGGCGATGGAGAGGTGATAGCCATTGAAGGAGAAGGCGGCAATGCAAAAGCAACCATCGCTTTCAGCTTGTTCGGACAAAAACAGTTATTGCTGAAGTTTGCTAAATTAACGATTCGTTGAATTCATTTTATTTCTATATCTTTGTTCCCAAATTAACTTATTTTCGATAAAGCAGAACCCAATGATAGATATCCAACAGATACCATCACCCTGTTATGTGATGGAGGAGAATTTATTAAGGAACAATCTTTCCTTGATTCGTCGAGTTAAAGAACAGGCCGGCGTAAACATAATAATGGCATTCAAAGCCTTTGCCATGTGGAAAGCTTTCCCCATCGTGCGGGAATACATTCCTTATTCGACAGCCAGCTCTAAGTTTGAAGCTCGATTGGCCTTCGAGGAAATGGGCAGCTTGGCTCATACCTATTCGCCCGCCTATACTGAGCAGGATTTTCCTGAGATATTGAAATATAGCAGCCATGTCACCTTCAACTCGCTGTCGCAGTTCAAACGCTTCTATCCGATGGTGCAGGCCGACGGCAACCGTGTGTCATGTGGCTTGCGCATCAATCCGGAATATTCGGATGTAGAGACAGAGTTGTACAATCCTTGTGCACCCGGTTCACGCATGGGTGTGGTCAGAGACCTGTTGGCCGATGGTCTTCCCGAAGGAATTGAGGGATTGCATTTTCATACATTGTGTGAATCCACCTCTTATGATTTGGAGAAGACGTTGCAGGCAGTAGAGGAGCGATTCGGTGATTTTCTGCCTAAGATAAAATGGCTGAACATGGGTGGCGGCCACTTGATGACACGCAAAGGCTATGACACCGACCATCTGGTGAGGCTGCTGCGCTCGTTCAAGCAGAAATATCCCAACTTAGAGATTATCATGGAGCCGGGCAGCGCCTTTGCCTGGCAGACCGGATTCTTGCTGACCACGGTGGTAGATATCGTTGAGAACCATGGCATCAAGACGGCCATTATCGACGCCTCGTTCACCTGTCATATGCCCGACTGCCTCGAGATGCCCTATAAGCCGGTGATCCGCCATGCCACAGATGCCGTAGAAGGCAAACCGACCTATCGTATTGGCGGTAACAGCTGTTTGAGTGGCGACTATATGGGCGACTGGTCGTTTGACGAGCCACTGAAGATAGGAGATAAGCTGATCTTTGAAGATATGATTCACTACACTATCGTGAAGACAACTATGTTCAACGGCATTCCGCATCCCTCGCTGGCCTTGTGGAGTTCGGCCGATGAGCTGGTGATGTATCGTGAATTTGGGTATGATGATTATAAAAATAGAATGAGCTGACAAGGAATTGACAATAATTCATTAAATTAGCACATTCGTTTGAATAGAAATAAATTAAGTACAATTTGATATATGGGTATTTTTAGCTTTTTCAGTAAAGAAAAGAAAGAAAATTTAGACAAAGGCTTGTCAAAGACAAAAGAAAATGTGTTTTCAAAAATAGCCAGAGCTGTTGCCGGAAAGAGCAAGGTCGATGATGAAGTTTTGGATAATCTGGAAGAGGTATTGATCACTTCGGACGTAGGAGTTGATACAACCCTGAAGATCATTGAACGCATCGAAAAGCGTGTGGCCAGAGACAAATATGTCACAACCAACGAGCTTACGATGTTGTTGCGTGATGAGATAGCCTCGTTGCTTACTGAAAACAACACGGAAGATAGTGATGGCTTTACACTTCCGGAAGGTAAAAAGCCTTATGTGATTATGGTGGTTGGTGTCAATGGTGTAGGCAAGACAACAACAATCGGCAAATTGGCCTATCAGTTCAAGAAGGCAGGCAAGAAAGTTTATTTGGGTGCAGCCGACACCTTCCGTGCGGCAGCCGTTGAACAGCTGGTCATCTGGAGCGAACGTGTAGGTGTGCCTATCGTGAAGCAGAAGATGGGTTCAGACCCTGCATCTGTTGCTTTTGACACATTGAGCTCAGCCAAGGCCAACGATGCGGATGTGGTGATTATCGATACCGCTGGCCGTCTGCACAACAAGATCAACTTAATGAATGAGTTGACCAAGATTAAGAATGTTATGAAGAAGGTCATTCCGGATGCACCTCATGAAATCTTGCTGGTATTGGACGGATCGACCGGACAAAACGCCTTTGAGCAGGCAAAGCAGTTTACCGCAGCTACTGAGGTGAACGCTCTGGCTGTGACCAAGCTGGACGGTACCGCAAAAGGCGGTGTCGTGATTGGCATCTCGGATCATTTCCGCATTCCGGTGAAATATATCGGATTGGGCGAAGGCATGGAAGATCTTCAGGTATTCCGTAAACGTGAGTTTGTAAATTCTCTGTTTGGCGAATAACCGGATATACATATATTATATATGAAAAGAAATAAAGTAGATATCATCACACTGGGTTGTTCCAAGAATCTGGTCGATTCAGAACACTTGATGCGCCAGTTTGCCGCAAATGGCTACACGGTTACTCACGATCCGCATAAAATTGACGGTGAAATCGTGGTAGTGAACACCTGTGGCTTCATTGGTGATGCACAAGAGGAGTCTATCAATATGATTCTGGAACTGGGCGAAGCCAAGAAAAAAGGCAAGATAGGCAAGCTGTTTGTGATGGGCTGTCTGTCTGAACGCTTCTTACACGATTTGGAGAATGAGTTGCCCGAAGTGGACCACTTCTATGGCAAATTCAACTGGAAAGAGCTGATTACCGATTTGGGCAAATCGTATCATCAGGAGTTGGCCGCCGACCGTGTATTGACCACACCCGGCCATTATGCCTATCTGAAGATAGCAGAGGGCTGTGACCGCACCTGTTCCTATTGTGCCATTCCCATCAGCACGGGCCATTATCAGTCCGTCCCGATGGAAGAGATAGAGCAGCAGGTACGAGCCTTGGTGAAACAGGGCGTGAAGGAGTTTCAGGTGATTGCCCAAGATCTGACCTATTATGGATTGGACCTTTACAAACGTGCGGCACTGCCCGAACTGGTAGAACGCATTTCTGATATTCCCGGTGTGGAGTGGATTCGTCTGCATTATGGCTATCCTTCTCATTTCCCCTACGATCTGTTGCGCGTGATGCGTGAACGCGACAATGTTTGTAAATACATGGACATTGCGCTACAGCATATCAGCAATCCTATGCTGAAGAAGATGCGCCGCAATATCACGAAAGAGGAGACTTGGGATTTGCTGAACCGCATGCGCGAAGAGGTGCCGGGCATTCATATCCGCACGACATTGATGGTGGGACATCCCGGCGAGACGGAAGAAGACTACAATGAGCTGGTCGAGTTTGTGAAGAAGGCCCGCTTCGAGCGGATGGGCGCCTTTGCCTATAGCCACGAAGAGGGAACCTATTCCTATAAGCACTACACCGATGATGTGCCCGAAGAGGTGAAACAAGATCGTCTTGACAATCTGATGCGTATCCAAGAGAGAATCTCTGCCGAGATTAACGAAGAGAAGGTAGGCAAGACCTTTAAAGTGATTGTTGACCGCGAAGAGGAGGAATACTATATCGGACGCACAGCATTTGACTCGCCCGAAGTGGATCCGGAAATCCTGATTGACAAGACGAATGAGTTGACCCTCGGTCAGTTCTATCAAGTGAAAATCGAAGAGGCTATGCCCTTTGAATTATATGGTAAAGTGGTGGAGTAGCGTAGAGAGAGGCAAAAGCCTGCGTTATCCGCAACTAAGAACAGAAACAAAATCATTATCTACAGAAAGCAGTATCCATGAAGCATAAAGAAGTGACAACCGAATTATCGAACCGCTTGGGATGGTCGTCTCAGGAGGTGACAGATATGCTATCGGCATTGAGCTCGATCATTGGGGCTAAACTGGTAGATAATGATACTGTCTATCTGCAGGGATTCGGACAGTTTGAATCGAAGAAAAAGCTGGAACGGATCTCGGTAAATCCGGTCAATAAGAAAAGATACCTTGTCCCGCCTAAGCTTGTCCCAGTGTTTAAGCCCGGAACGACGGTCAAGAATAAACTGAAGGAGTTAAGTGTAAATGAATAGCCGGCTGACCATACAAGATCTGGCCGGTTATCTGGCCGACTATACAGGAAAAGACAAGAAAGAAACAGAGCTTTTCCTGAAAGAGTTTATTGCGGTTGTGACCGAAGAAGTCTATGCCGGCAGAATGGTCAAGATCAAGGGATTGGGCACATTTAAGATTATCCCTGTCGAGAAGCGGGAGAGTGTGCATGTGAATACCGGCGAACGCTTCGTGATTCCCGCACATTACAAGTTTTCCTTCCTTCCCGACAAAGAGCTGAAAGAGCTGGTTAACAGACCCTTCTCCTTCTTTGAAACAACTGAGCTGAATGAAGGCGTTGACTTCTCAGACCTGGACGAGTCGGTTGGAGATGAGAAAGAGACCGATACAGAAGATGAGTCAGTAGAGGAGCTTGTTCCCGAAAAGAAGCCGGAGGTGTCTGCTTCGGATGTCATAGAAGAGGAACCGATCCTGCAAGAAGCACAGATTCCATCCGAAGAAGAGACTACCCGGAAAGAACAGGATACGGCGTTACAGCCTGATCCCATTCATCCCGAAACAGCAGAAGAACCAACTGTCGCAGAACAGGAAAGAGCCCCGCAAAAGGAGGTTCCTGTTGTGGAGACACCCGTTGAGCAGCCCGAGACAACAATCGTTGTTCCCGAGGAACAGCCATCTTCTGCAGAAGAAGAGACGTTGCCAGACAAAGCTGAGCCCCAGTCGGCTAAGGAAGAAACAGAGACCGAGCTGTCTGCAAAAGAGGAGTATCAGACTGCAGAAGAGAAGGAGTCAGAACCTCAGCCGGCCATATGTCAATCGGGACGTTCGATTGTCGGACGCATCTGGCTGATAACGGTATCTGTCACACTGGTGTTGTTCTTCCTCTACACAAGAGGTTTTTTCGAGAGCTATCTCTATCCTAAGCAGAAGATAGCCATTATCCAACAAGACACATTGCCTCTGCCCACAGAAACCATAGCGATTGATTCGATGGTTCTGCCGGCGCAGACTGATACAATAGTGCCGGAAGAAGAGTCGTTGCCGCCCGATACGGTTCGGGTGGAAGAGGAGCTCGAGACGAAGCCTCTCGAAAAGGTGTTGACCAAAGTAACGATTAAGGTTGGCGACCGCTTGACATTGATTTCCAAGAAGTATTATGGAGATAAAGTATTTTGGGTCTATATCTATGAATACAATCGCAGCAAAATTGTTAATCCAAACAATATCCCAATCGGAACTCAAATTGAAATTCCGGCAACATGGGTTTATGAAATTGACAAGAACAATCCGGCCTCTATAGACAAAGCATCCATCAAGCAAAGTGAGCTTCTGACACGCTACAGGAACTAAAATGGACGAGTATGGCTATAAAAACCGGTCAAATCGAGTCAAGGCTCTGATAGTTTGCAATATTTAACTGCAAAAGTAGAAGATACGAATTTAACATTTCTAATTTTGTGGAGCTTAAAAAGGAGCGGACTAATATATATCAAGACAAAAAATAATAACAACATAATTAGATTTTTCTATGAGTCAGACAGTAGATATTCGTGAGTTGAATGAACGTATTGAAAGTAAGAGTTCGTTTGTGAATATGATTACAATGGGAATGGACAAAGTAATCGTAGGACAGAAACATTTGGTGGAATCGTTATTGATCGGTCTGCTTTCAGACGGACATATCCTGTTGGAAGGTGTGCCTGGCTTGGCAAAAACTCTTGCCATCAAAACACTGGCCTCATTAATTGATGCTAAGTATAGCCGTATTCAGTTTACTCCGGACTTGCTTCCGGCCGACGTGCTCGGTACCATGATTTATAGTCAGAAAAGCGAAGAGTTTCAGGTAAAACAGGGACCAATCTTCGCTAATTTTGTATTGGCTGATGAAATTAACCGTGCTCCGGCAAAAGTGCAGAGTGCTTTGCTCGAAGCCATGCAGGAGCGTCAGGTAACTATCAGCGAGAATACCTATAAGCTTCCACAACCTTTCTTGGTTATGGCTACTCAGAACCCGATTGAACAGGAAGGTACATATCCGCTGCCTGAAGCCCAGGTGGACCGTTTTATGCTGAAGGTGGTCATCAACTATCCCAAAAAAGAGGAAGAGAAATTGATTATCCGTCAGAACATCTCGGGCGTTAAACCGGAGATCAAGCCCATCCTGACCAAAGAGGAGATTATCGATGCCCGCAAGGTGGTTCGTGAAGTCTATCTCGATGAGAAGATCGAACGTTATATTGTTGACATTGTCTTTGCAACCCGTTTTCCCCAAGAACATGGTTTGGCCAACTTGGCAAATATGATCTCATTCGGTGCATCACCTCGTGCGTCTATCAACCTGGCTTTAGCCGCTCGTGCTTATGCCTTCATCAAGCGCAGAGGCTATGTGATTCCGGAAGATATCCGTGCCGTATGCCATGACGTGATGCGTCATCGTATCGGCTTGAGCTACGAAGCTGAAGCAAACAACCTGACTGCCGAAGAGGTGATCAGCGAAATATTGAACAAGGTAGAAGTTCCCTAATAAACCTTTCCCAAAGGAATTTGCGGTGTGTGTCGGTTGGCACAAATACACCCAAAGAGGAGATGTGTCAGTCTTGTATATCTATTCTGATGCTCCTCCTTTCCCAAAGGGCTGCTTCGAGAGTGTTCGACTTTGAGACAGTTCTTTACCGGAGCCATCAGGCTTAGGGTTTACTAGTGTAATAACTAATTAATAACGAGTAGGTTTATTCTATGGAAACAAGTGAACTATTAAAAAAGGTTCGCCGGATCGAGATAAAGACCAGAGGCTTGTCAAAGAACATCTTTGCCGGTCAGTATCACTCTGCATTCAAAGGTCGTGGTATGGCCTTTAGTGAGGTGAGGGAATATCAATACGGAGACGATATTCGCGATATTGACTGGAACGTAACTGCCCGATATGTACGTCCTTACGTCAAGGTATTTGAAGAAGAACGTGAACTGACGGTTATGTTGCTGATTGATGTGTCTGGCAGCCGTGAATTCGGTTCTGTTTCGGTGATGAAGAAAGAGATCATCACAGAGATTGCCGCCACATTGGCCTTCTCAGCCATCCAGAACAACGATAAGATTGGTGTTGTCTTCTTCTCAGACAAGATTGAGAAGTTTATCCCTCCGCAGAAGGGCAAACGCCATATTCTCTATATCATCCGCGAGCTGATCGACTTTCATCCGGAAGAGAAAAGAACAGATATTGGTCAGGCATTGAAATATCTGACCAACGCTATCAAGAAGCGCTGTACGGCCTTCTTAATCTCAGACTTCATCAACAAAGGCAGCTTCAAAGATGCACTGACAATAGCCAATCGCAAGCACGACGTGGTAGCTATTCAGGTGTATGACCGTCGCGAGACCGAGCTTCCATCCGTGGGTTTGATGAAGATCAAAGATGCTGAAACCGGTCATGAACAATGGATTGATACCTCTTCGGCGCGTGTTCGCAACGCCTATAAAGAGTGGTGGAACAAACGACAGGCCGAGATGGATGATTCGTTCAAGAAATGTCGGGTCGATTCTGTTTCCATCCAGACCGAAGATGATTATGTAAAGGCATTGATGGCTCTTTTTGAAAAACGAAATTAAAGTGACAATGAAATTGATAAGAAAAAGCATATTGTTCTTGACTTTGGCAGCTTCGCTGGTCAGTGGAAAGGCATTTGCACAGCGCACGCTGATAGATGTTGCCGTTGATTCGGCTGCCATTCTCATCGGTGAGCAGACGGTGTTGCATTTGACAGTAACGGCCGACAAAGACCGACCGGTGCAGATTGTGATTCCCAATGACACGCTGATGCAAGGAGTAGAGGTGCTCAACCTTTCGAAGCCCGACTCGTCTGTCATTGAGAATAATCGCCTGCTGATCAAGCAAGACATCTTGATTACCTCATTTGACTCATCGCTTTATCTGCTTCCGCCGCTGAAGGTGATTGATGGTGTGGATACGGTCTATTCCAATCAGGTAGCCTTGAAGGTTTCGACCCTGCCGGTTAATGCAGACAAGCCTGAGGAGTTTTATGACATTAAGCCCACGTGGAAACCTCCATTTGTGTGGGCAGACTATCTTCCCATCATCTATGGTGTGTTGCTGGCGTTGTTCCTGATATGTGTGATTGCATACATTATCAAGCGCATGAGAAACCGTAAGCCTTTGATCCCATTCAAGAAAGAAGAACCCAAATTGCCTCCTCACGAACAGGCCATCAAAGAGCTGAACGAAATCAAGCAACAGAAACTTTGGCAACAGGGTTTGAGCAAGGTTTATTATACATTAATTACAGAGACTCTCCGTAAGTATATTGTGGATCGTTTTGGCATCAATGCGATGGAGATGACAACCTGTGAGATTTTGGATGCGTTGCAAAGAGAAAGTGATGCAAAGCCGGTGTATGACAACCTGAAGCAAATTCTGCAATTGTCGGACTTTGTTAAATTTGCAAAGATGAATCCGCTGCCTGATGAAAACGACTTGAGTATGACGAATGCTTATCTGTTTGTAGACCAGACAAAGCAGATCATAGAGACAGAACCGACAGACAAGCCAGCTGCGGATGAAACGAATAATACAACTCTAACAAACGAATAAAATGGTATTTGCAAATCCTACATATTTATATTTATTGTTGTTGCTGATTCCGCTGATCGGATGGTATATCTACAAGCTGAGCAAATCACAGGCCAGCTTGCAGGTCTCTTCGTCCGAAGCCTTTCAAGTGCCGGAAGCAGCCTCATGGAAAGTTTTTCTGCGACATGCGCCTTTTGTGTTGCGTATGTTAGCTATTGCTTTCCTGATTATCGTGTTGGCACGTCCTCAGTCCACCAATAGCTGGGCCAACTCATCGACCGAGGGTATCGACATCATGCTGTCTATGGATATTTCGAGCAGTATGCTCGCACAAGATTTGAAGCCTAACCGCCTGGAGGCGGCCAAGGATGTAGCCGCTTCGTTTATCAACGGACGCGCCAACGATAACATCGGATTAGTTGTCTTTGCTGCGGAAAGCTTTACACAATGTCCGCTGACAACCGACCACACCGTGCTACTGAACCTTTTCAAAGACATTCAGCCGGGTATGATCCAAGACGGAACTTCTATCGGTTTGGGTTTGGCCAATGCCGTGAGCCGTATCAAAGACAGTCAGGCCAAATCAAAAGTGATTATCCTGCTTACAGATGGTGTAAACAATGGTGGAGAGATTGCACCGGTTACTGCGGCAGAGATTGCAAAGACTTTTGGTGTGAGAGTCTATACGATTGGAGTGGGAACAATGGGAGAGGCGCCTTATCCTTTCCAGACAGCTTTTGGTATCCAATATCAGAATATTCCTGTAGAGATTGACGAGCCCACACTGAAGCAGATTGCTGCCACTACTGGAGGGCAGTATTTCCGTGCAACAGATAATGCAAGTCTGAAGGAGATCTATTCTGAGATTGATAAGATGGAGAAGACAAAAATCAGCGTCCAGCAGTTTAGCAAGAAGCAGGAAGAGTATAAAAATTGGGCTCTTCTGGTGTTTGCCCTGTTGCTGATTGAGGTCTTATTGAGAAATACTTTGTTGAGAAATATACCATAAAAAGAAAGTAGATTATGTTTCGTTTTGCACATCCTGACTTTTTATATCTGCTATTTATACTTCCTGTATTGATTGCATTCTATATTTATGCCACGTTACTTAAGAAGAAAGCCATTAAGCAATATGGCAATCCTGTCTTGTTGGCTGAGCTGATGCCCGAAGTATCGGTGAAGCGTCAACATCTGAAGTTTTGGCTTCTCTTTGCTGCCATAACGATGGTCATCTTTGTCATTGCCGGTCCGCAATTTGGCTCAAAGCTAGAGACCGTGAAGCGACAAGGAGTGGAGATTATGGTCTGCCTCGACGTATCAAACTCTATGCTGGCCGAAGATGTTTCGCCCAATCGCTTGAGCAAGGCAAAGCAGATGCTTGGTAAGCTGACCGACGGTTTCTCGAACGACAAGGTGGGATTGATTGTCTTTGCCGGTGATGCTTTCACACAGTTGCCTATCACATCCGACTATATTTCGGCCAAGATGTTTTTGTCGTCAATCAATCCGTCGATGGTATCGACTCAGGGTACGGCAATCGGAGCTGCCATCAATTTGGCGGCACGCTCTTTTACGCCGAATGAAAATACAGAAAAGACCATCATCTTAATTACCGATGGTGAGAACCACGAAGATGATGCGGTTGGTGCAGCTAAGAGTGCAACAGAAAAGGGAATTCATGTGAACATTGTAGGTATGGGCGATCCTAAAGGTGCACCTATACCTATCGAGGGAAGCAACAACTACATGAAAGATCGTGAGAACAATGTCGTAATCACCAAGCTGAACGAGCAGATGTGTCAAGAGATTGCTGCGGCAGGTGATGGGATGTATGTACGTGCCGACAACTCTAATGCAGCCCTAAAAGCTTTGCAAAAAGAGATTGATAAGATGAATAAATCAGAATTGGATAGTAAGGTCTATTCAGAGTATAATGAACAATTCCAGGTTGTCGCCTGGATTGCGCTGTTTCTGCTCATCGCTGAATTCTTGACGATGGATCGCAAAAACCGCATCTTCCGTAAGGTGAAATTATTCTCTGAATCAAAATAATATGATGAATGATATGCAAAGGACAGTGATATGGATAGCGACATTCCTGTTTAGCAGTACGATTGCCTTTGCCCAAAAGGCCGAGCGCAAAAATGTACGAGAGGGAAATGAGCTCTATCAGAATGAGAAATATACGGAAGCCGAGATCGCTTACCGCAAAAGTTTGGATGTTAACCCACGGTCGATAGAGGGAACCTACAACTTGGGTAACTCATTGTATAAGCAGAAGAAGTTTCCCGAAGCGGCTGAACAGTATCAGTTGCTGGCCGGACAAGGAGAGAAATTGTCTGAGACTTCTGAGGGTAAGACTCGCCTGGCGTCAGTCTATCACAACATGGGAAACATCTTTATGCAGGCTAAAGAATACGATAAAAGTATAGAGATGTATAAGCAGTCGCTCCGTCTGAATCCGAAAGATGATGAGACTCGCTACAATCTGGCGTTAGCCCAGAAGTTGTTGCAAGATCAGCAGAACGAAGATCAGAGTCAGCAGAATGAGGACCAGAAGGAGAACAAAGATCAGAAAGAGAATGAACAGCAGCAGCCACAGCCGCAACCTCAGAATGATCAGAAACAGAATAAGACGCAGGAAGAGCAGCAGTCCAATGAGCAGATGAGTAAAGACAATGCTCAGCAGATGTTGGATGCCTTCTTGCAGGATGAGAAAGATACACAAGAAAAGGTGAAAAAGGCTCAGATGCAACAGCAGCAGCGCCGCAAAACAGAGAAGGAATGGTAATGAAAAAGGAGAAGATAATGAGAAAATGGTTTTTCTTATTCTTATTGATGGTAACAACAGGGACAGTGCTTCACGCTGCCGATGTGGTATTTAAAGCCTCTGCACCCAGCGCTGTTGTGATGGGTGAGCAGTTTAGATTGACCTTTACTGTCAATGCAGAGGGAAAAGATTTGCGTGTGCAAGAGATGCCCGACTTCAAGGTGTTAATGGGCCCGTCTCAGTCCACTTCGTATAGTAGTAGTTGGGTAAACGGACAAAGCTCCAGTGAAACAACTGTAACCTATACCTATATTCTGATGCCGAAGAAAGAGGGTACATTTAATATTGCTCCTGCCACAATCAAGGTAAAAGGGGCTAATTACACCTCCAACGGTTTGGTGATTAAGGTTCTTCCGCCAGACAAGGCAAGTAGTGCAGGCAATGCAGAGGGAAGCAGCAGTCAGATGGCTGCATCAACTCGCATCAATAAAGACGATCTGTTTGTGAAGTTGAGAGTCTCTTCTTCCAACGTCTATGAACAGCAGGGCTTTTTGGCTACCTTCAAGTTGTATGCAGCACGTCCTTGCGGATTGAACAATGCCAAATTCCCCGAGTTTGAAGGCTTCCTGGCTCAAGAGGTTGAATTGCCTCAGGAGAAACAATGGACCATGGAGAATTATAACGGTCGTAACTACTATGTGGTAACACTGAAGCAGACCTATCTCTATCCGCAACGTTCCGGCAAGATTACTATCGATTCCGGTACCTTTGATGCTGTGGTGCGCATTCCGACTCAGCAGAAAGTGCGTAGTATCTTCGATGACTTCTTTGACTCTTATCAGGATGTAAACAAAGAGCTGAAGTCTTCACCAACAACCATTACAGTCAAACCGCTGCCTTCTGGCAAACCTTCTTCATTTGGAGGTGCGGTGGGAACGTTCAGCATGACGGCAGATATCAATACCGACCATGTGAAGACCAACGAAGCGGTTACTATTAAGGTGAAGATTAGCGGAAACGGAAATGTCAAGCTGGTTAAGAATCCCGAAGTGCAATTCCCGAACGATTTCGATATCTATGATCCCAAGGTTGAGACAAACATCAAGACTACAACAGCGGGTGTGAGTGGTAGCAAGACCATTGAATATATGGCTATTCCACGCTATGCCGGAGACTTTGAGATTCCTGCAATTCAATTCTCTTATTTTGATGTCAGCTCTGGAAGCTATAAAACACTTTCATCAAAAACATACAAGCTGCATGTCGAAAAGGGTGAAGACAATGGTAGTGCAGCTCCGGTTGTGTCGAACTTCAGCAACAAGGAAAATGTGAAATATCTGGGTAAGGATATACGTTATCTGAAGATTAATGGCGGACACTTCGTCTCAAAAGAAGACATCTTCTTCGGATCATTCACCTATGCAATGAGCTACATCGTTCCGGCTTTGCTATTCATCGCATTCTTCTTTATCTACCGTAAGCAGGTGAAGGAAAACTCTAATATTGCTTTGGTAAGAAACAAGAAGGCCAACAAGACAGCTGTTAAGCGTCTGAAGAATGCAGGCAAGCTGATGAAAGAGGGCAAGAAAGAGGCGTTCTACGAAGAGATTTTGCGTGCTCTTTGGGGATATTTGAGCGACAAGCTGAACATGCCGCAAGCAAACTTGACCAAAGATAATGTAGAGACAGAATTAGCTACATATGGCGTTGACTCTGCCTTGATCGAAGAGTTTATGAACATTCTGAACACATGTGAATTTGCACGCTATGCACCGGCACAGGTTTCAGAAACGATGGACAAGTTGTATGAACAAACGGTAGATGCCATTGGTAAAATGGAGAATACAATCAAAAAATAAAGACATGAGACGATTGACATATATGAAAAAGATAGTGCTTTTCTTCTTGATCCAGTGCATCGGTTTGACCGTCTATGCACAAGAGTCGGTTATTAAAGAGGCCGATGCCGCTTATCAGACAGAAAACTATGCGAAAGCGATCGAACTTTATGAAAAGGTGTTGAAAGAGAATGGCGAATCGGCCGACATCTATTATAACTTAGGCAATGCTTATTATAAAATGGGAAAGGTGGCTCCGGCCATCCTGAACTATGAACGTTCATTGGTGCTTGAACCGGGTGACAGCGATGCTCGCTTCAACCTGCAGATAGCCAAACAGAAGACCGTCGATAAGATTGAGCCGATCGGGGAGTTCTTCTTGTCTCGCTGGTTCCACTCAATCCAGAACCTGGGCGGAGTGGATTCATGGGCCAAATTGGGAGTATTCTGTTTTATCCTGTTCATCGGCTGTCTGATTCTTTTCTTCTTCTCCAAATGGGTTCGCCTGAAAAAAGTAGGTTTTTATGTCGGTATTGTTTTGTTGCTGATTGTAATCTTTGCCAACATTTTTGCCAAGAATCAGAAAGACGAGTTACTGAACCGTATGCATGCGATAGTTTTCACACCGACAGTTACCGTCAAGAGCTCTCCGGATGCCAGTGGTACCGATCTGTTTATCCTGCATGAAGGAACCAAGCTGCTTATCAAAAGCACACTGGGAGACTGGAGCGAAGTTCAGATAGAAGATGGTAACATCGGTTGGATTCCGAATAAGGACATTGAAAAGATCTAACCAATGCTGGAAAGAGTTTTGATTTATGAACGCGATGCGTTCTTATGGCTTAACGGCAATCACACTGCTTTTATGGATAATGTCATGTGGCTTTATTCCGGTAAGGTAGTATGGTTGCCGTTGGCAGCCTTTATAATAGGCGTATTGATCTACAAGAAGAACTGGCGAGAATATGTATTGATCCTCTTAGCCATCGCATTAACCATTACGCTGTGTGATCAGTTTGCTTCTCATGTGTGTAAGCCTCTGTTTACCCGTTTCAGACCCACACATCACCCCGATTTTATGGAGCAGGTAGAAACCGTCTTCAACTATCGCGGTGGCATGTATGGCTTTATCTCAAGCCATGCGGCCAATGCTTTTGGCTTTGCCACCTTTATGAGTCTGCTGTTTCGTTACAAGCAATTTGCCATAACCATCTTTTTTTGGGCGTTGCTGACTGCCTATAGCCGAATATACTTAGGAGTACATTTCATTTCGGATATTGTTCCTGGCATCATTTCCGGCTGTCTGTTTGGATTTCTGGTCTATCAGTTTTACTATAGAATACGCGCCCGATGGATCCCTGAGCCTTTCAAGTGTCGCCCCGACCAAATATATACCACTAGCCAAAAGCGGCTGATCGCATATGCCGTTTGGATTACCATCGCTTTGCTGGTCCTTTTCAACAAGCCGCTGATTGGTTTACTTCACTGAAAACCATGTCGTAAAACATATTGTAAGTTTACTTCTTTTTGCCAATATATTTGTTCGATTGATATATATATCTTATCTTAGGGGCAAGATATAAAAAAGGAACTGTAAGTTTAAATAAAAATATCATGGCAAAAACAATCACGTTTAACGAGTTGAGAAAGATAAAAGATAGTTTACCCGATGGGGGAACACATCGCATTGCTGATGAAATGGGAATATCTGTTGAAACGGTGAGAAATTACTTTGGCGGGTATAACTATAAAGATGGTAAAAGTTGTGGTATTCATATTGAACCGGGCCCTGATGGGGGATTAGTTGTATTAGATGACATGACTATATTGGAACGTGCATTGGCAATATTGGAAGAAGAAAAGGCCAATACCGATGCAGCCAATGCGTAACAAAGAACGAAATATAAGACACATACATAATAATTAATCCCATGGCAAGTCTTTAAAACGTTGCTTTGGGATTTTTTATTATAACAAAAGCATAACCCCGATTGTTTCACTTAAAAAACATTGAGTATGGAAGATAAACTTATAACATTAGCAATTCACACGTTCGAGAAAGCACAAATTCTTAAAACGATGCTAGAGACAGAAGGTATTGAAGTCTACATACATAATGTAAACCAAATTCAACCGGTTGTTTCTGCAGGTGTACGTGTTCGAATAAAAGAGAGTGATTTACCGCATGCCTTGCGCATTATCGAAGACAGCAAATGTCTGGAAGAGCCACGCGAAGAAGCTCGGCCAAAGGAGATAAGTGACACCAAGAAGGTGTTGATTCCGATTGACTTTTCTGATTATTCTATCAAGGCGTGTGAACTGGGCATCAATTACGCGGATAAGGTAGGAGCAGAGGTGATGATTATGCACGCCTATTTTTCTCCCTATTTCCCGTCGGCTATTCCTTTGGGCGATTCGATATCCTTTCATGTGAACGAAGAGGAGACAGTTAAGCATATCTTAGATCGCGTGCAGAATGATATGGATGAGCTTTGTGTTTTGCTTCAAAAGAAGATGGATACAGGTGAACTACCTCAAGTGAAGTTTGATTACACATTGCGAGAGGGACTTCCTGAAGAGGAGATAATTTCTTATAGCCGCGAATATCGTCCAAACCTAATCGTTATGGGAACGCGCGGCAAGAGTCAGAAGGATATGGATTTGATAGGTAGTGTAACTGGAGAGATTATCGAAGTCAATCGGGTTCCTGTGTTGGCTATTCCGGAAAATGTACCGTTCAAAGACTTGGGAGCAGCCAAGAACATTGCCTTTGCCACCTCGTTCAATCAGCGCGATCTGATTGCTTTTGATCAATTCATGGAGCTTATCAAGGATTATAATTTCCACATTCATCTGTTTAACATCTCGACGAGCAAAAACGAATGGAATGAAATCCGTCTGACAGGTGTTCGTGAATATTTCCAAAAACAATATCCAGAAGCAAATATTAGTTATACCGTTTTGGCTGATGGTGATTTGTTGCTGGCCATAGAAAAATTTGTCCGTGACAAACAGATTGACGTGATCGCATTGAGTACCTATCGAAGAAGTATTTTGGCGCGAATGTTTAATCCAAGCATAGCGAGGAAAATGCTGTTCCATACAGATACTCCATTGCTTGTAATGCATTCATAATCAAAAAAAATATTATCTTTGCAAACTGTTATGAAAACATTCAGTTGTCTGCTTGTCTTGGACAGACCGGATTAATCTGAATGATTCATAGAAGTAATAATTCTTTGAGAAGTATTTGTTTTTTCATATAAGTAGAGTTTGTTATTTGTTTGATCCTCATGTGGCTGTGAAGTTGCATGGGGATATTTTTTATAGATTGAATTTCAAGGGCTTTCAATAAACTCCTCGAAGAACAACCAAATTTCTGTAAGATGTCATTATCACTAATGCCTTATTTTTGTTCAATTATCCACTTCTGTAATCTCTAAAAATTAACCTAAAACACATAACTCCCAAATTACATTCCTTTAAGCAATGGATACAGTAAGAAAGACAGAAGAGCCAATGAAACCAACCAGATTTTAGGGCATGTTTCAAAAATACTTACGCAAAACGGACTTTTTTTCAAAAATAATCACCTGTATTCATATGTTTAACAACATATTTTTAAGCAACACATGAATGGTTTTCCAACCCAACATGGATGTATCAGCCGTTATAAACAAAAGAGCTACCTACCCTCAACGGGCGGATAGCTCTCAAACCAAAACTTTAACTATGAAAAAATTTACGATAATTCCTTCACCCTTCTTACATGGAGATGGAAGAACTACATGACAAATGTATAAATAAACAATATGATTAGGAACTTTAGATTGTCAAAAAACATTAAATCGGTCATTAGAGCGAAAGAATGATAAATATGATGTTTTCATCGGCTGCCTCGACGTACTACCTATAGCCATCGGAGAGATAGTTATTGTGTTTTTATCTGGATTATTATTTACTAAAAGCGGTAACAGATCCGACAGAAACGACGGGCAACTTCGCCGGACTTGACAGACGAATCTGTCTCGACCCAAACACCCTGAAAAAGGAATTATGGCCTATCTTTCAATAGTTTATAGAGTTTTTGGAAAAAGGGTATAGACTTTTTCCAAAATGGGTAGGCACTCCGCTCAGACGGAATGAGGGTGTATCAAATTGAGAAATATTTGATTTGCCCTCTTTTTTATCTTGTCAGGAGTGGAAAATTTTCAAGCA
>CAKVBA010000048.1 GCA_934725305.1 uncultured Parabacteroides sp. | reverse complement strand
ATCGTTTTTCATAATACGAAGTAAGCAATACTTCTCGAGGATAAAAAATTATCCCCACGAAAAATCTACTGAACCCTTTTTGAGACCGTTATTATTGGTTTAGGATAATAAATGAAAAGGCCTCGGTTTTTGAGAAGTAAACCGAGGCTTTTGTTTGGCATTTCAATTATAGGGAGGTTTTTTGTGTTTAGCTATTTTATTATACATAACCCTTCAACATTCGGTAGAAGTAGAGGGGCTTTTGCATATAGACCTTCATTAGCCATCCCATCCAATGTTCCTTAGATGAGTCGAGCAGCGTGAAGGGGAATGTTGTTTGCGGATTCTTGTTATAGTCAAACTCGCATACCAAAACATGTCCAAAGTCCGTTGCAATCGGACAAGCTGCATATCCATTGTATCTTTCGGTTGGCTCTTTGCCTTCCATCAATGAAATTAAATTCTTTGCCGCTATTGGCATCTGCATGCATGTAGCCGCATTCGTTTTGCCGGTTGGAATACCCGCTACATCACCAAACGAGATAATGTTGAGGTATTTCTTATGAACCAAGGTTGCCTTATCGACCATTACCCAAGCCTCTTCAGCCAGCTTTCCTTTCGTACAACCCAATCCGGACTCACGAACAAAGTCGGGCGCAGACATGGGCGGTATAAAGTGGAGGAAGTCGTAATCTTCAACATAAGTTGTATAAATCTTCTCTTCTCCCCGTTTCTCTATTCTCTCAAAATGTACCTGTTTGGTGGTTGTGTCAACTCCTTTCAAGCGTACATTCAAGTTGATAGGAATGTTTCTCTCTTTATATATTTCTAACAGGCGGGTCGCATAGTAAGGCACATCAAGCACTATCTCAGACGCAGAGAAAAAGTCGAGCGTCATGTGGTCGCGTGTACCCTGTTTGCGTGTATAGTCGTCTGTCAGCAGACAAATCTCTTTGGGTGCGCCTTCGCATGTATGTGCCGTAAATGTATCTGTACAGATTCCATGGCCTCCTTTTTGGGAGAATTCCTGAAGGGCTTTCCATGTTTTCTGAGCGCCTTCGAAGTCATACATGCTATGTGCGTTGCCTTGTCCAAGTGTGTCGCGGCTGATGCCTTCTATTTGGTTCCAATTGATCTGCACTTGCGGAGTCAGAACTAGAAAATCGTAAGATAGCTTACTGTGATTTTTAGTGGTTATCTGATTCCATACAGGATCGATTGCCAAGACACTATCTTTAATCCATTTTATATCGCTGGGAATGCAATCACTCTGTTTCTTCCAAATCTCATTCGGTTGGCAGATTCCCGTTGCAATCATTGAAAACCCCGGTTGATAATAATGGCGGTCACAAAGATCTATTATCGTGATGTCCGGTTGATCGAGCCATCTTTTCAAATAAGCAGCCATGCTGATGCCGGCGGCTCCGCCTCCGATGATGACAATTTTACCTTTAGCTTGGCTACGCAAAGCATGAGCTTTATTCGTACTGACCAATGTTAATAGTCCTGTTGTCATTAGGATTTTGAGAAAATGCCGTCGATCAATGGCATCCCATTCCATCTTGTTCCATTGTTCTATCAACTCGTGTTTCATCATGAATAATAATGGACTTAAAGATTACGATGCAAAGAAACCTCAATCCGCTCAGATGGGCAAATAAAAGACTACTACACGACTTTCACATCTCTTTTTTTCTTTCTCTTTTACTACAACAGGACTTTCTCAAGCTTGTTTTAGCATATTTCAAATTATTGATTAATAATCATTTGTAGGTACACAAAATCTATAGAATTAAAATTAAAAGTTCATTAAGAAATCAACCAGATTTGTCTCACTATCCAAGTTCAATCGTTTCCTTAATCGATAACGTCTCAGCTCAACAGCCCTGACGGAGACATTGAGAAGTGATGCAATTTCTTTGGTCGATAGATTCATTCTTAGTAGGCAACAGATGCGCAGGTCGCCGCTGGTGATATCGCTATACTGTTGGCGAAGTCTGTCCATGAAGTTATGGTGTGCACTGTTGAAATAGGTCTCGAACTGTAGCCAATCAGATTGGTTCTCTAAGGCCTCTTCCATTAGCAAGTGCAATTTGTTGTATAGCTTATTGGGATAGCGGTCGCCTAAAGTCTCTTTCTGCTTTTCCAATTCGTCCAAGAACGATTGGATGGCTTGATTTCTTTTGACCAGTGCAGAGGTTTGCAATGTCAGCTCATTGTTCTTGTTTTGTAGCTCAGCTTCCAACATTTCGCTTTTGATCTGTTGCATGCGTTGTGCTTCGGCCATCTGGATTTGTTCCAATCTGTCCTTCTCCTTCTTTTGCCGACTTAGTGTATAATAATGCAGGAACAGATAGCCACTGAAGCCTGTTGCCAAGATGTAGAGGATATAGGCCCAAATCGTGTTATACCAAGGCGGGCGCACCTCTATGAGTATCGATAATTCGGGGAAAGGTCCTTTTACTACATATTTGCGGATATGTAGTTTGTACTTGCCCGTCGGAAGTTGCAAGAAGGAGATTTCTCCATCTTTCTGCCAAGGCGACCAGTCGAGAGAGATACCTTCTAGTTTATAGCTGATCTGATGATTGGGAGTAAATACTGTTGTTCCGATGTTTAATCGGACCTCTTTGAAGCTATGAGGTAGTGAGATCTGATTGGTATCAGGATACAAGGCATGATCACCGTTGCCGTCGGTATATTCAATTGAGCGCACCTTGGGCATTGTGAGCGATCCCAGACCACTTTGTACCAATCGGTTTATATTGATCAGCATAGGACCTTCCATGGTTGAAACAGCGCAGAGCGACCTGTTAAGAGGAATGATGCGTTTACCTCGTGTCACCAAATGCAAATTATAATTATTAAATAGGATACGGCATTTGATCTGTCCTTCTCCATCGGCCACATGAAACAATCCAGACTGGTTGTTAGCAGTCAGCCAGAAGTGGTCTTCATAGGCTCGGGATATACTTTCTGTCTGAGAAAAGACACCTAAGCTCTGCGGATCTTGGAATAGATTTTGCAAGGTGTAGTTCTCTTCGTTTGGATTAACGCTGATTCGGCTCTTGCCAATCTCTTCAGAAACAGGTTCAAATGTAGCTCCGGGATCCAATCGCTTCCTGAAATAGCCTAGATTACTTTGGATATAGAGACTGTCTTGGTATAGCGTAGCTTCAAGGAGTTTGCCCACCTTGCTGCGGTGGCCCAAGAGGGTGATTGGAGGATTGATGTCAATTTGTGCAATGCCATTGTCTGTTGCAAGCCACACCAAGTCGGTGTCTTGTACACAGATGTCGCGGATACAATTGTCTGTTAACAGGTTGAATTGATCGAGGTGTCGTATGATTTTGCCCTCTTTATCGGTAATATACAGACCATTTTTAAGGGTACCGATAAAGTTGTATGGTCCCACTTCGGCAAAGCAACTGGGGCTGTACATCTTTATCTCTTCGGGAATAGGTCCGCTTAATATCGGTAAACGGAAATGGATATGGCTTGGTTTTTCATCGAGCTGGTGATAGTTCAGGTAACCCTTTTCGTCATAGACCCAATAGCCGCAGTTGATTTCTCCTTTGGTATAGATAGTGTCATTACTAAACACCAGCTGAAAGAGACCCTCTTTGTCGGGCAACCGATGTAGTCTCCAGTTGTTGCCGTCGAACGAGAGTAAGCCGGAGTTGTTGGCCACATAGAGCGATCCCCAATAAGAGACGGCCACTTCGCGGTTGAGGCAACTGGCATTATAGTCGGTTACTGAATAATTTTGGACAAGAAAAGTCGGTGGGCTTTGAGTTAGCTCTTGTCCGTATATGATATGTGGCAAGATCAAGATTAGAGTATATAGTAAAAGTTTATGCATGGTCTTTCTAAAGTCTCTTTAAGATAATTGTCTATAAAAAAGAGGTGTGCCAAAAATACTTTGACACACCTCTATGTATCTTTTGCCACAAAGATAGGCAAAACTCTCGTTATTTATATTCTTGCCAGCTCTTAATTTGAATGTCTTCTACATTCATGCTACAGAATGCGTTAATAAAGGCACTTGCCAAGCGAGCGTTGGTGATCAACGGGATGTTATGGTCGATAGCGGCACGGCGAATCTTGTAACCGTTAGTCAATTCACGTTTGCTATGATCCTTTGGAATGTTTACAATCAGTTCGAAGATATGCTTGCTGAACATTTCCATGATATTCAGATCGCCCTTTTCATCCGGCCAGCAAACAGCAGTTGCCTTGATGCCATTATCGTTCAAGAACTTGGCTGTTCCGTGAGTTCCATAGATTGTATAGCCTTTAGCAGCCAACATACGGCACGGTTCCAATAGATCTACTTTGCTCTTGGCAGCACCTGAAGATACCAATACGTTTTTCTTCGGGATTTTGTTGCCTACTGCAATCATAGCCGACAATAGTGCTTCGTTGAAGTCATCTCCGATACAACCAACTTCACCTGTAGAGCTCATGTCCACACCCAATACAGGGTCTGCATTGTGCAGACGGGCAAATGAGAACTGAGAAGCCTTTACACCAATCCAATCGATATCAAAAGCACTCTTGTCCGGTTGTGTATAAGGAGCATCCAACATAATGCGTGTTGCCGTTTCGATGAAGTTGCGTTTCAATACCTTAGAAACGAACGGGAAGCTACGAGAAGCACGCAAGTTACATTCGATAACCTTTACGAAGTTGTTTTTAGCCAAGAACTGGATGTTGAACGGACCACTGATGTTCAACTCTTTGGCAATCATTTTACTTACCTTCTTGATGCGGCGTGCAGTCTCGAAGTAGATCTTTTGTGCGGGGAATACTAAGGTTGCGTCGCCTGAGTGAACACCGGCAAATTCGATATGTTCAGAGATTGCATATTCAACCACTTCGCCATTCTTGGCAACAGCGTCAAATTCAATCTCTTTAGTTCCCTGCATAAATTCAGAGACAACAACAGGATATTCTTTGGATACCTTAGCAGCCAATCCCAAGAATTCGATCATCTGTTCCTTGTTGTGGCAAACATTCATAGCCGCACCAGACAATACGTATGACGGACGAATCAAGATAGGGAAGCCCACTTTTTCGATGAAGGCATCAATCTCTTCCATACTGGTCAGTTCGGCCCAACGAGGCTGGTCGATGCCCAATGTATCCAACATAGCAGAGAACTTGTGACGGTTTTCTGCGCGGTCGATGCTAATAGGCGATGTACCCAAGATAGGCACATTCTGGCGATGAAGTTTCATAGCCAGGTTATTAGGAATCTGACCACCAACGGAAACAATCACACCTTTCGGTATTTCAAGGTCGATAACGTCGAGTACACGTTCGAATGACAATTCGTCGAAGTACAGGCGGTCGCACATATCGTAGTCGGTTGATACGGTTTCCGGGTTGTAGTTGATCATGATTGACTTATAGCCCAACTTGCGAGCAGTCTGTGCTGCATTGACAGAACACCAGTCAAACTCTACAGATGAACCGATGCGGTAAGCACCAGAACCCAAGATGATCACATTCTTGTCATTCTTATAATATGGTATATCATGATCGCTTCCATCGTATGTCATATACAGATAGTTGGTCAGCTCAGGATGTTCAGAAGCGATTGTGTTGATTCGCTTAACGGTTGGCAGGATTCCCATCTTCTTACGCAAGTTACGTACGCGGATGTTTTCCTTTTCCATGTTACCTGTAGGGTTCTCTACAAAACGGGCAATCTGGAAGTCGGAGAAGCCTAAGCGTTTTGCCTCTTTCAAAACATCTTCGGGCAAATCTTCAATCTTGTTATAGCTCTTCAGCTTCTGAGAATAATCGACGATGTTCTTCATTCTTTCCAAGAACCACGGAGTAATCTTAGAAAGCTCGTGGATGCGTTCAACGCTATAACCCTGTTCCAAGGCCTTTGCAATCGCAAAGACACGCAGGTCTGTCGGGTTGGCCAGCTCATTATCCAAGTCTGCAAACTCAACGTCGTTGTTACCTACGAAACCGTGCATACCTTGACCGATCATACGTAAGCCCTTCTGGATGATCTCTTCGAAGCTCTTACCGATAGACATGATTTCACCTACAGACTTCATGCTTGAACCGATCAGACGGCTAACACCAGCGAACTTAGTCAAGTCCCAGCGCGGAATCTTAACGATCATATAATCCACTTCCGGAGCTTTGTAGGCTGAGTTCGGTGTTCCCATTTCGCCAATCTCGTCCAGGCCATAACCCAAAGCCAGCTTAGCAGCAACGAAAGCCAAAGGATAACCGCTGGCTTTGGATGCCAAGGCAGAAGAGCGGCTTAAGCGAGCGTTTACCTCAATCACACGATAGTCGCAAGTGTCGGAGTTGAAAGCATACTGGATGTTACATTCACCTACAATGCCCAAGTGACGGATTGTCTTTGTTGAAAGTTCTTTCAGCAGTGTCAATTCTTTTTCAGTCAATGAGCAAGTAGGAGCCACAACGATACTTTCGCCTGTGTGTACGCCCAGCGGGTCAACGTTTTCCATGCTTACAACCGTGAAGCAATGGTCGTTCTTATCGCGGATAACTTCGAATTCAATCTCTTTCCAACCCTTTAGAGACTCTTCGACCAAGATCTGCGGAGAATAAGCGAAAGCACTTTCCGCTAATGTGCGTAGTTCGGCTTCGTCTTTGCAGATACCGCTACCCATACCACCTAACGCATAGGCAGAACGGATCATAACCGGGAAACCGATTTTGTGAGCGGCAGCGACTGCATCTTCCATGCTTTCTACAGCCTGGCTGATAGGAGTCTTAACCTCTATTTCGTCCAGTTTCTTCACAAACAGGTCACGGTCTTCTGTGTACATGATAGCTTCAACGGAAGTACCCAGCACCTTTACGCCATATTTGGCCAATGTGCCGTTTGTATAAAGTTCTGTACCGCAGTTTAGAGCTGTCTGACCACCGAAGGCCAACAGAATTCCGTCTGGTTGTTCTTTCTTGATTACCTCTTCAACAAAATAGGGAGTGATTGGCAAGAAATAAACCTTGTCTGCTACACCTTCTGATGTTTGAATTGTTGCAATGTTCGGATTCAGCAATACGGTGCTGATTCCTTCTTCTCTCAGCGCCTTCAATGCCTGTGAACCAGAATAATCAAACTCTCCTGCTTGTCCGATCTTCAAGGCTCCAGAGCCAAGAACAATCACCTTTTTGATACCACTTTTAGACATAGTAAATTGGGTTGTTTTTTTATTTATAGTTTGTTTATGTGTACAAGTCTCGCCTTCTAAGATAGTTCATCGATGCAAAAAAAATGCGTTGGTAAAAATAACCAACGCATCCTATATAATCAAATGAAAATCCAACAAAATAGAAAAAAAGAGAGTAGCCGTCCGACATGAAATCGGAAAAGAACTTCGGATTATCCATCTGTGTCTTGTTCATACCAATCTACCCTTCAAAATCTCGGCAAAGGTAAGAAAAAGATTTGGATTTACAAAGAGAATAAATTCGCATTCTCCTTTATTCTTTCTATCTTTGCGGCATAAGAAAACGAAAAATAACAAGAAATGGAAACAGTAGTAAGTGGTATTCGCCCAACAGGTAATCTGCACTTGGGAAATTATTTCGGCGCAGTAAATAGTTTTTTGCAAATGCAAAATGAGTATAATTGCTTTTTCTTTATTGCAGACTGGCACTCATTGACTACCCATCCGCATCCTGAAAATATACGTAAGAGCGTTAAAACCATTTTGGCTGAGTATCTGGCTTGTGGTATCGATCCTGAAAAGGCTACCATCTATATTCAGAGCGATGTGCGCGAAGTGGCTGAGTTGTATCTTTATTTAAATATGAATGCCGGTATTGGTGAATTGATGCGTACCGCTTCATTTAAGGAAAAAGCACGTAAGCAGCTGCGTGTGAATATGGATGAAAACGATAATGATGTTGAGAAGGAAATCTTCAACGAAGGAAACAAGCACAGTGTCAGCGCCGGTTTGTTGACTTATCCGACTTTGATGGCGGCCGATATCATTATTCATAAGGGTGTAAAGGTGCCGGTAGGTAAAGACCAGGAACAGAACATGGAGATGGCGCGTCGTTTTGCCCGTCGTTTCAATGCAACATACGGCGTAGAGTTCTTCCCCGAACCTGCTTCATTCCACTTGGGTGAAAAGTCTCTGAAGGTGCCGGGTCTGGATGGCTCAGGCAAAATGGGTAAGAGCGAAGGTAACGCTATCTATCTGATTGATGACGAGAAGACAATCAAGAAAAAGGTGATGAAGGCGGTAACTGATGCGGGTCCAACAGAGCCTAACAGCGTGAAGCCCGAACCGATTGCCAACCTGTTTACAATGATGGATATCGTTTCAACAAAGGATACATACGATTATTTCAACGAGAAATATAACAATTGCGAGATTCGTTATGGCGATATGAAGAAGCAGTTGGCTGCTGATATCAACGCTTTCTGTGCTCCGATTCGTGAACGTATCATCGATATCATGGCTAACGAAGATTATATGGCTAAGGTGGCTCGCATAGGAGCAGAAAAAGCCAGCGAAAGTGCGGCCAAGACTTTGCGTGAAGTCCGTGAGATCATCGGTTTCCGTGGTGGCTTCTAATCGAATATAGGGAAGATAGTTATAGACAATAGACAAAGGGGTTGTGTTGAAGTGGTTTTCGGCACAACCCCTTTACTATTTCTACTATATACACAATCATTAAATACATATTATATATGTCTGGAAAACAAACTGATTTTATATCGTCTGCCTCGTTTGCTGATACCAAACCCCATTATGAATTGTTGGATGGATTGCGTGGCGCAGCCGCTCTTATGGTTGTATGGTATCATGTCTTTGAGGGCTTTGCTTTTGCCGAAGGCTCGGCTATTGATGTTTTCAACCATGGCCATTTGGCGGTCGATTTCTTCTTTATGCTGTCTGGTTTCGTAATCAGTTATGCCTATGACGACCGTTGGCAATCGGCAGGCGCTCATCGTCTTACTTTAGGAGGCTTTTTTAAGCGTCGTCTGATTCGTTTACATCCGATGCTGATAATGGGTGCTATTATCGGTTGCATCACCTTTATGTTGCAGGGTGGTGTGAAGTGGGATGGTACAGAAACTCCTTTCCCTTGGGTTATGGTGGCTCTTTTGCTTACTTTCCTGTTTGTTCCGGCCTATTCCGGAGCCGGTTATGAAGTGCGAGGTAACGGCGAGATGTTCCCGCTGAACGGTCCCAGCTGGTCTCTGTTCTTCGAATACATCGGAAATATAGTTTATGCTCTGTTGATACGTCGTCTTTCCAATAAGGCGTTGGTTGTTTTAGTGGCTGTTATCGGAGTTTTGTGGAGCTGGTTTTCCATTACGGATGTGTCTGGTTATGACGCACTTGGTGTAGGATGGGCATTCGATACGGTCAATCTATGTGGCGGATTTCTTCGCATGATGTTCCCCTTTACGATAGGAATGCTTATTTCTCGTCATTTCAAGCCAGTTGAAGTGCGCGGTATCTTCTGGATCTCCATTGCTATGTTGTTTGCCCTCTTTTCTCTGCCTTATATTCCGGTCGACACAATTCCTGGTTTGAGTGGCGTCAGCTTGAATAGTTTGTTTGAATTGCTCGCTACAACCACTATCTTCCCGGTGATAGTGTGGTTGGCCGCATCCGGAATGACCAGCGATCGTCTATCCACAGGTATTTGTAAGTTTCTTGGTGATATTTCCTATCCTTTATACATCGTACACTATCCGGTGATGTATCTCTTCTATGCTTGGTTAATCGAGAACAAGCTTTACTCGTTGGGAGAAACATGGCCTGTGGTTGTGATGGTTTTGATCGTCAATATCACGTTGGCATTTACCTGTCTGAAGCTCTATGATGAGCCGGTTCGCCGGTGGCTTGCCAAGAAATGGATGTAAGGCGATAAAGTCAAAATAGTAGTTTTGGAGCAGCCTCAAAAAGGTGACTGACGCATCTGTTTGCAATTATGCACACCGTTAGTCACCCTTGGTTTTCTCTGTAAAAACGGAGTAGTTACTCCGTTCAAAATGGGTGCCTACCCAATCCGAACGGAGTGCCTACCCAATTTTGACAAAGTACCTACCCGCTTTTTTCAAGGGTCTATACCCTTTTTTCAAAAAGTCCCTAGACTTTTTCTCAAGACTCTATAGACTATTTCCAAAAAGTCCCTACCCTTTTTCGAACGCCGTTCGAATACCATTTTAATGCTGCTTTAATGCTGTTTTAATACCGTTCAAATCCCATTAAAAAAGACATCGAGCTTTTAGATAATTTGTAACGGTCTTTAAACGTTCTCTAAATAAATTGAATTCTTTGGTAGCAAGTGGAAAAGAGTATTTCTTTGCATCCGATAGTTATTTTTAATGACAAATGATATGGCTACATTGACAGCAGAAGATTTTGAAAGGAGCTTCAAGAGTTTATACAAACCCTTGTGCCTTTTTGCGCTGCGTTATACCCAACAGTTGGATGATGCGGAAGATATAGTGCAGCAGACTTTTGCCGATGTGTGGGATCGAAACCGCTTGGAAGTTCCTATCGATCATCTGAAATCTTATCTTTATCAAGCCGTGCGAAATCGTTCGCTTACCTATGTGACAAAGGCGGCCTCTGTCGAGATGACCGATCAGATGCCCGATGTGGAGGATCAGAGTGAAGAGGAACGTATTCGGGAAGCAGAGCGAGATGCCCGTCTGTGGGATGCTATCGATCGTCTTCCGCCCGAGCGGAAAAAGATTTTTCTGTTGTCCAAACGGGATGGACTGAAATATCAGGAGATAGCAGATAAGCTACATCTCTCTATCAAAACCGTAGAAAATCAGATGTCGAAGGCGTTGAAAACGCTACGCGAGACAGCTATCCGCATCTATCTTTTCTTTTTTGGATAAAAATTTTATGTAGAGACGATAGGGTTTTTTCCGTTTTTCTTGTCTTAGGGATATAATATAGAATATACAAAAGATAAGAAAAATGAAACAGTTGATTTTGATGGCAGCTTGTCTGCTGAGTAGTGTGGTGGCAAGAGCCCAGTCTTTATGGAGTGTAACCCCTGAAGCGGGAGTTGTTGTGAATAAAGAGAATGAGACAACTCGTGTGGCATTGGGTTTCAAGGCTGGAGTGGGCGTTACGTATCAGATGAAGGAGGCGGTAGGTTATAAACCGGCTTTTGGTTGGAAGTCGGGTCTGTTTGTCTTGCAGCAAAAGGGAGTGTATCATCCGATGTCGTGGGGCAATATTCCAATAGGAGATGGTTTCCGTCTCGAAAGTTCCAATACAGAGGCTACCCGCTACTATCTGCAGTTGCCTGTGATGGCCCAGTGGAGTTTCCGATTTTGTGATGATGTGAAACTGAATCTGGCAGTGGGTCCGTATGTGGCAGTAGGTATTGCCGGTCATGCAGAGGTTTCGTTAAGCTCGTCAAAATCTTTGCCGGGAACCAGCGAAGCAGGTCGATTTCCGTATGAATATCGCTATGACTACATCGAATTTAATCCTTTCAAGGGGAAAAAGGTGAACGGCGAGTTGAGCATGGATGGAACGACCCGTTTCGATTGGGGTGGCACGGCTTCTGCCGGAATTACGGTCAAGAGGGTTTCTTTCAATATTGGATATGATATGGCGTGGGGACAGTTCTTGAAAGAGCAGAACGACCTGCGTATAAGAAATCACATGGTTAGTTTTACTTTGGGCTATACATTATAATATTAGGTATATATAATGATATGAAAAAGCAAAGTTATATCTGTTTGATCTGTATATTTGCTCTGCTGGCTTTGTCGGCTTGTGGTTCGTCTCGCCTTACTCCAGATGTAAGTTTGGGCGTACCGTTGCAGAAAGGTAAAGTACCCATTATGGGAGTACAGTGGAATCATAATCAGGGTTATTGAATAGAATATGAGCAACAAGAATGACAACATTTGGGAAGAACATCTTCGTTTTGTAGCGAAGCATTACCAAGAGGAGCGGTTGGATGCCAACCATGCTTGGACGCGGTTTGCAGCAGAGCGGCCGATGATTCGTCGTAGCCTCTTTCATCGCTATTGGATGGGCACGGCTGCGGCTGTGTTGTTAGTGCTTGTTGGTATTACTACATTGTGGTGGAATCTTCGTCCGACAGAAGAGTGGGTGGTTGCTGTAACTCGTCCGGGCCAATATCTCGAAATCTGTCTGCCGGATAGTTCATGGGTCTCGTTGGCTGCTCGTTCATCGGTCCGTTACGACCGGAAGAGTTTTGGCAGGCAGGAGCGTCGGGTAGAAATGCAGGGAAAAGCCTTCTTTCAAGTAAGGCAGGATGAGACGCATCCCTTTTCTGTTCAGACCACACGAACGTGTGTAACGGTGTTGGGCACCAGTTTTCAGGTGGCAACGTCTGATACGGCCGAGACCGTTCATGTGGTAACTGGTAAGGTAGATTTCAAGCCGTTGAAGCAGGAAAAAGGTGTTGTCTTGACAGCCGGCATGTCGGCTGTGTATGCCGATCGGCAGATCAACCTGTTGGATGAGAAAGAACAGAGTCCGAACGATTTGGCTTGGAAGACCAAGCAACTACATTTTGATGAGACACCGCTGGATCAGGTGATGAACGAAGTAGGTGATTGTTATCAGGTGAAGATACAAAACCGTTCGGCGGTTGCAGGTGGCATGAAGCTGACCGCAACCTTCCGAGATCTTTCATTGGATGAGGTGCTGGAGGTAATCAACCAGACGTTGGGAACTCGTCTGGAAGTAGTGCCGGATAAATAAAGAGGAGTAGATGATGCGTTTGTGGATGATATGGATGAGTTGTCTCTTTTATATGGTTGTTCCTCTTTCGGCTCAGTCGGGAGCAAAGGAGGAGCCACTGCTGACGATTCATCTCGAGAAAGTATCTCTACGGGAAATCTTATCTGTGATGGAGGAGCAATCGGGCTATTTCTTTTCCTACGAATCCTCTTTGATAGAATCCTATCAACAACATTCGTTGACGTTACGGCAGGTGCCATTCTCTGAAGGGCTGAAACGGTTGTTCGATACGTTACCTTTGACCTATCAACAAATCGGGCGCTCAATCATTTTACGTTCCCATATACGCACCTATACCATTGCCGGATTTATCCGCGACAAGATGTCCGGTGAAAGTCTGATAGCCTCATCGGTCATGGACCGCCTCTCGTCGCGGGGCGTTGTAACCAATAATTCTGGTTTTTATAGTCTTACGCTTCCTGTCGGCAAAGTGCGTCTGCAGGCCTCTTATGTGGGATATGCACCTTTGGAATGCACCTTTGATTTGCATAAAGACACGTTGATAGACCTTTCCCTTAAACCCTGGGGCCAGCTGAAAGAGGTGGTGGTCGAGGGCAACGATCCTCGTTCGGATTTGAATCATGCCGAATTGGGTATGATCACCTTAACTCCTAAAGAGGTGAAACAGGTGCCCACGCTTTTAGGCGAACCCGATCTGGTCAAGACCTTGCAGCAGACACCGGGAGTTGCTATAGGCACGGAAACCATGGCGGCTTTGTATGTGCGTGGTGGCGATTTGGATGAGAATCTGGTCTGGATGGATGGCGTTCCGCTTTATCAGGTAGGACATTTGGGTGGCATCTTCTCTGCCTTTAATCCGGAGGCCGTTAAGTTGGCCGGCTTTTATAAGGGCAGTTTTCCCACCCGCTTTGGCGAACGTCTTTCGTCAGTTGTAGATGTCCGTTCTCGCGATGGCGATTTGTATAACTATCATGGCAATGCCTCTTTAGGCTTGATTGCCGGCAATGTAAATCTGTCCGGTCCTATTGTGAAAGGACGGACTTCGTTTCATGTAGCCTGTCGCCGTTCTTGGATGGATGCGATACTGAGTCCGGCATTGGCCATTACGCGATGGGTCGGGCAAGGTGCTTTTGATACCTATTTCCGGTATGCCTTTCAGGATGTGAATGCCAAGATCAATCATAAGTTATCTGAAACAGGACGGTTAGAGGCCGGACTCTATTATGGAGACGATCTGATGAAATTGAGGGAAAAGTCGATTGAACCCAATACGGCGGCTTATCGTAACTATCAGTGGCGTTGGGGCAATCTCACCTCTTTCCTGAATTGGAACCAGCTGTTTGGTCAGAAGCTGTTTGGCAATCTGACACTTTTCTATTCCCGTTATCGCTCTCGGGTTCATAATCGGCATGAGAACAGTTACGAGCGGTTGTCTTCCAGACTACAGCGTTCGCGTATAGACGATATTGGATGCCGTTTCTTGCTCGACTATACGTTTCATTCGGCTCATCTCTTGAAGAGTGGAGCGGAATATGTTTTTCATAGTTATCAGCCAAGGCAGGAGATTCTGAATGGATTGTTGCAGCAGCAGATGCATCGCTATGGGCAAGAGTTAGCTCTGTTTGTAGAGGATGATTGGCAGTTGACCAAGCGGTTGCAGCTTCATGGCGGTGTTCGTTTTTCCTATTACAACACGTTGCATAAGGGTTATGTTTCGGTGCGTCCACGTTTGTCGCTTCGCTACCGTTGTCTGCCTCATCTCTCATTGAAAGCCTCTTATGCAGAGACCAACCAATATGTGCAGATGCTGAGCGACACCTATGCCAGTCTGCCTTCTGATATCTGGATGCCGGTTACTCAAAAGATACGCCCTATGTCTGCTCGGATTGGATCGGTGGGCTTGTATAGTGATAAGCTGCAAGGCTATACCTGCTCGGTTGAGGGTTATTACAAGCAGATGAACCGAGTGTTGGAATATAAAGATTACCGGAATCTCTTGATGTTGCTGGCTCCTTTGGACGAACAGGTAACCGAAGGTTCACGTCGAAGCTATGGCGTTGAGATGATGGTGAGGAAGAATAGTGGCAAACTGACGGGTTGGGTCGGTTACACTTTATCGTGGACTGATTGTTTCTTCCCGGAATTAAACAGGGGCAAGCGTTTCCCTTTCCGTTTTGACAACCGGCATAAGCTGAATGTCGTTGCTGCCTATCGGCTCAATCCTAAAGTGGAGCTGACAGCTGCCTGGACTGTCGCTTCGGGCAATCATCTGACGGTTGCTACCGAGATGTATAAAATACCTCTTGAACCGTTGTTGTATAATGACTATTATCCGGCAGCAGGAAGCTATAATCGATATAACACCTATACGAAAGCCTATACAGACCGGCGTAATAATGAGCAGTTACCGACCTATCATCGATTGGACTTAGGGATGACTTTACGGCGCCCGTTGAAGCATGGGCGTATGGGGATCTGGAGTTTCGGTCTCTATAATGCCTATTGTCGGATGAATCCGATTACGCTTCGTCCCATTTATGAAGGAGACGATCCGTCGAAGATGGAACTGAAGATGAAGAGTTATTCGTTGTTGCCTGTGATACCTTCAGCAAGTTATACCTATAAATTTTAATAAAGACAGATGAAACGTTGGTTGTTATACATACTTATATCTATCTCTTTTCTTCCTTTCTGTTCCTGTTATCGGGATTATCAGATTAAGGATAAGGATTTTTCGCCCCGCATCATGTTGCATAGCCTGGTGCAGGCCGATTCCCTTTTGAATATTTTTGTCTCTAAAACCTGGTTGATTGGGCAAGCATCGGTGGATACACTTCCAGAGGCAACTGTCTCGTTGTTTGTCAACGGTGAGCCGGAAGATTATATGACTGCGATTCCTCATAGTGGCGATCATCTTCGTCTGTTGGTTGAGGCCGAAGGATTGCCTGCTGTACAAGCCACAACGGTGGTTCCCTATCGGGTAAAGATTGATTCTCTGTTTTGTCAAAGGATTGATAAGAATGAAATGGACATTCAGGTGGAGCTGACCTTTCAAGATCCTGTGGGCGTTCCCAATTATTATGGGTTGGGCTTTTATGCTGTCCCCTACAATAGTTATGGGTCATTTTTTGTCATTGATGCTTCAAAGGAGCCTTTATTTGCCTATTTAGATAGCTATGGTATATTAGATGATGTCGTTAGATCTAATAGTTATTATTATAGAGGCTATCTGATACCCTTTTCCGGGCAAAGCATCGATGGGCAGAGATATACCTTGCGAGTGACCATGGCTATCAACCAGTTTTTCTGGAGCGATATGGATGATATAAAGATCTGTCTCTATTCCTTCTCGGAATCTTATTACATTTATCTGCTCTCCTTGCTGCGCAGCGGCATCAATGTCTTGTCAGACTATGGATTGGCCGATCCTAATCAACTTTACACCAATGTAGAGAATGGTTTGGGTATATTTGCCTCATGCCAGGTCGATACCGTTCATCTTTCGTTGAACCCAAATCGGTCATTAGAACGAAAAAAGTAACGCTGCTGAATATTTTTATTCTTTCCAACTCTTGTTGGCACTTTTTGAGGCTGCACCCAAATAGTCTATTGTCAGAATCAAATATGCGCCGAGAGATAGTTATTGTGTTTTTATTCGGATTGTTATTTGCTAAAAGCGGTAACGGATTCGGCAGAAACGACGGGCAACTTCGCCGGACTTGACAGACGAATCTGTCTCGGCCCAAACACCCTGAAAAAAGGGGTTATAGCCTATCTTTCAATAGTCTATAGACTTTCCCAAATTAGTCTATAGACTTTTTCAAAAAAGGGTAGGGACTTTTTTGAAAAAGGGTAGGCACTCCGTTCAGACGGAATAACTACTCCGTTCGGATTGGATAGGCACTCCGTTTCCGGAAATAGACTACTCCGTTTTGACCGGATTAGTAGTCTCTCGTCTGCCTGTTGGCTTATTGTATTTTTTTGTGGCTGATAAATAGGCCTTCAACGCAGAGCCATTGCAACCTGCTCAAAACAAGTACAAACAAGAATCGTAATCTAATGACCGAATTGGGTTGAAGCTTAATAGAAGATGGGATAAAGCATATATTTCGGCTCTATTTTCCGCTTTATCGGATTGTATTGAAAGTCGAGGCCCATGCCTATTCCAAAGTTGTCGTTGAACTTTATCTCCAAGGCACTTCCTGCTTCGGTATGGTAAAAGAAAGGATTCATCATCACATGGCCGTTGCGTTTGTTTTTATCTCCATATTCGGCATAGCGTCCCCACGCTTTGAGTCCCAACCAGTCGGTTGCCTGAAAATGGACAGAGGCTTGAACTCCTCCCATCAGCGCCGGACTGGGATTGAAGGGCGTATAATAGTGACCACCATAAACGCCTCCGGATAATGTCCAAGGACCTTCTTTCCATATGATGTGGCCATCCAATGTGGTCAGTCCGCCTGCACCCGGCCATGTGCATTTCTGTCCGTTGGTGATGAAAGAGAATTTCTCATTGATGGAAACAAGTAGCGACTCGTTGAAATCGAAAGCCATCGGCGACATCTTGCGCAACATAGGAGAAAAGACATTGAAATAGGGCTGATAGGCGGCGGATAAAACCTGCATATCCATGGGCCTTTCATCCATGTGCAAGGTGATAGGGTCGGAGTGGAACTCTTTCAGCTTATATTCTATCTTGTGGGTCGATGACGGCGTGTAGGATTTATAGGACTGCTTTGGAATATGAAATTCATAATCAATCTTCTTTGGGATAATGAAAATCTTACCATCTTTATTCAGTGTCCAGGTCAAGTCCGACTGTGCTGTAGCCGTTAATCCCGATAGCAGGGAAACTAATGATATGATAATGCTGTTTTTCATATGAGCTCCTTCATTCGTTGCGCAAGGTAGAGGTTTTCCAAAGCCTATGCAATTATCTTATGTTATTATTGTAGAATAACTCTTTTTATTTGTTTGATGTTTCCTCTTTTTATTCTAATTTCACCTCCTGCAAATACATACATCTAATATCTTATGTGGAAGACATTACTATCATCAATTTTATTGACCTGTCTGGTTGCTTGCCAGTCTGAAGAAAAGGGTCAAGCTAAGTGGCAAGAGCCCGGCGTGAGTTATGAATTAGCCTCGTTTCGTAAGGAACATTTTGGGCAAGTAAAGTACAATCTGTTTTTCTCAATCCCCGAACAGCGTAAAGAACCGGTGACAGGAACTGTGGATATCTCCATAGAGTTGAAAGAACAGAAACCGTTGGTGATCGATTTCCGTGCCGAAGCGGACCAGGTCGTTTCTGTAGCATTGAATGGAGCCGAAGTGCCTTATGAGGTGAAGTCTGAACATATCTGGATTGACAAGGCCTCTACTGTGGCCGGAGAGAATCATGTAGAGATCTCGTTCGTATCGGCAGACCAGTCTTTGAACCGTCGTGAAGATTTCTTATACACTCTGTTGGTGCCCGACCGTGCCCGTACGATTTTCCCCTGTTTCGATCAGCCCAATATAAAAGCACTGTATCGTTTGACATTGGAAGTACCTGCTGCTTGGCAGGCTGTGTCCAATGGCGCTATCGAAGCGGTGGATTCAACCTCTGTTGAGGGTCGCAAGCGCATCTCCTTTAGACAGACTGAGCCGTTGAGTAGCTATCTCTTCTCCTTTGTGGCCGGTGAAATGTCTCGCATACCTTACGAGCGAGATGGTCGTGAAATCTCTATTTATCACAGAGAGACCGATCCAAAGAAAGTGGCTCAATGTCCGGATATCGCCAATGATGTGTTTGACGCCTTGGCTTGGCTGGAAGATTTTACCGGCATTCCTTATCCGTTTGCTAAATATGACCTGATTCTTGTTCCCGGTTTCCAATATGGCGGTATGGAACATACAGGTGCTACATTATATAATGTAGGTCGCATGTTCCTTGATGAACAGCCCACCTTGAATGCTCGTCTGAGTCGTAGCTCTTTGATTGCACATGAAACTGCTCATATGTGGTTTGGAGACTATGTGACTATGGATTGGTTCGACGATGTTTGGACCAAAGAGGTGTTTGCCAACTATTTTGCCAGTCAGATTGTTGAACCACTCTTCCCGGAGGTTAACCATCGTCTGAACTTTATCAGAGGTTATCTGCCTTCTTCTTATTCAGAAGACCGTACAGCAGGGTCGAATCCGATCAAGCAGAATTTGGATAACTTGCGCAATGCCGGTTTGGTCTATGGCAATATTATCTATAACAAATCACCGATTGTGATGGAGATGTTGGTACGTATGTTGGGCAAAGAGGCCTTCCAGAAAGGTATTCGTGAATATCTGACAACATATGCCTATGGCAATGCTACTTGGGATGGCTTGATCCGTATCTTGGATAGCTATACCGATGAGGATTTGGCTGCTTGGAGCGAAGTGTGGGTCAATGAAAAGGGAATGCCTGAATTGACTGCTACAGTTGAGGGTAAAGAGTTGGTTGTTACCCAATATGATTCATGGGGACGTGGCATCTGTTGGCCACAGGTTGTAACTTATAAGGTGATTGCCGCCAATGGAGACGAAGAGGATGTGCAGGTTGCGATGAGTGGAAAATCTGCCGAATCTCGTGCTACCTTGCAGAAGGTTTCCGGCGAAGGAGCAGTTGTGATTCCGAATATTGATGGCCGTGCTTATGGCTTCTTCCGTATTGCTGAAGATGAACAGACCCTTAAAGGCATTATTGATCTGTTGAACCGCTCTGAGGATGAAGTGTTGCGTGGCTCTCTGCTGATTGCCTTGAATGAGAACTTGAGGCATAATGGCATGACCGCAGCTTCTTTCCGACAGATATTGCTTTCACATATTCCTCATGAGCAGAATTCATTACTCTATTCCATGTCTTTGGGTTACTTAGGTGGTTGTCAGAGCATGGCTCCGGCCGATGAGGAGAAAGTAGAACACTTCTTGTGGAATATTGCAACGACCCATACCGATCCGGTCTATCGTCTGCAGGCTTTCCGTGAATATCGCTCTGTGGCAACCACTCCGGAAGCCATCCAGCGTCTCTACACGATTTGGAAGCAGAAGAAAGCACCGGCCGGCTGTGTGTTGAGTGAAGGCGATTATAGCTCATTATCTTATAAGCTGGCACTCTATCTGCCCGAGCAGTATGAAGAAATTGTGGCTGAGCAGTTGAAACGAATCTCCAATCCGGACCGTCGCAAGGCCTATGAGTTTGTTTCTCCATCTCTTTCGCCGAAGAAAGAGGTGCGTGACAGTGTGTTCCAATCTCTGTTGATTGCCGAAAACCGTCGAATCGAACCTTGGGCCTCTTCAGCTTTGGGTAATCTGAACCACCATTTGCGTGAAGAGAGTTCAATCGCCTATATCCGTCCGGCATTAGAGGCCTTGCAAGAGGTGCAGCGTACCGGTGATATCTTCTTCCCGGCCCGTTGGTTAGGAGCTTTGTTGGGTGGTCATCGCTCCGAAGCTGCACGTAAAGAGGTAGAGGCATTCTTCCAAGATCATCCTGATTACCCTGAGAAGTTGTCCAATAAGATACGTCAGCAATCTCATCATCTATTTGTGCCAGTCAAATAGGAGTGGAGGTTTTTATGTACCTTTGTTGTCTTAAAATGGAGATTTATACATATGAGCGAGTTGAAAATGTGCGAATGGTTTGTCTTCTATAAAGACCAGTTGCTGTTGCAGAAAAAAGGAGATCAATATACCATACCTAAGGGCGAGAATCCGCCTATAGCTACAGCGTATTCATTGGAATTGACCAATACGGGCGACCATTACGGGCGCACCTTTGCGCTTTCCGAACCGTTGGTAAACACAGACGAGTATGTGTCTATCGGCTTGCGCGCCTCTTGGGATTGTTTGGATGAACCCTCTTATCTGTTGGCCGGAAAGGCTTTTCAGATGCTCTATTGGGATAGTCACAGCCGTTTTTGTCCGGCTTGTGGCACACCTATGCAACAAGTGGCTCCGATTGCGAAGCAATGTCCCTCTTGTAAGTTCGAAGTGTATCCTACTATTTCGACAGCCATCATTGTGCTTATTCGTAAAGAGGATTCGGTCTTGTTGGTTCGTGCTCGCAATTTCCGAGGCACGTTCCATGGATTGGTGGCCGGTTTTCTGGAAGTCGGAGAGACTTTGGAAGAGTGTGTTCGTCGTGAAGTGATGGAAGAGACAGGTTTGTCTATTAAGAACATTACCTATTTCGGTAATCAGTCTTGGCCTTATCCCAGTGGCCTGATGGTCGGTTTCATTGCTGATTATGCTGGTGGTGAACTTAAACTACAGGATGAGGAGTTGAGTTGTGGTGCCTATTATCGTCGTGATAATTTGCCTGAGATTCCTCGTAAACTCAGTATGGCACGCCGTTTGATTGACTGGTGGATTGAACATCCATAGAGAATGCTGTCTATAAACCATGTTTTATAGCATGTTTTCCGTAAAAATAGTTAATGCCATGAATTTTCCAAGCAGATAAGTATGCTACATAACATAAAGTACTTATATTTGCACTGTGTTTTTCATGGTATTAGATTTAAGGTTAACAATGAAGATTGGCTGTCCGTGATGGATAGCCTTTTTTTGTTCCTATATTTCTCAGTACGCACCATCCTGGTTCAGTAGATTTTTCGTGGGGATAATTTTTTATCCTCGAGAAGTATTGCTTACTTCGTATTATGAAAAACGATT
>CAKVBA010000047.1 GCA_934725305.1 uncultured Parabacteroides sp. | reverse complement strand
TTAGGTGACGCAAAGATACAAAATATTGTTTGTCAAATAGTTGTAAAATACATGTTTTTTGAGTGACGAAGTCAGGAAAAAAAGAGCGATGTGTCAAAAATAACCAATTTGATACATCGCTCTTTAGGATATGTTAAAATTGATGGAATGCAAAGCGCTGAGGATGAGTTCGACAATAGCTTACTGTGGTGTAAACGACTGAGGTCAAATTCTGTAAACAACGCAGCAGTTTACAATTATGGTGCACTGCTCTTTATAAAGAGTTGTTCCCTCTTGTACGTTTCCAGATCGGATGATCTGTTTTTTTAGTCAAGGTTTAATGCTGAACCGGGTTTGAATTTAGCTACTTTATGAGCAGGAATTTCAATTTTTTCTTTTGTCCTAGGGTTAAAACCTTTGCGAGCAGCTTTTTCAGCAACAGAGAATGTTCCAAAACCTAATAATGTCACTTTATCTCCTGCTTTTAATGCTTCGGAAATGATGTCTATAAAAGCGTCAACAGCTTTCATAGATTCAGCTTTGCCTAAACCGCTTTTTTCCGATACGGCATTTACTAATTCTGCTTTATTCATAATGATTGACTATTAATATGTTAAACAATGATGTCGGTCTCAAAAATAGTTTTATTTTGAAATAACGCAAAGGAAAAACAGGTTTTTTTTATTGATTTGGTATGTTTTAGTTTTTCATCGCTCTTGAACTACCAAAATATGTATTACCTTTGTCTGTAAATATATACATCTATGATGACTCAAAACAATTCGGGATTTTTAGATAGCATCCCGCCTATAACAAAGAATCTGATTATTATCAACTTCCTTTTCTGGATGGCTAGTTTGGCACTGCCGAAGATCGGTATCGATTTGGTGGCTTTGTTGGGTCTGCATTTTCCTGGGGCAACCGACTTCAAGGTTTTTCAGCTCGTTTCTTATATGTTCATGCATGACACTCATTCCTTTTCGCATGTGCTGTTTAATATGTTTGCCGTTTATATGTTTGGTCGTGTACTTGAGAATGTGTGGGGACCGAAGCGTTTCCTGCTATTTTACATGGTGACCGGAATAGGAGCTGGTATTGTGCAGGAGCTGGTATGGTTTTATAGCCTGTCAGATGTGGTTTTTGCCCATCAGGATATGATCAATCTTAATGGTACTCAGATTATGGCTAAGAGTGAGTTCTTGAATCTGTTTATCACCGTGGGCGCTTCGGGTGCTGTGTTTGGCATTTTGCTGGCATTTGCCATGTTGTTTCCCAATGTGCCACTCTATCTGATGTTTATCCCAATACCTATCAAGGCTAAATATTTTGTGTTGTTCTATGGTTTGGCAGAGTTATTTATGGGTGTGGCCAGTTTTGGCGGTGACACGGTAGCTCATTTTGCTCATTTAGGAGGAATGCTGTTTGGCTACCTGTTGATTCGTTATTGGAAAAAGAAAGATGCAGAAAATGGACGCTATTTTTACTAATCTGAGGCAGTCGTATCGTGCAGGATCTATCTTGCAGAAGTTGATTTATATCAATGTGGGGCTATTCTTGCTGATCCGCTTAGTCGGTGTTGTGCTTATGCTTTTTAATATAAGCGACTTGTATTATTTGCCATACCTGCAATTCCCCTCTTCGCCCGAGATTCTGCTTTATCGTCCGTGGACGATTATTACCTATATGTTCACCCATTTCGACTTTATGCATATTCTGTTTAATATGTTGTGGTTGTATTGGTTTGGCGGTTTATTCTTGCAATACTTCAACGAACGTCAGTTGGGCGGTCTATATTTGTTGGGCGGTGTGGCTGGTGCATTGTTGTTTATGCTGGCCTATAATGTCTTTCCCTATTTTCAGACCGTTTCTGCATTTAGCTTTTTGATGGGCGCATCGGCTTCTGTCATGGCGATTGTCTTTGCGGTATCTTTCTATCGGAAGGATCAGGAAGTCATGCTATTTCTCTTTGGTCGTATCCGCCTGATCTATCTGGCACTCTTTTCCTTAGTGGTGGATCTGTTGGCAATAACATCAGAAAATGCGGGTGGTCATATTGCTCATATTGGAGGAGCACTGTTCGGTATCTGGTTTGCTTCGCAGATTAAGCGGGGAAAGGATCTGACCTCGGGAATGAATCGTGTGGTGGATTGGTTTGTAAACTTGGGAAAGCGTAAGCCTAAGATGAAGGTGACCTATAAGCGTGCGGAAACTGATTATGAATATAATGCTCGTAAGCATCAAGAAGTAGTAGAGATTGATACTATTTTGGATAAGTTGAAGCGTTCTGGTTATACCAGTCTGTCGGCTGATGAGAAGAAGAAGCTCTTTGATGCGAGTAAAAAATAGATAAATGGGATGAAAGTGCTACGTGTCTTTTTGCAAATACTCTTTGTCGTTGCGAATGTAGCAGCTACGGTTTTGTTTGTCTTGTCTGCCTATTCCGACCGCATATCTCCTATCAGTAGTATGCTATTTCCCTATTTGGGACTGGCTTTTCCTATATGTTGTGTGGCCAATCTGTTGTTTGTTGCCTATTGGCTTTTCTTGAGAGAATGGCGTTTTGTGTTGATTGGTATTGTAGCCTTTCTGATTTGTTCTGGTCCGGTGAAGCATTATTTCCCTTGGCATGGGCGCACTAAAGATATTCCTACGGAAAATGTATTGAAAGTATTGACCTATAATGTGATGGCCTTTGGTTATAAAGACCATACCAAGGCTTCGCCCAATAAAATCATTGAATATATCAAAAACTCAGATGCCGATATTGTCTGTTTGCAGGAATATGCCGAGTCGAGGATGCGTCAGGGTTTGACGCGCAAGCGTATTCTGGAAGCCTTGAAAAAGTATCCCTACAATTCCATTTTGATTACCCATTCAACCCGTATTCAGAATATGGGCATTGCGGTCTTTTCAAAATATCCTATCAAGCAATCACGCCGTATCAAATATAAAAGTAAATATAATGCCTCTTCTATCTGTGAGGTGTATGTAGGCGAGAAGAAGCTGATACTGATCAATAACCATTTGGAATCCTTTAAGTTGACGATGGAAGACCGTAGTCATTATGCCGCATTTATTCAGAAATTGAATGCAGAAGGATTGGATGAATTGAAAGGTGCTTTTCATCAGAAGTTAGGAACTGCTTTTCGGTTGCGTGCCGCTCAAGCCGAAGCGGTGTCTAAGGCCGCTGAACCTTGGAAAGAAGGTTATCTGATGGTGTGTGGCGATTTTAATGATACGCCGATTTCGTATGCTCATCGAACCATTCGTCGTGGATTGGTTGATTCATTTGCTGAGTCGGGCAGGGGAATGGGCATTACCTATAATCAGAACTATTTCTGGTTTCGTATCGATCATATCTTACATTCAACCCGAATGAAATCAATGAATTGTACAGTGGATGAGGTGGATTACTCCGACCATTACCCACTGTGGTGCTATTTGCAATTACTTTGAACCAGTTAGTCATCGCCTTGTGCTGCATCAAACACTTCGCTGAATAGATTCTCCACAAAGAAGAAAGTGGCGTTGCAGAACAGTTTCGGATCTTTCACCAAAGCGATGCGGTTACTCTTGCCGTTGTTGGCAATGATCTCTTCGGCCGGATAGGTCTTATATTTCTTCTCGTTTTTGGGGTCATATTGATAGACAATGTCTGATACTTCAATCGTATAGCGGTTGTCGAAGCACTGGATATTCATCTTGTACTTGACGATCGTCTTGTCTGTATCGTTGAGTAATAATTCAACCTTTGAACTGACGAAAATCGACCCCTTCTTTTTGTTTGATGTAGTGTTAGACAAGAAATAGTCTTTGCCATAATTCTTTTTGGCCCATTGATTGATAGCTTCAAACAGTTTCAACTTGCTTGTCTCTTCTATTTCCACATTGTCGCTGTAACAGACTTTGCCCTCTTTCATCGGAGCACACTCTTCGACTTCGCCCTTGTGTCCTTGTGCCATGCTCAGCATCGGCATCATCATGAGGCAAATCCATAAAAGGCTTTTCTTCATAGATGTAATTTTTAATGAATGTTTTTAACGAATCACTCTCTTTTTTCAATATGATTTGATAGCAAAGATATACATTTGAATATGAAATAAACTATGAGTGTGACAAATAATTGAAGCTAATTGCTCTTTATCAAAGAAAAAAAGTCTATATTTGCACCCTGTGAAAAAACGAAAATAAATAATGTAATAACATAAACAATAAGATTCAAATGCAAAACAAAGGATTTGTAAAGGTCTTCGCGGTGTTACTTACACTTGTTTGCTTGTTCTATCTGTCATTCTCGTTTGTGACAAGACATTACAATGCGCAGGCTGTTGAGTATGCGGCCGGAGATCCAGCGAAAGAGAGTGCTTACTTAGACTCTTTATCTACTCAGAAGGTGTGGTTGGGCTATACGCTCAAGGAGTGCCGTGAAATGGAAATTACTTTAGGTCTGGACCTTAAGGGTGGTATGAACGTGGTGCTTGAGTTGAATGTGGCTGATGTAATTCGTTCACTTTCAAACAAGAATCAGGACGAAAACTTCAACAAAGCGTTGGACTTGGCGTATTCACATCAGGCAACCAGCCAGAAAGATTTTATCGATCTCTTTGCTGAAGAATATAAGAAGCTTGACAGCGGTGCTCGTTTGGCAGCTATCTTCAGTACATTTGAGTTGAAAGATAAAATCACTCCGCAGAGCACAGATGCTCAGGTTATTTCTGTTTTGAAGAGCGAATTGCAGAGTGCTATCGGTAACTCATTTAACGTATTGCGTACTCGTATCGACCGTTTCGGTGTTGTTTCTCCAAACATTCAGCGTTTGGAAACAGCTGGCCGTATCTTGGTTGAGTTGCCGGGTGTAAAAGAACCGGAACGTGTGCGTAAGCTGTTGCAGGGTAGTGCCAATCTGGAGTTTTGGGAAACATACGATCTTCCTGAAATCTATCAGCAGCTGGTAGCAGCCGACAATGTATTGGCTACTGTATTGAGTGCAAAGGCTAATTTGGAAGAAGAAGCTGCTGAGGCTTCAGAAAAAGCAGAAGCAAAGGAAGAAACTCAGGCTGAAACAAAAGAGGCTGCTACTTCTGAAGCAGACTCTCTGTTGGCAAAGATTGGCGAAGAAAAAGCAGAAACAGCTGCTGCCGCTCAGTCAATGGAAGAATTTGCTAAGTTGCACCCATTGTTCGCCTTGTTGCAGATCAACCAGTATAGTGGTCAGTTGGCTCCGGGTGCTACAGTAGGTTTGGCATTGGCTAAGGATATCGAAAAGATCAATGAATACCTGAATATGCGACAGGTGAAAGAGGTTCTTCCTCGTAACTTGTCTTTGAAATGGGGTGTTAAGGCTGTTGATGCAAAAGAACAGTATTTTGAATTATATGCTATCAAGGTGACTAACCGTGATGGTAGCCCGGCATTGGGTGGTGACGTTGTAACAGATGCTAATGCTGACTTTATCCAGCAGGCTGGCCGTTCAGAACAGGTGGTTAGTATGTCTATGAATGCTGAAGGAGCAAAGGCTTGGGCTCGTTTGACAAAGGAAAACATCGGTCGCTCTGTTGCCATTGTATTGGATAATATGGTTTATTCTGCTCCGCGTGTAAACGATGAAATTACAGGTGGACGTTCTCAGATTACAGGTCATTTCACTCCGGAAGAGGCAAAGGACTTGGCAAACGTGTTGAAGTCTGGTAAGATGGCTGCTTCTGTTCATATCGTTCAGGAAGACATTGTTGGTCCGTCTCTAGGTCAGGAAGCTATCAATGCAGGTGTTATCTCATTCGTTTTGGCATTGGTTCTGTTGATGCTTTATATGTGTGCTTTCTACGGCGTTGTTCCGGGCTTGATCGCCGACGGTGCTTTGGTGTTGAACATCTTCTTTGCGTTGGGTATCCTTTCTTCATTCCAGGCCGTATTGACATTGCCGGGTATTGCCGGTATGGTATTGACATTGGGTATGGCAGTCGATGCTAACGTGTTGATCTATGAACGTACAAAAGAGGAGTTGCGTGCAGGTAAGACTTTGAGCAAGGCTATCGCTGATGGTTACGGTAACGCTTTCTCTGCTATCTTCGACTCTAACTTGACATCTATTATCACTGGTATCGTATTGTTCTACTTCGGTACAGGTCCTATCCGTGGTTTCGCTACGACTATGATCATTGGTTTGTTCGCATCATTCTTGACAGCCGTGTTCTTGACTCGTATTGTTTACGAAGCTCTGTTGGCTAAGGATAAATTGAAGAATGCTACCTTTACAACTTCATTGACTCAGAACTTGCTGACTAATCCGAAGATCAACTTCTTGGGTGCCCGCAAGGTGGGTTATCTGATCCCGATGGTAATCATCGTATTGGGTGCTATCTCAATGAGTACAATTGGTTTGAACAATGGTATCGACTTTACAGGTGGTCGTAACTATGTGATCCGTTTCGATCAGGCCGTGAAGACCGATGATGTTCGTACTATGTTGGATGAGCAGTTGGAAGGTGCGGTAAGTGTTATCCAGATTGGTACAGCTGACCAGGTACGTGTTTCTACTAACTATAAGATTCACGAAGCTGATCCTTCTATCGACCAGGAAATCGAATCTAAGTTGTTCGAAGGAGTGAAGACATTGCTTCCTGAAGGAACTACTTTGGATCAGTTTGTTGACAAATACATCCAGAGCTCTCAGAAGGTAGGTCCGAGCATGGCAGACGATATCAAGAACAGCGCTATCTTGGCGGTTATCTTCGCTATGTTCTGTATGGCCGCTTACATCTTGTTGCGTTTCCGCGATATCTCATTCTCTATTGGTGCATTTGCCTCAGTAGCTGTAACTACATTCTGTATCATCTCTTTCTACACTATGTTGTGGAAGATTCTCCCGTTCTCAATGGAGGTTGACCAGACATTTATTGCAGCTATCTTGACTATCATCGGCTACTCTATCAACGATACCGTGGTTGTATTTGACCGTATCCGTGAAACAATCAGTTTGTATCCGAAGCGTGATCGTTATCAGGTAATCAACGATGCTTTGAACTCAACATTGTGTCGTACATTCAATACATCATTAACTACATTGGTGGTTGTATTGTGTATCTTTATTCTGGGTGGTGCTACAATCCGAAGCTTTACATTTGCCATCCTGTTGGGTATTATCATCGGTACTTATTCAACTCTGTTCGTAGCTACTCCGATTGCATACGAATTGCAGAAGAAGAAAATCAACAAAAAAGCAGCTGAGGCTAAGAACTAATCAGCGGTTTTGACTAAGATAAAAAGAGGGTTGCTTCCGGTATGGGAGTGACCCTTTTTTTGTTGTTTGAGTTGAGTTTAACTTAATTGAAGTAACAACAATCCTATGGCAACCGCTTTGGGAACTCGCGGATAGCAACTATAAAAAACACAATAAGACCATGAGTATCCGAGAAGCCATTAACCTTGTCAAAACGGAGTAGGCTATTTCCGGAAATTGGGTGCCTATTCCTTTCCAACGGAGTGCCTATCCATTTCCGATGGAGTGCCTACCCTTTTTCAAAAAAGTCCCTAGACTTTTTCCGAATAGTCTATAGACTAATTCCCGAAAGTCTATAGACCCTTGAAAAACAGGTTATAGCCATTCTGAAAGCAGGCTTGATGCGGATCGGATTCACCTGCCAATTTCGGCGGATTCACCTATCACTTCAGATGGATTTGTTATCCGCTTTTAGCGAATACCGACTCTGCTAAAATTACAATAACCTATTAACCCAAATCGATCATTGGAACGAAAAAAGTAAAACGATTGACTGTTTTTATTCTTTCCAACTCTTGTCTGAGTTTTCCGGATTTTTACTTTGTGGGAAGCCTTCCTGTTTTCCCTTGTTGGGGCAAATATTATTGTATATTATGTGAAATAGAGTTAATATAGAACTCTAAATAGCAATATGCTAATAAACATATTTGTACAATTTGTAGAATGGCGTAAAATCTCTAAATTGCAGCCGATTCGACATAGAATGGCTTACAGAATGTAAGTGTTCACTTAAATCTATAGAAACATGGAAATTAAACTAAGTAATCAGTTACCTGATTATCCTTCTTTTGTGCCAGGAATCCGTCGAGCTCCAGACCGTGGCTATACGTTGACACCGGCTCAAACAGAAACCGCATTAAAGAATGCATTGCGTTATATACCTGAAGAGTTACACGAACAATTGGCGCCGGAATTTATGGAAGAGCTGTTGACTCGTGGACGTATTTATGGATATCGTTTCCGCCCGGAAGGAGATTTGAAGGCTAAGCCAATCGAAGAATACAAAGGAAAATGTCTGGAAGGTAAAGCTTTCCAGGTCATGATTGATAACAACCTCTGCTTCGATATTGCATTGTATCCTTATGAATTGGTGACTTATGGCGAAACCGGTCAGGTTTGTCAGAACTGGATGCAATATCGATTAATTAAACAATATTTGGAGATACTGACCGAAGACCAGACGTTGGTAATTGAATCAGGACATCCGCTTGGATTGTTCAAATCAAAACCTGATGCTCCACGTGTGATTATTACAAATGCCATGATGGTGGGTATGTTTGATACTCAGAAAGACTGGCATGAAGCTATGCAGATGGGTGTAGCCAACTATGGTCAGATGACCGCCGGTGGTTGGATGTACATTGGTCCGCAGGGTATTGTGCACGGCACATTCAACACGTTGTTGAATGCCGGACGTAAGAAATTGGGTATTCCTCAGGATAAAGACTTGCGTGGTCATCTGTTTGTCTCTTCTGGTTTGGGTGGTATGAGTGGCGCTCAGCCTAAGGCTGCCGTCATTGCGGGTGCTGCTTGTATCATTGCCGAAGTGGATCCTTCTCGTATCGAGACTCGTCGTACTCAGGGTTGGGTGCAACATGTAACAACCGATATGGGCGAAGCTTTTGCTTTGGCCGATAAGGCGGTTGCGGCTCATGAACCTATCTCTATTGCTTACCAGGGTAATATTGTGGACCTGCTGGAATATGCGGTAGCTCATACTCACAAGATCGATCTGTTGAGCGACCAGACATCATGTCATGCCGTTTATGACGGTGGTTATTGTCCGGTTGGTGTGTCTTTTGAAGAACGAACCAACTTGTTGGCTCATGATAGAGATCAGTTCTGCCGTTTGGTTGACCAATCATTGAAGCGTCACTTTGAAGTCATCAAGTCGTTGGTTGCTCAGGGCACATACTTCTTTGACTATGGTAACGCATTTATGAAGGCAATATACGACTCAGGCGTGATGGAAATCTCACGTAACGGTATTGATGAGAAAGATGGTTTCATCTGGCCTTCTTATGTAGAAGATATTATGGGTCCGGAATTGTTTGATTATGGTTATGGTCCGTTCCGCTGGGTATGCTTGAGCGGCAAGCCGGAAGACCTGATCAAGACAGACCATGCGGCTATGGATTGCATTGATCCGAACCGTCGTGGACAAGACCGTGATAATTACAACTGGATCAGAGATGCCGAAAAGAATCAGTTGGTAGTAGGTACTCAGGCTCGTATTCTTTATCAAGATGCCGAAGGTCGTTTGAGTATTGCTCTTCGCTTCAACAAGATGGTGCGTGATGGCGAAGTTGGCCCGATTATGTTGGGTCGTGACCATCATGACGTGAGTGGTACAGACTCTCCATTCCGTGAAACTTCAAACATCTATGATGGAAGTAACGTAATGGCCGATATGGCGGTTCAGTGTTTTGCTGGAAATGCGGCTCGTGGTATGAGCTTGGTAGCATTGCATAATGGCGGAGGTGTTGGTATCGGTAAATCTATCAACGGTGGTTTCGGTATGGTGCTGGATGGTAGCGAACGTGTGGATGCCATCTTGCGTTCAGCGATGATTTGGGACGTTATGGGCGGTGTTGCCCGTCGTGCTTGGGCTCGCAATAAGAATGCCATCACAACCAGTGAGTTGTTCAACGAAGTGAATGAGCCGGACTATCACATCACGTTGCCGTTTATACCCGATCAAGAGTTAATCCATAAGACAGTATGTACATCTTTAAATAAAGAGCTATGAGCAGTTGGAGTAGAATAATGGAATGCGTTCCCAACTTTAGCGAGGGACGCGATCATGAGAAAATAGAAAAAATTGTAGAGTCGTTTCGTGGTAAATCAAGCGTGAAATTGCTTGACTATAGCAACGACGAAGATCATAATAGATTGGTGGTTACCGTTGTGGGTGAACCCGAAGCATTGAAAGCAGCCGTATTGGAGGCTATTGGTAAGGCAGTTGAACTGATCGACCTGAACAAACATTCAGGACAACATCCTCGTATGGGTGCTGTTGACGTTGTTCCGTTCATTCCTATCCGTGGTTGTTCAATGGACGACGCTATCGCTTTGTCAAAAGAGGTAGGCGAACAGGTTGCTTCTTTGTATAACCTGCCGGTATTCTTGTATGAAAAGTCAGCATCAGCTCCTCATCGTGAGAACTTGGCCGCTATTCGTAAGGGTGAATTCGAAGGTATGGCTGAAAAGATCAAATTGCCGGAATGGAAACCCGACTTTGGTCCGGCAGAAAGACACGCAACGGCTGGTACCGTAGCGATTGGTGCACGTATGCCGCTGGTTGCTTATAACGTAAACTTAGGCACTAACAACCTGGAGATTGCATCAGCTATCGCTAAGAAGATTCGTTTTATCGGTGGTGGTCTTCGCTTCTGCAAGGCTATGGGCGTTGAATTGAAAGAGCGTGGTATCGTTCAGGTTTCAATCAATATGACCGACTATACTCGTACGGCTTTGTATCGTGCTTTTGAATTGGTGCGTATCGAAGCTCGCCGTTATGGTGTGCCTGTTGTTGGTAGTGAAATTATCGGTTTGGTACCTATGGAAGCGTTGATTGATACCGCTTCTTACTATTTGGGTTTGGAAGGATTCTCAATGGATCAGGTACTCGAAGCACGTATAATGGAATAAGTCATGGGCGAAGGTAAAATTGTAGTTCGCAATATTGCCCAGTTGGTAACCTGTTCCGGCTTTGCGGCTAAGAAAGGCAAGCAGATGTCGGAACTGGGTTTGATCGAAAACGGAGCGGTAGCCATGTCTGATGGTGTGATTACTCATGTAGGAACCACAGAAGAGGTGCTTCGTCAGATCGACCGACAAGAATATACCGAAATTGATGCTACGGGCAAGGCCGTGTTGCCGGGCTTTGTAGATAGTCATACGCACTTCGTTTTTGGCGGTTACCGTGAAGAGGAATTCTCTTGGCGTCTTCGTGGTGATAGCTATATGTCTATCATGGAGCGTGGCGGTGGTATCGTCAACACCATGAAGGCAACTCGTGAAAGCAGTTTTGAGTCGTTGAAGAAAGATGGCGTTGAGCGTTTGGATGAGTTGTTCCGCATGGGTGTGACAACGATTGAAGGAAAGAGCGGTTATGGCCTTGATTTGGAAACCGAACATACACAACTGAAGGTGTTGGAGGCTTTGAATGCCGAGCATCAGATGGATGTAGTTCCCACTTATCTGGGTGCACATGCCGTTCCACCGGAGTTTGCCGGCCGCACCGATGAGTATGTAGATTATCTGATTGAAAATGGTCTGCCTCAGGTTAAACGTGAGCAATTGGCCGACTTTTGTGACATCTTTTGTGAAAAGGGCGTATTCTCTATTGAGCAGAGCGATCGTTTGTTGCGTGCTGCCGAAAAGATGGGCTTCAAGTTGAAGCTTCATGCCGACGAGATCGTACAATTTGGCGGTGCCGAGTTGGCTTCACGTCTGAAAGCCGTTAGTGCCGATCACCTGTTGCACGTGTCCGATGAAGGTATCCGTCAGATGGCAGAAGCCGGAGTGGTAGCTACATTGTTGCCGTTGACCGCTTTCTCATTGAACGAGCCGTATGCTCCTGGTCGCAAGATGATAGATGCCGGTTGTGCCGTTGCATTGGCATCAGACCTGAATCCGGGAAGTTGTTTCTCTGCGTCAATCCCCATGTTGTTTGCTTTGGCATGTATCTATATGAAGTTCTCGCCCGAAGAGGCCGTGACGGCATTGACTATCAATGGAGCGGCAGCCGTAGGTCGTGCCGATCAGATAGGTAGTATCGACGTAGGCAAGAAGGCCGATATGGTGCTTCTTAAATTCCCTTCATACAAGTTCTTGCCATACCATATTGGCATGAATATCGTAGAAGCCGTTATTAAGAATGGCGTATATAACTCATTTAAAGAATAATAAAAAAACAAGATAAGATATGTTAGTTGATTTGACAGTAAAAGGTTTTTTGGCCGAGACAGCCGGTAGTGCACCTGTTCCAGGTGGTGGTAGTATTTCTGCTTTGAATGGTGCCGTTGCAACTGCTTTGGCCGAAATGGTTGCTAATTTGACTATTGGCAAGAAGAAATATGCCGAAGTTGAAGGTGAAATGCAGAAGGTAGCTGCTAAGGCTTCTGAAGCTCGCGAACGCCTGGTTGACTATATTGACAAGGATAGCGAGGCTTATGATAAAGTGTTTGCTGCTTTCAAATTGCCGAAAGAAACTGACGAGCAGAAGGCTGAACGTAGCCGCGTGATTCAGGAGGCTACCAAATATGCTGCTGAGGTTCCGATGCATGTTGCCGAAGAGGCATATGCTATCATGGAAACTATCAGCTATGTGGCTCACAATGGTAACCAGAACGCTGTTACCGACGGTTGTGTAGCTATGATGGCTGCTCGCACATGTGTATTGGGTGCTCTGCTTAATGTACGTATCAACTTGTCATCTATCAAGGACGAAGAGTTTGTTAAACGTATGGCTGATCGTGCAGACTTCTTGGAGGCGGAGGCTATTCGTATTGAAAAAGAGTTGTTAGATTGGGTAAAAACAGTTCTGTAATCGTATGGATAAAGTCTTTTATATCGGTGCCGAGTCTTTAACATTTGAGCAGATCGGAGAGCTCTTGACTCAGAATGTGAAACTTGAGCTTTCGGATGAAGCTAAGCAGCGTATCCAGCGTTGTCGTGATTATCTTGACAACAAGATGGAAACACAGAAAGAACCTATCTATGGTGTGACCACCGGATTCGGTTCGTTGTGTAACAAGACTATCTCCTTAGATGAATTGAGTACATTGCAAGAAAACTTGGTGAAGAGCCATGCTTGTAGTGTTGGTGAAGAGGTTAGCCCGATTGTTGTACGTTTGATGTTATTGCTGAAGGCTCATGCCCTTTCAATGGGTCATAGTGGTGTTCAGTTAGTAACCGTAGAGCGTATTCTTGATTTCTTGAACAATGACATATTGCCTATCGTTTACGATAGAGGATCGTTGGGTGCGTCCGGTGACTTGGCACCGTTGGCCAACCTGTTCCTCCCGTTGATCGGTTTGGGTCATGTTAATTATAAAGGGCAGAAGCGCGAAGCTGCTCAGGTATTGAACGAGTTTGGATGGTCGCCCGTTAAGCTGAAGAGCAAAGAAGGTTTGGCCTTGTTGAATGGAACTCAGTTTATGAGTGCAAATGGTGTGGCAGCTTTGTTGCGTGCATTCAAGGTGCTTCGCCGTGCCGATTTTATCGCCGCCTTGTCGTTGGAAGCATTCGATGGCCGTATCGATCCGTTTATGGATTGTATCCAGCAGATGCGTCCACACAAAGGACAGATTGAGACCGCGGCTGCTTTCCGTCGTTTGTTGGAAGGTAGCGAGTTGATTGCCCGCAAGAAGAAACATGTACAAGATCCCTACTCATTCCGTTGTGTGCCTCAGGTACATGGAGCTTCAAAAGATGCCATCCGTTATGTGGCCAGCGTGTTGTTGACCGAAATCAATTCTGTAACTGATAATCCAACCGTTTTCCCTGATGAAGATATGGTTATCTCTGGTGGTAATTTCCACGGTCAGCCATTGGCTATTACCTACGACTTCATGGCTATTGCCTTGGCCGAACTGGGTAATATCTCAGAGCGTCGTGTGGCTCAGCTGATTTTGGGACTCCGTGAATTGCCGGAATTCCTGGTAGCTAATCCGGGCTTGAACTCCGGATTTATGATTCCTCAATATGCAGCAGCCAGCATGGTTAGCCAGAACAAGATGTATTGCTTTGCCGCAAGTAGCGATTCCATTGTGTCAAGTAACGGTCAGGAAGACCACGTAAGTATGGGCGCGAATGCCGCTACTAAGTTGGGCAAGATCTTGGACAACTTGGATTATATCCACGCTATCGAGTTGATGAATGCTGCTCAGGGTATTGATTTCAGACGTCCGTTGAAGACTTCTCCTATTTTGGAAGAGTTCTTGAGCAGATATCGCAAGGAAGTTCCGTCGGTGGAAGAAGATATTATTATGTATCCCGAGATCCAGCGTACGGTTGCTTTTATCCGTAAAGAGAATTTTGTGTATTAAACTTAAGTTTCTTAATCTATTGTTAGTGGGTTGTGCCGGAAGTAACATTTCGATACAACCCTTTTTTCTTCCGGTTATGCGATATCTTGTGTAAATTTCCAATAATGAGACTTATAGAACAGTTTTGTCTTAAAAATACACAACAGACCAGAGAAGCTCTCGTGACAATTTGTATTTATAACCCCTCTTTTCCGTGCAGAAAGATTTTTCATGTGTTTTTGCTGGCATGTTCCATAGTTTTTTATGTACATTTGTGAATCTATTGTTTGACATCTAATACTGTATTGTATGACAAAGGACATAAGTGCAGAAAGTGTGCTGAATGACTTGAGGTATTTGCAGCTATTGGCCCGTAGCTTTCCGTCAATTGCAGATGCCAGCACCGAGATTATCAATTTAGAGGCCATCTTGAATTTGCCTAAGGGAACAGAGCACTTCCTGACGGACGTGCATGGAGAAGACCAGGCATTTAATCATGTGTTGAAAAACGCCTCCGGAGCGGTTAAGCGTAAAGTCAATGAGATCTTTACGAACACCTTGCGCGAGGCCGAAAAGAAGGAGCTGTGTACATTGATCTATTATCCCGCGGAAAAGCTGGAATTGATCAAGGCCGAAGAGCCGGATCTGGACGACTGGTATCAAGTGACATTGAACCAGCTGGTGCAGGTCTGCCGTAATGTCTCTTCCAAGTACACGCGTTCCAAAGTGCGCAAAGCCTTGCCCAAGGAGTATTCCTACATCATTCAAGAGCTTCTGCATGAGTCACTAACCGAGCCCAATAAGTCGGCCTATGTCGATCGTATCATCAATACAATCGTATCTACCGGACGTGCCGATGAGTTTATCATTGCTCTTTGTAACCTGATCCAGCGATTGACCATCGACCTGCTTCACATTGTAGGCGATATCTATGACCGTGGACCGGGAGCCCACATCATTATGGACACTTTGTGTGGATACCACAATTTCGATATTCAATGGGGTAATCACGATGTGTTGTGGATGGGTGCCGCATCAGGCAACTTGGGAAGTATAGCCAATGTGATCCGCATCTGTCTGCGTTATGGCAATATGGCCAGTCTCGAAGAGGGATATGGCATCAACCTGTTGCCTTTGGCTCGTTTTGCAATAGAGACTTATGCCAATGATCCTTGTGCCATTTTCCGTCCGAAGACAAAATATTCAGACAATGATTATGACGATAAGACCCTTCGTTTGATGAGTCAGATGCTAAAGGCCATCACCATCATCCAGTTCAAGATAGAGGGTAATATTATCCGCCGGCGTCCGGAATTTGAGATGGAAGACCGTATGCTATTACATCGCATTGACTATGAAAAGGGAACCGTTTGCGTCGGCGACAAGGAATATCCCATGCTCGACTTGAATCTGCCTACGGTTGATCCGGCCGATCCTTATCAGCTGACAGAAGAGGAGGAAGATCTGATCATGAAGATCAAACACTCTTTTGAAAGTAGTGAAAAACTGAAGCAACATATGCGTTGTCTGTTCACTCATGGTAGCATGTATCAGGTGTGCAACTCCAACCTGCTCTATCATGCCTCTATTCCATTGAATCCCGATGGTTCCTTGAGGAGCATTTACATCCAGGGTAAGGAATATAAAGGACGTAGCCTGCTGAATCGTGCCGATCAGTTGATTCGTGCGGCCTATTTTAAGACCGGTGACCCCGAAGATCGCGATTTTGCACATGATTATATATGGTATTTGTGGTGTGGACCCGATTCACCGTTGTTTGATAAGAAACGAATGGCTACCTTTGAGCGCTGTTTCCTGGAAGAGCCGGAGACTCACGAAGAGGAAAAGGGTGCTTACTACTTCTTGCGCGTACAAGAATCTGTCTGCGACATGATCATGGATGAGTTTGAAGTGACCGGACAGCATCGCCACATTATCAATGGCCACGTGCCTGTGCGCACTTGTAAGGGTGAGAACCCGATCAAGGCAAATGGAAAGATGCTGGTGATCGATGGAGGTTTTTCCAAACCCTATCATAGAGAGACCGGTATTGCCGGCTACACGTTGGTTTACCACTCTCGTGGATTCCAGCTAGTGCAGCACGAGCCGTTTGAGTCGAGAGCCAAGGCAATTGCTGAAGGGTTGGATATCAAATCGACTACGATTGTTGTTGAGTTGAGTTCTCATCGTCAGATGGTGAAGGATACCGACAAGGGAGATGAGTTGCGGGCACAGATCAAAGACTTGGAAAAGTTGCTCTATGCCTATCGAAATGGATTTATAAAAGAGAAATAGAAGCGTGAATAATCGATTGTTGTTTTTTTATGTGTTGCTGATCCTTGGGGTTTGTGCGTTGTTTTTTGTTTGCTTAACCTATGGAGCAGTGTCGATACCCTCTGACGCGGTGGTTGATATCTTGCAGGGGAAAGAGGTGGAAAACATTGCATGGCAGCATATAGTACTTCAATCCCGATTACCTCAAGCAATAACAGCTCTATTGGCCGGAGCCTCATTGGCTACCAGTGGGCTGTTATTGCAAACGCTGTTCCGAAACCCATTGGCCGGTCCCTCTATCCTGGGCATTAGTGACGGAGCCAACCTGGGAGTAGCCGCGGTCTTGCTCTATTTTGGAGGATCGTTGAGTCAGGTGACCGATTGGCCCATCAGTGGCTACATGGCTGTTGCTGCGGCCGCATTCCTGGGAGCAAGCGTTATTCTTGGCCTGATCATCTATTTCTCGTCGAAGGTGAAAAATAGTGTCATTTTGTTGATTATCGGAATCATGATAGGCTATTTGGCCTCGTCGTTGATTTCTATCCTCAACTACTACGCCTCTACCGATAAAGTGCATGCCTTCGTGATGTGGGGGTTGGGTAATTTCTCCGGTGTATCTTTGCAACAATTGCCTTTCTTTAGCACCTGTTCGTTGGCGGGTTTGTTCTTGGCCATTTTGTTGATAAAGCCCTTGAATGCCCTGTTGTTGGGCGAGATGTATGCCACTAACTTAGGGGTGCATGTGAAACAGGCCCGTATCGGCATCCTGTTGTGTACCGGATTACTGACGGCTACGACGACGGCCTTTTGTGGCCCTATTTCATTCATCGGACTGGCCGTGCCGCATATTGCCCGCTTGATGTTGGGATCGTCAAACCATAAATCCTTGGTTCCCGTCACGATGCTTACGGGAGCTTGTGTGGCTTTGTTATGTAATATATTGATGGTAGTGCCGGGTAGCAATCAGATATTGCCATTGAATGCGGTGACACCCATGTTGGGTGCTCCCGTGATTATATATGTAATTGTAAATCGTAAGAATATTCAATATTTCAATTGATAGAGAAAATAGATGCGGAATAAGGCGATAGAGACAAAGAAGTTGTGTATTGGTTATCTGCTGAAGGGTAGCGAACGTCGTGTGGTGCATGAGTCGTTAGACCTTTGTCTGAAGTCGGGCGAAGTGACTTGCCTGCTTGGATTAAATGGTGCCGGTAAGTCCACGCTACTACGCACGTTGTGTGGCTTTCAGCCCTCGTTGGGCGGAGAGATCCTGTTTATGGGCAAACCATTATCCTCCTTCTCTCAGGCCCAATTCTCTTTGATGGTGGGGGTTGTGCTGACGGAAAAGACCAATGCCGGCGGTATCACCGTGTATGAATTGGTCTCGCTGGGTCGCCATCCCTATACAGGCTTTTTTGGCCGGTTAAAGAAAGAAGATCATCAGATTATCGAGCAATCTCTCGAATCGGTGGGGATTGCTCACAAAGCCAATCATTACGTAGCTGAATTAAGCGATGGAGAACGCCAAAAGGTGATGATTGCAAAAGCATTGGCACAACAGTGCCCTATTATTTTGTTGGATGAGCCGACGGCCTTTCTGGATGTGACCAGCCGTATCGAAACGATGGTCTTGTTGCATAAGCTGGCCGTAGAGCAGGACAAGGCCATTTTGTTGTCGACTCACGATTTGGAGCTGGCTATCCAGCTGGCCGATTGCTTGTGGTTACAGGAAAAGGGTCGCCCCATGATGTGTGGCACGCCCGAAGATTTGATCATGGGTAATGCTTTCTCGGCCTTCTTTCGTAAAGAGGGGATTGTGTTTGATGTGAATACCGGTAAGCTCAATATGGTGGTTCCTACTCATCCGATAGGGGTGGAGGGCGATAAACTCACCGCCTATTGGGTAGGAAATGCGCTGATCCGAAATGGTTTTTGCCCGTCTGAACCCCAGGAAGGCCTGGTGAATATTCAATGTGAGTCACCTACCCGACAGACCGTTGTATGGCCCGTTGGAAAACGCCAACAGACTCATAGTGTGGCTGAATTGATCGATTGTTTGAATAAGAATAAATAGGTGTTTTAATTTATGACAGAACAGATTACCTGGCGGCTTGAACATGAGAATGTGGGTCGCCTTCTATTGCATTATGCCATTCCCGCCGTGATTGGCACAATGGTGAATGCGTTGTATAATATTGTGGACCGTATATTTATAGGCCAAGGGGTTGGTCCGTTGGCCATCTCGGGCCTGACGCTAACCTTTCCTATCTTGATGTTTCTTCAGGCCTTTGGCATGTTGATCGGTGCGGGTGCCGCTACGCGTGTCTCTATTCATTTGGGGCGTAAGGCAAAGGATAAGGCCGAAGATGTGCTGGGCAATGCCTTTACGTTGACTTTTATTATCTCGGCCTTGACTATTATTCCGAGTTTGGTTTTTATGCGCGACCTGCTGGTGTGGTTCGGGGGTAGCGAACAGACTATTCCCTATGCCGAAGATTACCTCTATTTTGCGATACCTGCCAATTTATTGGCCTCTTTGAGCTTTGGCTTTAATGCCGTGATGCGTGCATCCGGCTATCCCCGGAAGGCCATGGTTACCATGATGATCGGCGCCCTGGCCAATGTGATTTTAGACCCTATCTTTATCTTTTGGCTGGATATGGGTATTCAGGGAGCCGCTATTGCCACCGTTATCTCTATGACCTTAAGTGCCTCTTTCGTGATGTATCACTTCTTACAGAAAGAGAGTCTGATCCGCTTTCATGTGCATTGTTTTCGTTTGAAATCTGCCATCGTATGGAATATATTGACGATCGGTGTTTCGCCTTTTGCCATGCAGCTGGCCGGCAGTATGGTCAATGTGGTGATGAACCATGCTTTGAAGAAGTATGGCGGCGACATGGCTATCGGTGCAAGTGGCATCATGTCGAGTGTAGCTATGTTGTTGGTGATGATGGTGCTGGGTATTGCACATGGTATGCAGCCCATCGTGGGGTATAATTATGGAGCGGGGCAGCACAAGCGAGTGTTCGACACCTTGCGTTTGGTCATCATTGTCTCTACCTGTATCACCGGAGCGGGTTTTTTCTGTTGTCTCTTTTTCCCCGAGACCATCGCCCAGGCATTTACCAATGATCCTGAGATGGTGAAGATTTCGTCCAATGCCTTGCGGCTTACCCTGTTGGGCTTCTTGCCGGTGGGTTCGCAGATTGCCATCAGTCAGTTTTTCCAATGCATCGGAATCGCTTGGAAAGCAATGTTCCTCAGCTTGAGCCGTCAGGTGTTGTTCCTGATTCCGGCCGTTGTCTTTCTGCCCCTTTTCTTCGATCTTAACGGTGTGTGGTTGGCTGGTCCGTTCTCTGATATTATAGCGGTTGCAACGGCTTGGATCTTTTTGGGGTATCATGTTAAAAGTGTACAAAAAAAGCATGGGCTATAAAACATTTGTTCCTTTTTTGCGTCCTTTATAAGAAAGAGCAAATGCGTTTTATATGTTTAAAAAAAGGAGAGTATGAAAAAGGTAGTATTGTTGCTGGTCATTTTATTTACAGCCGTAGGTGTCGGTATGGCTCAGCAGGTGGATAAAGCTTCCAAGAAGGCAGAAAAGGCAGCTAAGAAAGCCGAAAAAGCAGCTAAGAAAGCCGCCGAAGAGGCGGAAGAGATGGCTTTGTTTGAAAAGGCAGTAAGGGCTTTGGAAACACGAGATTTTGTGCTTGAGGCCGATCGGGTCGAGTTTAAGCGAGGCAGTTATGCCTTTGTAACTCCATCCACCAACTTTGTGTCGATGAAGGGAGAGAAGGCCACCGTTCAGCTGGCCTTTAACGGAGCTCTTTCCGGACCGAATGGTATAGGCGGCATCACGGTAGAAGGTGAGGCCACCAACGTGAAGATGTCAACCGACAAACGGGGCAATGTCTCTTTCAGTATGATGGTACAGGGCACAGCTATTTCGGCCAGTGTGACCATTCGGATGGTAAAGGGTTCCAACAAGTGTACAGCCACTGTGAATCCCAACTTCAGTAGCAATCGGTTATCGTTTACAGGCAATCTCTATTTGACTCAAGAGTCGACTATTTTTCAAGGTCGTACATTTTGATTAATCTCCGATTGGATGGGGTAATAATGGCCGGTTGAGGCTAAAATAGATCCGTAGGTAGGTGTATCAGAGTTGGTGAAATGCAAGGCGCAGAGGGCAGAGACCGGCAAAAGGCTGAGGTTGAAACGTCCGATAGCAGTGCCGCATTTGGCAATTATGATACACCTCCTTTGTTTTATCAACTACTCATCTTGTTGTTTTAAAAGGGTGGCAGAGGCAGATGTCGCTTTTTTCTTTACATTTGTATCCGTAATAAAATGTAATGAGTATGAAGTTATCGTTAGATCAAAAGGATATTAATAGATTCTTAATGGTCGGAGACAAGGTGCTGATTAAGCCTAAGAATCCGCAGACACGAACAAAATCGGGACTTTATCTTCCTCCTACGGTGCAACAAGATAAGATACAAAGTGGTTATATCATCAAAACCGGTCCGGGCTATCCGTTGCCTGCTCAGCCTGAAGAGCATGAAGTGTGGGAAAAAACGGAAGAAAAAACGGTCCGTTACATGCCCCTACAAGCGCATGAGGGTGATTTGGCTATCTTTCTTCAGAATGCGGCGTATGAAATCTTGTTCAACGAAGAAACCTATCTGATAGTTCCTCACACGGCTATTCTAATGGTGATTCGCGACGAGGGTTTGTTTGAATAACCCTTTCTTCTGGCGATATCGCCTTGCCTCAAATTCCTCGAATAGGACTACTTTGAGATTCTGCAGACTTGTCTATACTCTTCCTTTTTAGTTTTAGGAATCTCATTGCTCCGATTCGTGTGTATCCTTTCCTCTAAGAACCGCTTTTGGCAATCTCCGTAACAACCTTCGTGGAAACATCTTCTCCTTGATTTCGTTCTGGGATAACCTCTCTATTGTGTCTCAAAGCGATTCCGTGAATTTATCAATCTTGTTAATATCTCTGTTGAAAGGTCGGTTGTTTGTTGATAACTCTGTTGAAAAGCCTGTTAATTGTTGACAACTCAGTTGAAAACCGTGGATTGTTGATAACCTTGTTGAAAAGTCTGTTGATTGTGTGGAAGTAGTGCTTATAAAGATAAAGGCCCCAGCATTCATAATGAATACCGAGGCCTTTTGGAAGCAGAGCGGAAGACGGGACTCGAACCCGCGACCCTAACCTTGGCAAGGTTATGCTCTACCAACTGAGCTACT
>CAKVBA010000046.1 GCA_934725305.1 uncultured Parabacteroides sp. | reverse complement strand
ATTTTGGCTTGAACCGATAGGCTTGACCTTGCAAGGAAGAAAGACGGGATATATACCTTTGCGACACAATTCTTATCAGCCAACCCGAAAGACGATGTGAAACATGAAGAGAATAGTTTGTCCTTGTTATAACAGTTGAATTTAGAACAGGAGAGTAGCTTTACTCAAAAGGCGAATTACAAAGGGGAGGATATGGAGAATACAGCCAAAAATAGATTTTCTATTGGCTGGCGAAAAGAAAAAGGATTGAATCGTCATAATTCAATCCGTCCACTCTCTTTGTCTATATATACAAAGGATAAATAAACTATTTATGTGTATTACGGAATGGCAATGTCTGCAAAAGCAAAACACCGTAATATCAGACATCAGGATAACAAGTCTTGATGCGATAATATTTTTCTTTTGGTCAGCAACCAATAATTACACGAGGTCACGAAAGCGTGAAAACAGAATAATGAAAACAATAACCAAGCATCTGAAAAGAACGAAAACGCTATGTGAAAACAACAGAAAACAACAATTAACAAGCACTTTATATTGGGTAAAATTTGTTTCTTATTTGTTACTCAACGAAGCAGTAATAATACTTTATATATTATGTTTCAGTGTATTATGTATCATATAGTTTTTACTATATCAGTAATTTTCAACCTTTTCGATAAGCAGTTTTTTTGTCAAGATGGCCAAAGCAACTTGCGCCACACCACACACCTGCAAATAATCCCAATATTAACTGTATTGGTTTGTAACCACGGTTGGATCCTTGAAGTGGAATATCTCTTTGCATAACATGCTCTTCAAAATGGCATTTCTCAAGCATTTTGAAGAACAGGGAAAGACCACCAAAAGGTGTTATTTTCTTATTTACGAACTTTAGGTCACAGTTTCGCATCGGAATATGTGCTTTTTCGTGGTAAAGATAGTAAATATCTATGAGTCAGGTATATACAAGGCTGTTTTCCTAATGGAGGTCATTAGAAATAACAAGAAGCTTTTTCTAATGACCGATTTGGGTTAAAGCCATATCATATGACATGTGCTTGATTACACACAGCAGTCAAGCACACAACAAGTGTACAGAATATACACACCCTAAAGTTTATCTACTTAACCAGGAACTTCTTTGTTTTCTCTTTGCAGTTCAGCAGATAAATGCCTCTTTCCAAAGAGAAGTTACACTGGCCGCTATCATCCGTTGTGTGAGTGAATACGGCTCTTCCATCTATTTCATAAATGGCAAAAGAAGTCCTGGCAGGAAGTCCTTCCACTCGTATCTGTTTATCTGAAACAGACAGATGAAATGACACTGCATTTATTTCATCTATACCTGTTTCGGTCTGATACGTGACTATGTTATTACAGGAAAGCTTCAACTGACAGGTGTTATTGTAATAGATTATCTTCTGTAAATCGCTGGTTATCAATATGTAACCGCTACGGCCGGTAGCAACAATAGTTCCGACAGGAGGTGTATCGACATAACAGATTTGCCAGTTATTCCGTAAAGCCGGATTTATTAAAAGCCTATTTCCATCATTCAACAAAGTTAATCCATCGACTTTTGCTAGTCCGCCTATTTGCAAATCTGACCAAGAATAGAGGGCACAGTACTCATTTCCGGATATTTCACCTCCGGTCATGGTGAAAGAACAATTATCACTGACAAAGACACCTCCGCAACCATCGGTTACCTTGTTTAAAGATATTTTACCTCCGGTCATAATAAACTGTCCTCCGGCATTGTTCACAACTGCTCCGATCTGTCCGCTGTTGGCAGAGATTTCTCCATTGGTCATTGTAAATGTTCCTTCATTATAAACAGCACTGCCATAAGCTCCTATGTTACCGGAAATAGAACCTCCGTCCATCGTCAGAACACCACCCTGTGCTACACAGATAGCACCAGAAGGAGTATCAGCCTCCGTGCGGTAACAGTTCTTTATCGAAACACCGTCTTTCAATTTCAACTTTCCATAGACAATTAGGGAACCATCTTGCTGTCGAAGCTGACTGCCATCAATCGTAATATTGTCCAACTCTAAAGAGTAACCGGAGCGGATACGGAGCATAGCATAAGGGTTGTTATTGCTTCTTACTAACTTTCCTCCTTTTAAACGGATATGTTTGTTTATATCCAAAGGTTTATTCAGTGTAATGCCATCACTGGGGATAAAGATTTCAGTAGGACTGTCTTCTGAGCCTTCAGGAGCATCGTCGATAGCATCTTCAAGTTCTTCATCGGTTGTTGGGTTACTGGGGGTTGGATCAGGAACAGCTCCTTCATCATAAAATACTTCTGCTGTACAAACCGCATCCTTGGATGATTTTATTTTAGTCACATACCCATCCCTATCAAAAGTGTATTCAAAAGTTACATTATTCACTCTCTCTAATAAATTTTTATCTTTTTTGCCGAAATAACTTAAAAAATCCATTTGGAGATTCCATTCTCCAAATGTTTGAACAAACATCCTATTAAAATCCAGGTTCGCTTTATTTTCATAAGTAGTATAAATATATTCACGAACTATGTTCCTATTTCCTTCTTTAATATTTGCTTTCTCTAAATTTCCATTGCCCCAACTATATTCCGCATAAATACCATAACTACCTGCATCGTCATACGCAAGAGGATACCCACTCTCATCATATACTAATGAAAAATCTTGTGTAAATCCATCTGCATCCCTACAAGTAGCCTCTTCAACATATCCCATTTCATTCAATTCACAGACAGCAGACTCACCGGCTTTAGACTTCGTCAAATTATTGACAGGATAACTGCTCACTGTCAATATATTACCATTTATATTATACAAAACTTCTGCATTCTTAAAGAAGTTCTTATAATAATATCCTTTATTAATCGTTTTAACGACTCTTCCTTGTGTGTCATATTCGAAATACATAGACATAGTTTTTCGTTCCCCCTCTTCATAAAAATCCATTCGCTTAACCAATTTTAGTGCCGCTTTCCCTGATGATCTTAAAGACTGATTCTCTTTCTCTATCCCTTTCTGCAAATCCAACTTCAATGTCTTTTGAGATAACGCCTTATAAGGGACCGTCACAATAAACCCGATTAACAACGCAAAAGAAATAACTAACTTATTCATAATACTAGATAATTGTAACACTGAGGCCCGAAGTGTTTTAAAAAAAAGAAGTATGAGCCTGTTAGTTTATCCAATCAAAGAGGCTCTGGCGTAACCAAAAATTTTCCAGATTCTTTTGATTCGGAATAAGCTAAATACTTCTATAACAATACTTCGGTGAATTTTTTACCGAAAAATTAAAAGTTAAACCCAAATCGTTCATTATAAGTGTAATAATTCGTGGTTAAGTCTGTAATACGTTGACAATGAATTGTTTGCAAAACCCTTTTTCTAATGGCGGTCATTAGAAAATTCTATTTGCAAAAAAGTTTATAATCAAGTAGTTATAAAGTTAACCACGAAAATGCTCGTTCTAATGACTAATTTGGGTTAAAATAGTAAGAAGAATTTCTGATTCCATATTTCAATAGTTTACGCTTACCTGTTCCCTATGGCTAAGCTGTTATAAAATAAAAAGGTGTGGGAACTATATATGTTTTACCCTACTGACAGGCTTCTCGCATTGCCTTTGGAGTGGATAAAACAATAGCCCCACACCAGTTTGTGATATAGAAACCTTATAAAAGGTAAGTATATAACAAATGATGTGGGTGCTATTGCTACCATCTTCACTCCATTTCAAATTTTGCGAGAATTTGTCAGTAGGAGATAATTTCAATAACACCTTTCGTTAAACGTATGTCCTTCCAATTCTCTAACGCATTAGTTCGTTGGAATTGGTGCAAAGATAATGAAAGGTTTTAAATCATTAGATATGAAGTGAGGAGAAATAGTAACTATCGTGCCATTAAACCCAAATCGGTCGTTAGATTACGATTCTTGTTGGTGCTTGTTTTGAATAGCAATGGCTGCGTTGAAGACGTATTTATCAACCATAAAATACAATAAGTAAACGCGCAGACAAGAGGCTGTAAATCCTATCAAAATGGAGTAGTTTATTTTCGGAAATTGGGAGCCTACTCAATTCAGACGGAGTAGGCACCCAATCCAAACGGAGTGCCTACCCATTTTCAAAAAAGTCCCTAGACTTTTTCTGAAAAGTCTATACCCTTTTTTCAAAAACTCTATAGACCCTTGAAAGAGAGCTAAAATCCTGTTTTTAAAGGGTGTTTATGCCGAAGCGGACTTGTCCGTCAATTCCGCCGGAATCGTCAGCATTCCTGATGGTTTTGTCTCTCGTTTTTAGCAAAAATGGACTTTAATAAAATACAATAACCTTTGTATTGGGGAATAGTGTCGTGGGTAAAAAAACACGATTCTCCTCTTTTTACGAGGGGAATTGTCTTTGAAATACTATCTTTGTACATATTAACCAATTAACACGAAAGCTATGAAGGAAAAAGCGGAAAAGAAGAAAGAAACAAAAAACGTGGATTATATGGAAGATCTGGAAGATAGATATATCCGATTTGACTGGGCCATTAAGCGGCTGTTGCGTCAGAAGGCGAACTTCGATGTGCTGGAGGGTTTTCTTACGGTGTTCTTGGGTGAGAAGATCACCGTTTCCGAGATATTGGAAAGCGAAGGAAATCAGCAGACGATGGACGATAAGTATAATCGTGTCGATATCAAAGCGTTGAACAGCAAGGGCGAGATTATTATCATCGAGATCCAAAACACACGAGAAGCCCATTTTCTGGAACGCATTCTGTATGGAGTGGCCAAAGCCATTACCGAACACATCTCTTTGGGCGACACCTATTATAAGGTAAAGAAGGTCTATTCCATCAGCATTCTCTATTTCGATTTGGGTCAGGGCAATGATTATCTCTATCATGGTTGTAACCAGTTTGTGGGAGTGCATACTCACGACCGTCTGTTGCTGAACGCCAAGCAAGAAGGCGCACTGATCAGCCGTTATCCGGCCGAGATCTTCCCGGAATATATCCTGATACGCGTAAACGAGTTCAACAAAGTGGCCGTTACACCGTTGGAAGAGTGGGTCCGTTATCTGAAAGATGGCAAGATCGATCCTCATACAAAAGCCCCCGGATTGAGTGAAGCACGTGAGAAGCTGAAACTCTATTCGATGTCGAAGGCAGACCGTATGGCCTATGAGCGTCATTTGGGTAACATCATGATTCAGAATGATGTGGTAGATACAGCCCATCGTGAGGGCTTGATCAAAGGCCGAGCTGAAGGACTAATAGAAGGCGAAAGACTGATGAATCTGGAGAATGCCCGTAAGATGAAAGCCCTTCACATTGCGTCGGATATTATCTCACAAGTAACAGGACTTTCCGCTGAAGAGATAGCGACGTTGTAAATATGGCGATGGGTGAAAAACACGATTCTCCTCTTTTTACGAGGGGAATTGTCTTTGAAATACTATCTTTGTACATATTAACCAATTAACACGAAAGCTATGAAGGAAAAAGCGGAAAAGAAGAAAGAAACAAAAAACGTGGATTATATGGAAGATCTGGAAGATAGATATATCCGATTTGACTGGGCCATTAAGCGGCTGTTGCGTCAGAAGGCGAACTTCGATGTGCTGGAGGGTTTTCTTACGGTGTTCTTGGGTGAGAAGATCACCGTTTCCGAGATATTGGAAAGCGAAGGAAATCAGCAGACGATGGACGATAAGTATAATCGTGTCGATATCAAAGCGTTGAACAGCAAGGGCGAGATTATTATCATCGAGATCCAAAACACACGAGAAGCCCATTTTCTGGAACGCATTCTGTATGGAGTGGCCAAAGCCATTACCGAACACATCTCTTTGGGCGACACCTATTATAAGGTAAAGAAGGTCTATTCCATCAGCATTCTCTATTTTGATTTGGGTCAGGGCAATGACTATCTCTATCATGGCTGTAACCAGTTTGTGGGCGTGCATACTCACGACCGTCTGTTGCTGAATGCCAAACAAGAAGGCGCACTGATCAGCCGTTATCCGGCCGAGATCTTCCCGGAATATATCCTGATTCGCGTAAACGAGTTCAACAAAGTGGCCGTTACACCGTTGGAAGAGTGGGTCCGTTATCTGAAGGATGGCAAGATCGATCCTCACACGAAAGCCCCCGGATTGAGTGAAGCACGTGAGAAGCTGAAACTCTATTCAATGTCGAAGGCAGACCGCATGGCCTATGAGCGTCATTTGGGTAACATCATGATTCAGAATGATGTGGTAGATACAGCCCATCGTGAGGGCATGATTGCCGGTTTGGCCAAAGGCCGAGCCGAAGGATTAGAGGAAGGTCGGGCTGAAGGGTTGGAAGAAGGCCGAGCTGAAGGGCTAATAGAAGGCATGGAAAAAGGTATGGAAAAAGGAAAAGAGGAAGGCGAAAGACTGATGAATCTGGAGAATGCCCGAAAGATGAAAGCCCTTCACATTGCTCCGGATATTATTGCACAAGTAACAGGACTTTCCGCAGAAGAGATAGAGGCGTTGTAAATATGAGACTGTCAAAATAACTATTTGGATGCAGCCTCATAAGGTGCGCCGGAATTAGTAAAATGCAAGGCACTAAGGATGAGGCCGACAGGAGTTTACTACCGTAAATGATTGAGGTCAAATCCCGAAAGCAACGCAGCGGTTTGCCATTGTGCCACATTGCCGAGTAGTAACGCTATGGACTCTATCAACCTCATCCTTTGAGTCTTGTATTTTACTGCTTCTCTTTAATACTGATTGCTACACCGCCGCCGGCAGCCAATTTCTGTTTCAATACAGTCTTGCTGCTGACATTTTTGGTAGAGATAACATACTCCTTGGGATTGTTTTTCCAATCAGCATTTTTGCTATCTGCATAAATAGTGGCAATATACTTTTTACCCTGAGGCAAGAAGCTCAAGTCAATAGTGGCAATGCGGCTGTTTTCGTCGGTGATGCCACCGACAAACCATTCGTTCGTTCCTCGGGCTTTGCGGGCAATCGTGATATAATCACCCGGTTCGGCTTCTAAGATATAGGTATTGTCCCAATCCACGGCTACATCCTTGATGAATTGGAATGCGTCTAGATGCTTTTCATAATTCTGATAGAGATCGGCAGCCATCTGTAAAGGACTGTAGATGGTGACATATAGTGCCAGCTGTTTAACCAGTGTAGTGCCTACTTTTGCCTTGTTGGTTCCATAGATAGTCAAGTCTCCTTCAAAGATGCCCGGTGTATAATCCATAGGTCCGCCAATCAAGCGAGTAAAAGGCAAGATGGTCTGATGGTCTTGACGGATACCATTGAATGATTCAAACTCTGTTCCTCGCGCCGACTCCTGAGCAATCCAATTGGGATAGGTGCGGTACATGCCGGTCGGGCGAACTGCTTCGTGAGAGTCGATCATTATCTTATATTTAGCAGCAACTTCAGCTACACGGTTGTAGTGGTTAACCATCCATTGGCCATCATGATGTTCGCTACGCGGAATGATAGGTCCTACATAACCGGTTTTCACAGAGGTGTAGCCATGTTTGTTCATGAAACGGAAAGCGTCATGCATTTGGCGTTCATAGTCTGCAACCGATGAGGTGGTTTCGTGGTGCATGATGATCTTTACCCCTTTAGAGGCTGCATATCTCTGCAACTCATCTACATTAAAATCGGGATAAGCTTTGGTAAAGCTGTAGATCTGTTCCTTTTGATAGGCGACATTGTCTTCCCAGCCTTCGTTCCAGCCTTCAACCAATACAGCACCGATGCCATGCTTGGCTGCAAAGTCGATATATTCTTTTACATGGGCTGTGTTGGCTCCGTGATGGCCGTGAGGCTTTAATGTGGTATAATCTGTTGAGCCTATCTTAATATCTTTCGTATCGGTATAGCTCCAGGTTGAACCACCGCCAATGAAGTATTCCCACCATACGCCTACAAATTTGGTTGGCTTGATCCATGATGTATCTTCAATCTTACAAGGTTCATTCAGATTGATAATCAGATTGGAGGCCAAAATCTCACGTGCATCATCGCTAACAATAATTGTGCGCCAGGGAGTTGTGCTTCCGGTCTGGATAAATCCTTTCAGACCATTCTTGTCTGGAGTGAGATGTGAACTCATCAGGAACGACTTGGGATCCAGGTTCAGATGCATGGCCGGATAGTTGACCAATGCCGCCTCGTGAATGTTGATATAGAGTCCATCGTCCGACTTCAGCATCAGTGGAGTTTGTACGGCCAAGGTGGGCGAGGGCGACATGCAGGCAAGCGATTCATTACGAGCCTGATCCATCAGCGCTGGTACTTCGGATAATTTAGACGTGGTAATCTGGAATTCGTTAGTGTCATAGTCCGCCGGAATCCAGAAGGCTTTATGATCTCCGGTCAGTTGAAACTCGGTCAGCTCATCCTTCAGGATAAAATGAAGCAGTTCTTTCTGTATGGGAAATTCATAGCGGAATCCCAGACCGTCATCAAACAGCCTGAAACGGATGTTTAACTTCCATCCGGTTTTTTCCTGTTCAAGAGCCACAAACAGCTCTTTGTGATTGTCGCGGATCGTTTTGTTTTGTCCCCAGACTGTTTCCCAGGTTGAATCTGACGCATCCTGTTTAGTCTCGATGATACGGAAGTCTTTGCTTAAATCAAACGAAGGATGCAAGAGGAATCCCATCTTGCTTTCTTTGATGACCTCTTTTCCTTTGTGTTTTAATGAATAAATCGGAGTCTTGTCTGCTGAAAGGTGGAAATCCATAACCAGATTTCCGTTGGGCGATGTTAATGTCTGAGCCATAGCGGCCACAGACATTAATAACCCAATGAAGGAGAATAGTATTTTCATGCTATTGTGTTTAATATTTCTTTTCTCTCATAAAAGCCAAGGCACGTTCCATATCTTCCGGTGTGTCGATGCCGATGGTTTCTTGTTCTGTGATGCCCACTTTAATCTTGTAGCCATTCTCTAACCAGCGCAACTGTTCAAGGCTTTCGGCCAGTTCCAGTGAAGATTGTGGTAAGCGAGTAATCTCTTGCAGAGTTGTCGCCAGATAGGCATATAAACCGATGTGTTTATAATAGGTGTGATTGGGCAACCATTCTTTGTAATGCTTTCCGCGCATATAGGGAATTATTGAACGACTGAAATAGAGAGCTTCGCTGTTCTTATTGAGTACAACTTTGGGCGAATTGGCATTGAACAGAGTTGTCTCAAAGTCATCATCCGGACGGAATGGCTTGACCAATGTGGCAATCTGAATAGAGTCGTCGGTGAAGCAACCTTTTAATATCTCTATTTGTTTGGGCTGGATAAACGGTTCATCTCCTTGGATATTAACTACGACATCATAGCCTTGTCCCACTTTGCAATAGGCTTCGTAGCAGCGGTCTGTGCCACTGCGATGCTGGTCTGAGGTCATCACCACTTCTCCGCCGAAAGCCTTGACAGCTTCTTCGATGCGCACATCATCAGTAGCGACACATACTGCGTCAAGTACACCTTTTACCTGTTCATATACTCGTTGGATCATGGGCTTTCCGTCCATGTCGGCAAGTGGCTTGCCCGGGAAACGGGTAGAGGCATAACGAGCCGGAATAATACCTATAAACTTCATAACCGATAAATACTTTATTTATATTGATAGTTTTGTTAGTTTGAAACTGTTTTGCCCTCACTCAGGCGGACCAACTTGTCGTGTTCTCCTACCAGCCAGACAATATCACCCTCTTGGAAGGTAGTAGATGGCGGCGGATTCTGAATAGAGGTATTGCCTCGCTCAATACCGATTACCAGACAGGCAGCTTTGTCGCGGATTCCCGATTCGATGATGCTACGGCCAATCAGACGAGAGCCCGACCAAATGCGAACCTGCTCCATCTTGATCTCTTTGCGATTTGTTTTCTGTTGTTGATCCTGACTTTCAGACTGGCGGTAACGTTCTTCTATATATTTACGGAAGTGCTCCAGGTCATTGTCGGCACCTACCACAATCAGCTTGTCGAAAGGATAGAGACATTCATCACCTCCCGGAATGTTGATACGTTTTTCTCCTCGGATGATTGATACGACATTGACATTGCATTTCTGACGGAAGTTTAGCTCTTTCAGGCTTTTGCCCATACTGGGTGAATTCTGTTTGACCTCAAAGTTGGCCAAGTGTAGGTCGCGCTCCAAAAGGTGATTGGCAAAACGATGGCTGATGGGGCTGCGTTTCTCTATCTCTGTTTCGCGAGCAGACAGGTTGCTGAAGAAACGGCGTTCCATTAAGATGGATTGCTTTTTCAGCTTCTTTGAGAAGATGGCCGATATAATGATGATGCTGGCAATGATCAGCATGAAACCTTGAGTCGTATTGAGCAGTTTCATGACCGGCAGCATCACCAGCCCTAAGCAGAGCACGATGCGTAACACAATCAGCGAGACCAGCGGACCTCGGTTATATTTGCTGTCGTTCCATAACTGTTGGAATTCTATCGAATGGTTTTTCTTCATCATAATTGCGCGTAGCATCGGTGAGATAAGCAGGATGATGCCGGTCAGTGCCAAGACGGCTCCTTGGATGCCACTGATCTGCTGCATGATGAAGGGAGCAATAAATTGCAACCACAAGAAGATGAGCACCAACGTAACGGCAGTATAGGTAGCCACGATGCGTAATAAAGACTTCAATAGTTTGTTCCATGCACTCTTTTGACGGATGGTGTTGGAGCCTGACGCATAGCGTTCGAGGAAGTGCTTCCAGGCATTGGGCATGATGCGGTCGGCTATTTTAAAGGCCGGATCGGCCAATCGGATCATATAGGGAGTAAAGAAGGTGGTAATCACGGACACTGCTACGACAATCGGGTAGAGGAAATGGTCTGTTACCCGTAGGCTGAGGCCCAATCCGGCAATAATGAAGGCGAACTCACCGATTTGTGCCAATGAGAAGCCCGACTGAATGGCAATCTTCAGTGTTTGTCCGGAAAGCAACACTCCGAAGCTGGCAAAACAGATCTGTCCGGCCATGACAACCAGCGTGAGAATAAGGATGGGGATTTTGTATTCCCATAGCAAGGCGGGATCGATCAGCATGCCAACAGAGACAAAGAAGATAGCTCCAAAGAGATCTTTCACCGGTTTTATGACTCGTTCGATGTGTTCGGCATTGACCGTTTCGGCCAAGATCGATCCCATGACGAATGCGCCTAACGCAGACGAGAAACCGGCCTTTGTGGCAATGATAACCATACCGAGGCAAAAGCCTACACTGACAATCAACAGGGTCTCGTCGTTGAGGATGGGTTTTACCTTATTCAAGAATGACGGAACCAGGTAGATGCCAATGACAAAACAGAAGAGCAGAAAGACTCCCAATTTGATGATGCTATCGAGTAGTTCTATGCCTTCAACATGCTGACTCACGGCTAAGGTGGATAGTAATACCATTAGCAAGACGGCGAAAAGGTCCTCGACAACCAATACACCAAAGACCACTCCGGCAAATTGTTGGTTTCGGATGCCCATATCATCGAAGGCCTTAAAGATAATGGTGGTTGACGACATGGAGAGCATTCCACCGAGGAAAAGACTGTTCATGTGTCCCCAACCCAGGATTGTGCCGGTTATGTAGCCTATTGTCATCATACCGATGACAATGGTGATAGCTCCTGTTACGGCTGTGCCTCCGACCTTCATCAGTTTCTTGAAACTAAAGTCGAGACCCAAAGCAAACAGAAGGAAGATGACACCTATATCGGCCCAAATACGGATGCTTTCTGTGTCTGAAACTGTAGGGATTTCTTTGATAGACGGACCGGCTAATAGACCGGCAACGATGTATCCTAATACAACCGGCTGTTTTAACCGTTTGAATAAGAGGGTTACAAGACCTGCAGAAATAAGTATGACTGCTAAGTCTGAAATTAGTGTAGGTATTTGAGACATGGTATAGTATTTTCCTGTTTGACAAAGTTAGTTATTTATTTTAATTTTGCCCTCCAAAACAGAGGCCAAAATGATGAAGAAGAAACATCCGATAGAGGAGTTGATTGAGCAGGGAGAGCATCAACAGCTAGACTTTAAGTTTGAAGTCAGTGATAGTAAAAAGATTGCCCGCACCCTGAGTGCTTTTGCTAATACCGATGGCGGACGATTGCTGATTGGTGTGAAGGATAATGGAGCTATCTCGGGTATTCGTAGTGATGAGGAATATTATATGATTGAGGCGGCTTCGGATATGTACACGCGTCCGCAAGTTCCCTTTACAGCTACGCGTTGGGAGGTGAATGGAAAGACTGTGCTCGAAGTCTATATCGCTCCGAGTGGAGACAAGCCTCATCTGGCTCCCGATAAAGATGACAAGTATAAAGCCTATATTCGTGTGGCTGATGAGAACATCTTGGCCAATGATGTGTTGGTGCTTTCTTGGAAGAAGCAAAATAAATCAGACGGTACGCTATTGAAGATAAGCAAGCCGGTCGAATTGTTGTTCGATTGGCTGGATGGGCATGAGACGATTCACATCAGTCAGTTTTGCCGGATAGCCCATATTCATTATCATACCGCCCGCAATATTCTGAGCGACTTGTTGTCGATGGGCGCTCTCCGTTATGTAGTGAAGGAGAAGCGCATCCTATATCAGCGTATTGAGACGACATAAAGTTGTCCCTGGCTGGAGCGGACTACTTGTATGGTTTCGCCCTTCTCGATGAAGCCCGATTCCGAGAGAGCATCGTAGAGTTCTCCGTTAATCTCAACCTTCCCGGATAGACGTAATACAGTGGCTGCTTGTCCGATTTGCCCAACCAGTTCTTGATGAGTCGGACTGGAAACGGCCTCCTCCAAATCGCTGGTGAGTGCCATTTTGCGCCAGGCTCCACGCTGACCTATCTTGTGCGAAAGCCAAAAGGCCAGACTTATGCTTGCAATCAGTCCGGTCAATACGGTTATGGAAGCTCTGCTAATGGCATCTCCGTTGACAGCCTCGAACTTGAATCCATCGTTATCGAGCAGGCCTATTGTTAAAGAACCAATAATCAATATAACGCCACTCACACCGGCCAATCCTATGCCGGGCAGTACAAAGATTTCTATGATCAATAGAAGAAGTCCCACGATGAAGAGTCCGATCTCCCAATATTGTGCCAATCCATCTAAATAGAGAGGTGCAAAATAGAGGATTGCAGCCGCTAAGGCAACTAAAGAGGGAAAACCCAATCCCGGAGACTGCATCTCAAAATAGATGCCACCAATAATCAGCATTATCAATAAGGCCTGTAGAGCCGGATTGAGTAAAAAGCCTTTGGCTTTGTCTGCCCAAGTGGGCGAATAGCTGTTCAGTTCATAATCTTTGATTCCCAGATATTCGGTAATCACCTCATCGATTGTCTCGGCCAGTCCGTCGCAATAACCCCATTTCATAGCCTCTTCTGCTGTAAAGGTCAGCACTTTTCCGGAATCGACCAGCTGAGGAATGACTACTCTGTCGTCCACCATGGCTTCTGCAATCAGCGGATCGCGTTTCCAGCGAAGAACGGTATCACCCTTTTGAATCAGCGTATCTTTTCCATGAGCTTCGGCTGTTGAGCGCATGATGGAGCGCATATATGACTGATATTTGTCGGGCATAGCGCTACCGCTTTGATCGACCACTGTTGCCGCTCCGATGTTGGCGCCCCGTCGCATATAGATTTTCTTGCAGGCGATGGAGAGAAGCGCTCCGGCAGAGGCAGCATTATTATCGATAAAGACATAGACAGGTATCGGGCTATAAAGAATAGCTGTGCGCATGGAGTCGGCCGATTCAAGGATTCCTCCGTAGGTGTTCAGCCGTATCAAGATGGCATCCGCCTTCAACTGTTCGGCTTCAGAGAGACCGTTCTTCAGATAAAGCTGCGTGGTCGGTCCTATTTCATTCCGTATATCTATGGTATAGATCTTTGATCGGTCGGTAGAGGAGGCATTGATTGTTATGATGTTTGCAAGCAGCAATCCTAGAGCCACAAAGAAAATGCGGAGGCATTTGCTTTTAGGGCAAGAAGAAAGCTGGTGGTTACAAAATGTAACATAAGGCCTGTATCTCTTACATAAGAGAGCGTATAACGAATGGTAAAAATTGCTCATATTCAATAATATTGGTCTCTAAAATGTAAAGTTACAAATTATATGATTAATAAACATCAAAGAATGAATAATATCCATATTTATTGCTATATTTGTATTTCCATCAATAGTGATGGGGTATGAGGTGTATCAAAATAACTATTTTGATGCGGCCTCTTAAGGTGCGTTAGAATTAGTAAAAAGCAAGGTGCTGAGGATGAGGCCGGCTGGAATTTACGGGTGTAAATGACCGAGGCTGGATTCCGAAAGCAACGCAGCAGTTTGCTATTATGACACACCGCCATCTAATTTTAATTTATATAATTATGAATGCGTTGCAATTTCAGAAAAAATTATTGAGCATGCAAGAAAATATGATGAATTTTGCCATGATGCTCACGTTAAACAGAGACGACGCTCAGGATCTGACACAGGATACAACGCTCAAAGTTTTAGGCAATCAGGAAAAGTTTGTAGACAATATTAATTTTAAGGGTTGGGTTTTAACGGTGATGCGTAATATCTTTATTAATAACTATCATAAAATTGTCCGTACACAGACCGTTATAGATCAGGAAGCTGATTTGTATAATTTGGATGTGCCGCAGGATTCAGGATTTGATTCGCCGGATGGTTCGTATGATATGCAAGAGATTACAGCTGCCATTGAGAAGTTGAACGATGATTTGAAGGTGCCTTTCTCTATGTTTGTCAGTGGATATAAATATAGCGAGATTGCTGAGAATTTGGATATTCCTTTGGGAACTGTAAAAAGTCGTATCTTTTTCGCTCGTCAGGAGCTTCAGAAAAACTTAAAAGATTTCAGATAGATATCATTTTCATATAGCATAGAGTTTGAGCTTGAAAAACATCAAAGAAATCCATTGATGGAATTAATGCAACTTCTGTTTAATTCTGCCAATGGATTATTTGTATTATTCTTTCTGTGTAAAAAACACAATAAGCCAACAAGAATCCGGAAAGGCTTTAGCCTTGTCAAAACGGAATAGTCTATTTCCGGAAATTGGGTGCCTATCCATTTCCAACGGAGTGCCTACCCAATCCGAACGGAGTGCCTACCCAATTTTGAAAAAGTCCCTACTCGTTTTTTAGAAAGTCTATAGGTTGATTTTTGAAAGCCTATATTTTATTGAAAGACAGCCGATAAGCATTTTTAAATATGTTTGGATTGTGCCGGATTTGCCTGTCAGTTTCAATGGCTTTGGTCGTTGTTTTTAGATGGGTTCATTATCCATTTTCAGCAAACAGCGAAAGTGATAAAATTACAATATCTATTCCAAAAGCGATTGCTGCGGATGTCGTTGCTATGTTACGTGAATAGCCGTTGGGCAGAGTTCAGACTAAATATTGCGAAATCACCTCGTCAGCCTAATTGTTTTATCAAATCCACCAATGGGTTGAAGGCAATAACTCTGCACTATCAGAATGGTTGTCTTTTTACACTGTTTACCCGCTTTTTCATAGGATATGTTTTTGCATAGCTTTATCAAAAGCTGTACTTTTGGGGAAATTTTAAAGTATCATGAGAAGTTTTGCTAGTGACAATAATTCCGGAGTGCATCCGTTGGTGATGGATGCTATTCTGAAGGCCAATGACAACCATGCCGTAGGTTATGGCGACGATCCATGGACTGCAGCAGCAGTTGAGAAAATTCAAGAGATATTCGGAGAAACTGCTTCTCCTTTTTTTGTATTCAATGGTACGGGTGCCAATACAGTAGCGTTGCAGGCTGTGACTCGTTCGTTCAATAGTGTGTTGTGTGCCGAAACGGCTCATATCTTTGTAGATGAGTGTGGCGCGCCAGCCCGCATGACCGGTTGTGCTTTGCAGCCTATTGCCACACCGGACGGCAAGTTGACTCCTGAACTGATCAAACCCTATTTGCTTAACTTCGGTGTGTGTCACCATTCACAACCCAAAGCGGTCTATATTTCTCAGGTATCCGAGTTGGGCACAGTTTACACGGTTGAAGAGGTGCGTGCTATTGCCGATCTGCTTCATTCTTATCACATGTATCTGCATATGGATGGTGCTCGTTTGGCGAATGCTTGTGCCTATCTGAACTGCTCGATGCGTGAAGTAACCGTTGATGCAGGTGTTGATATACTGAGCTTTGGCGGCACCAAGAATGGTATGATGATGGGCGAATCTGTCATTTCGTTCCGTCCGGAGATTACTGAAAATCTGATCTATTTCCGTAAACAATCGGCCCAGTTGGCCTCTAAGTTGCGCTATCTGTCGGCTCAGTTCATTCCTTATCTCGAAAACAACCTTTGGTTAGAGAATGCCCGCAATGCCAATCGCTATGCTGCTCGTTTGGCTGAGGCTCTGCGCCGTTATCCGGAGATTCATTTCACACAAAAGGTGGAATCTAATCAGCTCTTCTTTACATTGCCCGATGCACCGTTGAAGCGTTTACAGGAGAAGCATTTCTTCTATATGTGGAACGAGGCCATCAATGAGGCTCGCCTGGTAACCTCTTGGGATACAACAGAAGAGGATATTGTTAGTTTTGAACAGGACTTGAAGGAGGCTTTTGGCCATTGATTGTCCAAAGGATAGTAAGGAGCTTTATGAATAGAGGAAAAATAACCATTATAGCTTGTAGTTTATGGTTTTCGTTTGTTCTGTGTCTGTTGACCGGTTGTCAGCCGCAGCAAGAGAAGACCTTGAAATTGATGAGCTATAATATCCGTAATGGAATTGGACTGGATGAAGTGGTAGATTATCAGAGAGTTGCTGCGGTTATAGCGAAAGAGTCACCTATGGTGGTGGCTTTGCAGGAGGTTGATAGTGTGACCGGACGCAGCAAGGGTGTTGATGTGCTTGCCTTGTTAGCCCAAGAGACACAGATGTATCCTACTTATGCGGCAGCCATTCCTTTTGATGGTGGAAAATATGGAGTTGGCATCTTGAGCAAAGAGAAGCCTTTGTCGGTCCGTCGGTTGGCTTTGCCGGGACGTGAAGAGGCAAGAGTGTTTCTGTTGGCGGAGTTTGACGATTATCTGTTTGCCTGCACCCATTTGTCGTTGACCACAGAAGATCGCATGGCCTCTTTGCCCTTGATCCGTGAAGTGGCACAAGCAGCGGATAAACCTTTTTTTATGGCTGGTGATTGGAATGACGATCCTCAGTCTTCTTTCATTCAGGATGTGATGTGCGACTTTGTGTTGCTGACAGATACAACTGAGTGTACATTTCCGGCAGACAAACCAGATTGTTGCATCGACTATATAGCCGGTTATACAGCTAAGAATGCTTCTTTCGGAAAAGACACTTCGTATGTGTGTCAGGAGCCGTTGGCCTCTGATCATCGTCCCATTGTTTCGGTTGTTCATATAAAACATTAAGCTTAGGCAGAGATGAAATTATTAAAAGAGCGTATCCTTCAGGATGGACGTTGCTATCCGGGAGGCATTTTAAAGGTTGATAGCTTCATCAATCATCAGATGGATCCGATGTTGATGTATAAGATTGCGGAAGAGTTTATCCATCGTTTTGAAGGAGTGCCAATCAATAAGATTGTGACTATCGAGGCCAGTGGCATTGCACCGGCCATTATGGTGGGTTATCTGATGAAGCTTCCGGTGGTGTTTGTCAAGAAAAAACAGCCCAAGACCATGGAAAATATGTTGACGACGGTTGTGCACTCGTTTACGAAAGACCGTGATTATACCGTTTGTATCAGCAATAATTTTCTGACGCCAGACGATCATATCCTGTTTATCGATGACTTCTTGGCCTATGGTAATGCGGCTTTAGGAATGATAGAGCTGGCTCGTCAGGCTGGAGCAACGTTGGAAGGTATGGGTTTCATCATAGAGAAGGCTTTTCAAGGTGGAGCCAAGTTGTTGGAGAATCGGGGTGTGCGTGTAGAAAGTCTGGCCGTCATAGAGAGCCTGGATGGCTGTAAGATTGCAATAAGAAATGAGTAACTATTCCTTTCGGAGTATATATAAACAATAAAAGCAGTGTGTCATAAGTGCAAACTCTGACACACTGCTTATGTGATAGAATGGAGAAATCTTATTTCTTCTTCAGAATATAATATGCTGCCAATTCACCTTGATTGATAGTGCCGGCGCTATCTGACAACATCACCTGGTTGTTGTCTAAAATCTTATAATAAGTCTTTTCGCCAGAAGAAGGCGTGATCAGTTCAATCAGAGAATCGTCAATCAGATTATACACACCATTGGTCTCGAAAGTGCCATTTTCAACACCGATATATTCACTCTTCAATGAGTAGGTCTTGTCGTCATTCACTGTCAGTGACGTCTTGATGCCTTCACAGTCGGCAGCCGGAAGAGTGCCTTCGTAAAAACCATAAAAACTATTGTCTGCAGGTTGTTCTACAGCTACTGTTGTCTCATCTATTTGCTCTGCATTTTTCTTTTGTGAAGAGTTGCAGCTGGCCATAGTAACTAAGACCAAAACTCCCCAAAATACCTTTTTCATTGTCTCTTATTAATTAATTGTTTGTAAAAAACAGTCGATGAATCTATCATCTGTGATCACTATATATATATATATAACATCCTTACGGGAAGATTGTTTTGTCTTTCTTCATAACTCCTTTCTCTTAGAGGATGTACCGAGCATATCTTTTATAAGTTGAGTAAGATTGCCAATAGTAGCGAGAAGATAAACAGATTGCGTGCTGTTTGTGCCAGTAGTTGGTTCAAGGCTCTGCCTTCTGTGCGTATCATGCGCAACCAAGTCGAAATGAAGAGTACAAAGAATAGACCCATCAATGCTTCTTTCCAGTATTCTCCATAACCAATCAAAGGAAAAGCAATGGCGATAGCCAGCAGACCATTGATCAGATAGAAGATTCTTCCGAAGCGACGTCCAAACAGAACGATAGTGGTACGTTTGTTTGATGCCTTGTCTTGCTGGTAATCGCGGTAATTGTTAATTACTAGAATATTGGTTGAGAGGAAACCGACAGCCAGTGAAAGCAGTAGCGATAAAGTAGAGAATGACAAGGCTTGCACATAATAGGTGAAGCAGACCGGTATAACTCCATAGAAAAGCAAGACGCAGACATCACCTAAACCATTATAGGCAAGGGGAAACGGACCGGCTGAATAGGCCAGTACGCAGATAGCAATAGCTAAACCGACCGGAATCAGTTCCCATCCGGCATAGAATAGCAGCATGCAACCAGACAGACATGCCAAGGCTAATGTAAGGAAAGTGGCCTTCAACATCGTCTTGGGTTGAATCCAACCTTGTGCTACCGCTCGCTCCGGACCTAAACGATCCTCTCTGTCGGCTCCCTGTTTGAAGTCGAAATAATCATTTGCTAAGTTGCTGGCAATTTGAGCAAATAGAGCTACCAGCAGGCAGAAGAAAGCTGGGGCAACTTGAAATACTCCATCTCGAAAGGCAAGAGCGCATCCCACCAATACAGGGCTGATTGAGGCCGGCAGGGTTTTGGGGCGTGCAGCCTCAAACCAAGCTTGTACTTGGCTTTTGTTGTTGTTCGTCATATATCAAAATCTTAAATTGATTGCAAAAATAGAAACAAAAACAAAGAGATTGCTTGTTTCATAACAAAACATTGTATATTTGCAGCATGAAACATTTGCTATTAATTATTGGTGTTTTTGTGGGCGCGCTGCTTCTGACCTCAACAGACCGTGTACTCGAGGGAGAGAAGTTGGGCTTGTCTGTGCGCGAAGCTGTGATGCAAAAGCAGAGCGATGCCAGTGATATACAGCATAAGATCGAAGCGATCAGTAATGATTTGAAAGATTGTAGCTGCTTGACGCCTCGTCGAGTGTTTTTTTCTTCCAACACATTGACAAATGTGCGCTTGACAAATAGTGTAGAACGTTTAATACAATGGTTCAGATTGAAGCAGGTGAGTGCTGCTTACAAGATTTCTGAAAATATATCTATTTATCAAAACCATTATATCTCTTCTCTTTTCTGCAGTATGGGGAATCATGTCTTCAACTTGCGGAAGCTTATCCTTTGAATTTTAAGGTGGTAATGTGACAAGTGAATGCTCCTTTTGGCTCAAGACCTGGCCAAAAGCAGTGTTGTGTTGTATGCATCCTTGTCTTAACTCTGTTCGTTGGCGGTGTGTTATGATTGCAAACTGCTGCGTTGCTTTCGGGATTCGACCTCAGTCCTTTACATCAGTAAACGTCTGTCGCCTTCCTTAGCATCTTGCATTTTACTAATTCAGACGCACCTAAGAGGAACTGTATCAAAGTGGTTATTTTGATACACCTACAAATGAGGTCTTTTTTATTTATCACTTTAAAATCAAATGTTATGTCTAAAAAGAATTCAGGAAAAGTATGTATATATCTTTATGTCATTCTAACGATTGTAGGTTGTGTTTTAGCTTGTAGTTCTATTATTTCTAACGACTATCTGAAGCTGGTTGTGGTTATGGCAACTTTGTGTGTGGGCCTTTATGGCATAATGAAAGGGTTAAGCCAGACTGGGAGTTCGGAAGAAGAAACGCCGTCAGTCAATCAGAAGTAATATTTGATTTATTTATTCACAGTTTAAAATTTAGAACGATTATGAAGATAAGTAATGACTTGGTAGAAGCAATTATGATGTTGTCTTTTATTATCTTGGTTTTGGTAGGTACTACAGACTTTGAGTCTGATGGAACTAAAAGTATGGTTATGGGTGGCATTGGTGTTGTTGCCATAATTGCTATCGTTGTCAGAGTTATCAAGGCTCGTCGCCCTGGCAATCGCCCGACTGTATAGTGATTAATTGTTAATTGGATTGAATTTGAATTTGAATACGAATAAAGCTGATTAAAACCTGACTAAATGTCCAAAAGGTTTCCTGTTTGTATCTCGGTGTGAGATCGAGATTGTCCTATATACGTTTTTCTGCCTATATAATAACTTGCTGTTTACTTGGATATGATATATCTTTGTCAGCAAACAGGAAACTGGACATTTTTAATACTAAAACAAGATTTAAACAAACAAATCATGTTAACAAGTTTTACCTTATTGATATTGTCGCTGGTAGCTCTTTATTTTGGAGCAGATAGGCTTGTAAAAGGAAGTTCTTCATTGGCTTTGCGGGCAAAGATTTCTCCATTGGTGGTGGGTTTGACCGTTGTGGCTTTTGGCACAAGTGCACCCGAACTGGTAGTAAGCATCAGTTCTGTGTTGAATGGACAAGGTGATATTGCCATTGGTAATATCGTTGGATCCAACATATTTAATATCTGTATAATATTGGGTATAGCCGCTATGATTTATCCATTGCAGACCAAGAAGCAATTGATTCGGATAGATATACCTTTGATGATATTGACATCTTTAGTCTTTGTGCTTTTCTTTTGGAGCGGACATCTTGAGCGCTGGCAGGGTGGATTATTTGTCTTGGGCATCATCTCTTATCTGGTCTTCAGCTTCCATATGTCGCGAAAGGAGCAGAAAGAGAAAGAGGAGTTGCAGGAGCAATTACCGCCTTGGTATATCAATCTGTCTAACATTGTAATCGGGTTGGTTATTTTGGTGTTGGGCTCTCAGCTGTTGGTTGATAATGCAACCATTATTGCCAGGAGCATGGGCGTGAGCGAAGCCGTGATAGGTCTGACTATTGTAGCTGCCGGAACCAGTATGCCAGAGTTGGCCACATCGGTTGTAGCCGCGTTGAAGAAGAACCCAGAAATAGCCTTGGGTAATGCCGTCGGATCAAACATCTTTAATATATTGGCCATTGCCGGTATAACCTCTTTGATTCATCCCATCGAAGCATTGTCGGTCAACTATATTGACCTGTTGGTGATGTTGGCAGTGTCATTGATTCTTCTGCCTTTGGCATGGTCTCGATATCGTCTTTCACGCGGAGAAGGTCTCTTCTTGGTTGTATCTTATATCGGATATACATTGTGGTTGTTGCGTGATCTTATCTAATAAATATCACTAATTCTAACATAGGGATAGTCGCAAAATACTTTGAACGTTTGCAACTTATTGATTGCTAATGTGGTATATTTGTTGTAATTTAGCG
>CAKVBA010000045.1 GCA_934725305.1 uncultured Parabacteroides sp. | reverse complement strand
ATCGTTTTTCATAATACGAAGTAAGCAATACTTCTCGAGGATAAAAAATTATCCCCACGAAAAATCTACTGAACCGTAGTAAGTCGTTATTTTCTTTGGCTGCGCAATACAAATACACTACCTTTGAAAAGAGTATATTTCTGCCTTACGGCTATCACAGGAAGAAGAAGTTAATCAGCCTTTCTTAGACTTTATAGCTGGCCAGTTAAAGAAATCCCTCGCTCTGGAGATTGAACGGTTCAATGCTTCGCAGAAAAAAAATTTCACCTTTTTGTTTTAGCTGCTACCTAATAATGATAAGATTGTAGATATAGAACTTGTGTTTTTACCTCTTCTACAAAGGTCCTCTTCATAAGATATTCAACAGCACAGATAGCACCAGTTGCTTCGTCACATACTGTGAAAAAGATACATCACATTATATGACTAAGATAATGCACAATATGTGGCTATGCTTCATCACATATTGTGACGAAGATAACCAATAGTGACTAATCCGCTTATAGGATAGGATTTTCAAGGGAAATATAAGGGACTTTATCCTTTCCTCACATCCATCATCCATGACAGTGCGTCATAATGCAAATCGCCGAAGCACAGACAGAAGCAAGATGCCGAAAGAAAAGGCCAACAAAGGTGGAATAAAACGAAAGACTAACAGCAAAAAAGCAACAGATAAAGCGATTCTGAGAAAATTTAAACCACTTCTTAGCAAATTATTCCTTACCTTTGTGGTTCTAAAAGAGAAAAAGAAGGTATGGAAAAGCATTTTAAGAGAACGCTGATTACGACAGCGTTACCCTATGCGAACGGACCGGTTCATATCGGTCACTTGGCCGGCGTATATGTACCGGCAGATATTTATGCACGCTATCTCCGTTTGAAAGGAGAAGAGGTCTTAATGATCGGTGGTTCAGACGAACATGGTGTGCCTATTACACTACGAGCAAAGAAAGAGGGAATTACTCCGCAGGATGTTGTAGACCGTTATCACAACATTATCAAGAAATCGTTCGAAGAATTCGGCATTTCATTCGACATCTATTCCCGTACCACTTCACCCACACATAATCAGATGGCTTCAGATTTCTTCCGCAAGCTGTATGAAAAGGGTGAATTTATCGAGAAAACAAGCGAACAATATTACGACGAAGAGGCTAAACAGTTCTTGGCAGACCGTTATATCACAGGTACATGCCCTCACTGTGGCAACGAAAAGGCTTATGGCGACCAATGTGAAGCTTGTGGTACTTCACTAAGCCCGACAGACCTGATCAATCCCAAATCGGCTATCAGCGGTAGTGCGCCTGTCATGAAAGAGACCAAACACTGGTATCTGCCATTGGACAAATGGGAACCATTCCTGCGCCAGTGGATCCTTGAAGGCCACAAAGAGTGGAAGCCAAACGTGTATGGCCAGTGTAAGAGCTGGTTGGATATGGGCTTGCAACCACGTGCGGTAAGCCGCGACTTGGATTGGGGTATTCCTGTTCCCGTTGAAGGAGCTGAAGGCAAAGTGCTGTATGTTTGGTTTGATGCTCCTATCGGCTATATCTCTAACACAAAGGAATTGTTGCCCGACAGCTGGGAGACTTGGTGGAAAGATCCCGAGACAAAGATGGTTCACTTCATCGGAAAAGACAACATCGTGTTCCACTGTATCGTGTTCCCGTCTATGTTGAAAGCCGAAGGCTCATACAATCTGCCGGAGAATGTACCGGCTAATGAGTTCCTGAACTTGGAAGGAGACAAGATCTCTACTTCACGCAACTGGGCTGTATGGTTGAACGAATATCTGGTAGATATGCCGGGCAAGCAGGATGTATTACGCTATGTATTGACAGCCAACGCTCCCGAAACTAAGGATAACGACTTCACTTGGAAAGACTATCAGGCTCGCAACAACAATGAGCTGGTGGCCATCTTGGGAAACTTCGTGAACCGTGCGTTGGTATTGACTGGCAAATATTTCGAAGGAAAGGTGCCGGCTGCTGGCGAACTGACAGACTATGACCGTCAGACTTTGCAAGACTTTGCCGACGTGAAGGCCAACGTAGAACGCCTGTTGGATACTTACCACTTCCGTGACGCTCAGAAAGAGGCCATGAACCTGGCACGTATCGGTAACAAATATTTGGCAGATACCGAACCGTGGAAGCTGGCGAAGACAGATATGGATCGTGTTGCTACTATCATGAACATCTCTCTGCAGATTACAGCCAACCTGGCGATTGCCTTTGAACCGTTCTTGCCTTTCAGCATGGAGAAACTAAACAAGATGTTGAATGTGGAACCGTTAGGATGGAACAGATTGGGTTCAACCGATCTACTGGAAACGGGTCATCAGCTGGGCAAACCCGAATTGCTGTTTGAAAAGATCGAAGATAGCGTTATCGAGGCTCAGATTCAGAAGTTGTTAGACACAAAGAAGGCCAACGAAGAGGCTAACTACAAAGCAAAACCGATTCGTGAAAACATTGAATTCGACGACTTCTTGAAGCTGGATATCCGTGTAGGTACTGTATTGGAATGCGCCAAAGTGCCTAAGGCAGACAAGTTGCTGCAGTTCCGCATTGACGACGGATTGGAAAAAAGAACCATCGTTTCCGGTATTGCCCAACATTACAAACCTGAAGAGCTGGTAGGCAAACAGGTATGTTTCATCGCCAACCTGGCTCCTCGCAAGCTGAAAGGTATCGTATCAGAAGGTATGATTCTTTCTGCTGAAAACTTTGACGGTAAGTTAGCTGTTATCACTCCGGAAAAGGAGGTGAAACCTGGTAGCGAAGTAAAATAAATGAATATACAAATGGTTGACCTTCACGGACAATATCTCCGTTTGAAGGAAGAGATAGATAAAGCGATGCTGTCGGTAATCGACAGCAGCGCTTTTATTAATGGTAGAGAAGTGAAGGACTTCTGTTCCCACTTGTCCGACTACCTACAGGTTCCTTATGTCATTCCTTGTGGCAATGGTACCGATGCTTTACAAATTGCATTGATGGCTTTGCCCCTGCAACCGGGAGACGAAGTGATTATTCCGGCCTTCACCTATGTGGCTGCAGCCGAAGTGGTTGCACTATTAGGTATGACACCGGTGCTGGTGGATGTAGATCCATACACCTTCAACATCGATCCCAAGCAAATAAAAGAGGCTATCAACAGCAACACAAGAGCAATCATTGCCGTGCATCTGTTCGGACAGAGTTGCGACATGGCTCCTATCCTGCAACTGGCCGAAAAACATAACCTATATGTGGTGGAAGACAATGCTCAATCTATAGGAGCAGATTATACCTTCCCCGACGGACACACCCAAAAAACAGGCACTATGGGACATATCGGAACAACCTCATTCTTCCCTTCTAAACCCTTGGCCTGCTATGGTGACGGTGGCGCCATCTTCACGCATAATCCCCAATGGGCTGAACAACTGAAGATGATAGCCAACCATGGACAGAAAAACAAATATTACCATCAAACGATTGGCTGTAACTCGCGTCTCGACACCCTGCAAGCAGCCATATTGGATGTCAAACTGAAATATCTGGACAGCTTCAACAAGGCTCGACAAAAGGTGGCAGCACGTTATGACGAAGCTTTTGCCTCTCTCGACGGAGTTGTTACGCCCAAACAATCGCCCTTCTCGTCGCATGTCTATCACCAATATACCTTGCAGCTCAGTCCTGACAAGCGCGATGATGTGCGAGCCTATCTGAAAGAGAACGGTGTGCCCTCAATGGTCTATTATCCGCTGCCCATAGATGAGCAAGAGGCTTATCGACAGATTACTCGTCTGCCGGGATTCTTGGATAATTCGGCCCGACTCTCGCGGTCTGTTCTCTCGTTGCCCATCCACACCGAGATGACTGACGAAGAACAAGATTATATCATTCAAACCGTTATATCCGCATTGGAAACTGTACGTTAATCATAAAAGCAATCAGTATGATGAATAAAGATAAAATACGTTTTGCCGTTGTTGGTTGCGGCCATATCGGAAAGCGCCACGCAGAGATGATCACTCGTGATGCCGGAGCAGAATTGGTGGCTCTATGCGACATCCGCCCACAAGAAGAGTTGGGAATCGAAGCCTATCCGGTCTCTTTCTTCTCTTCGATCAACGATCTGCTGGCTTCTGATTTCGAGATTGATGTCATCAATATATGTACGCCCAACGGACTGCATGCTTCCATGGCTATCCAGGCGTTGGAAGCCGGCCATCATGTGGTTATAGAAAAGCCCATGGCTCTTTCGCTGGCTGATGCCGAGAAGGTGGTTTACACCTCACTCCGATATCGCAAGCAGGTGTTCTGTGTGATGCAAAACCGCTACTCACCGCCATCGGTATGGATGAAAGAGATGGTTGAATCGGGGCGTTTAGGCAAGATCTACATGGTGCAGCTCAACTGCTATTGGAACCGCGACGACCGTTATTATAAAGCCGGAGGCTGGCATGGCGATGCCACACTGGATGGTGGCACACTATTCACTCAATTCTCGCATTTTATCGACATCATGTACTGGCTGTTTGGAGACATCTGCAACATCCAGGCTCGCTTTGCAGACTTCAATCACAAAGACCTGACAGCCTTTGAAGATTCCGGTCTGATTCAGTTCAACTTCGTCAACGGCGGAATGGGTTGCCTCAACTACTCCACATCGGTGTGGAACAAGAATATGGAGAGCAGCCTGTTGGTTGTTGCCGAAAACGGCAGCGTAAAGATTGGCGGTCAATATATGAACGAGGTGGAATATTGCCACATCAAAGACTATGAGATGCCGGTGTTGGCTCCCACCAATCCGGGTAATGATTATGGTCCTTATAAAGGTTCGGCCCAAAACCATAACTTCGTGATCCGCAATGTTGTAAATGTCTTGACAGGCACTCCGGGAGAAATCATCACCACCAATGTACTGGAAGGCATGAAAGTTGTTGATATCATCCAGCGGATATATGCTTTGAAGAGGAATAGAGAAGGCCAATAGCCCTATAATTCCTTTTGTCATTGCGACATCTAGTATATCCAAAATAAAAAGATTATTTTTGTAGGAATAGACAATGTCACATAACAATTGACAACGATAGTTCTTTTACTATAGTTTTCAACTAAACGATGTAGAATCAGCAAACACATCTTGTGAAATTAAAAGGAATGGCAACTCAATCACTCAAAGAGAAGACAGCTAAAGGATTATTTTGGGGAAGTATCAGTAACGGCATACAACAAATTATCAGCCTTATTTTCGGTATCTTCCTTGCTCGACTATTATCCCGATCAGACTATGGAATGGTAGGAATGCTGAGTATCTTTTCTTTGATTGCAAGCACATTACAAGAAAGCGGGTTTACAGCAGCACTGGTGAATAAACAAAACATCTGCCACAAAGATTACAATGCTGTATTTTGGTTTAGCACTTTAATGGGAATCTCTATCTATATCATTCTATTTCTCTGCGCACCTCTCATCGCAAATTTCTACAATAATCAAGAGTTAATACCTTTAGCTCGCTATATGTTCCTCGGTTTTGTCTTTTCCAGTTTAGGAACAGCTCAAAGTGCCTATATGTTCCGTAATCTGTTAGTGAAACAGCGCTCTATTGCCACTATTACAGCTCTACTATTATCAGGCATCACTGGAATTTTATTGGCTTACTATGGAATGGCTTATTGGGGCATTGTTACACAGAGCTTGATTTATGTGCTAATCAACACCTGCTTCTTTTGGTATTATACACCTTGGGTTCCCAGCTTAAAAATAGACTTCTCGCCTCTAAAAGAGATGATTCCGTTCAGTGTACGTCTATTGATTACTAATATATTCAATAATATCAACCACAATATACTCTCAATCATTTTAGGTAAATTCTATTCTGAAAAAGAGGTAGGAGACTTTAATCAAGCAAACAAATGGAATTTTATGGGATATGCATTCATAAACACAATGGTCAGCAATGTTGCTCAACCGGTATTGGTGTCTGTAGCAGATGATAAAGAACGGCAAAAACATATCTTCCGAAAAATGCTACGCTTTACATCCTTTATTGCATTTCCCGCATTATTTGGCCTATCATTTGTCGCACCGGAATTGATAACAATAGCAATAACTTCCAAATGGATTGTCAGTGCCGAATTATTAAGGATACTATGTATTGGCAGTGCCTTCACTGCCATCTGTGGCTTATATTCAAACCTGATTATCAGTAAAGGCAAATCAAGTGTTTATATGTGGAATACTATTTTATTAGGAATCATTCAGGTCGGCTTGATGTTATATTTCCATAACTATGGAATAATAACCATGGTTAAATATTATGTTTGTATTAACATTGCCTGGCTGTTAGTTTGGCAATATTTTGTATGGAGAGAGATTGGGCTGACTCCATTACAAGCATTGTATGATATAGCACCATTCGCAATCATCACGTCTATAGTTATTGGCATTACCAGCTTCATAACTAAAGATATAGAAAACATATACATGCTCTTTTTAATGAAAGCAAGTATTGTTGCCACATTATATATACTATTCATGTGGCTGAGCGGATCTGTTACATTTAGAGAAAGCATTCAATACCTTCTGAAACGAAAGGTTTGAAGGAAGGAAGTAATAATGTTTCCCATATAACAATTAACAAGAATAAAAAATCATGTTTATGCTAATTGCTTTTAGACAGTATAAAAGAATTACATAGACACAAATTATTGATAGGATGCAGATTATACCGATTTGTTTTACATTTGACAACAACTTTGTAATACCAGGTGCAGTGGCCTTGTACTCTTTGTTGGAATACGCCAATAAACAATACTTCTACAAACTGTATATACTACATACTGATATCACCGATAAAAGCCAAAATCAATTGCATAAAGCCATTGATTGTTATTCCGACTATTCTTCATTGGAATTTATCAATGTAAAAAAGTTTCATGAGAACCTCAATTGGTCTTCTCTCAAAAGTAAACAGCACTATTCAAAAGAAATTTACAATAAATTGATATTAGATCAATTATTTCCTCAATATAATCGAATACTCTGTTCAGATGTAGATGTTATATTCAAAGGAGACATTTCTGCTTCATTTTTTATGTTTCCCAATGATACTTTTTATGTAGCAGGAATCAAAAGCATGACAAACAATGATATAACAGATTGGTATGGAGACAAATTCACTCCTCATGAGTGTGAAATATTAAAAGATGGTATCGGTGCTGGTTATATATTGCTAAATCTTGAACAAATACGAAAAGACAAAATAGGCTTTACCATGTGTACAACCTATCAAGAAAATCTACACCGACTCATTCAACCAGAACAGGATGTTATCAATTTATGCTGTTATCCAAAGATTAATTATATGCCATATAATATAATGGTATGTACCTATTACTATTCAAAGAGAACAGAAAAAATGCACTTCCGTGCAGATGTTAATTTGCAAGAAATACTTAATACACCGGTACAAGTCCATTATGCAGGCTACGAAAAGCCATGGAATAATCCTTTCTGCAGAAAAAGCGGTATGTGGTTTAAGACATTAAAAGATGTGGGACTTGTCTGTGAATATCTGAAGAAACAGCCCTTCTATCTTAAGCATAGAATTAAACGATATAATATTGCCCGTTTTCTATCTAAATTACAATCAATATTTGTAAATCAATAAAAGAAAAGACTTATGATAAATATCAATATCATATCGCCCATTGCAGATCTGTTTAAAAAACAACTTGCCTCAGACTGGGAAACAAAGGGATATCGCTTCTGCTTTAATTCAAAAGAAGATATCATATGGGACTCTGTAGTTGTCTATGAAAATATCCATGAGTCTTATAACATCAAATGTAGAAAAGAAGGTTTGTTTTTTATCTCCGGCGAACCTCCTATCGTCAAAGTATATACACAGGCTTTTATAAATCTATTCGACCATATCATATCATCTCATAACCTAAAACATTCCAACAATCATAGAGATCAGCAAGCATTACCTTGGTATTTTGGATATAATTTCAAAACCGAGACGTCTTCTTATTCATTTGATCAAATCAGTCAAATGGATATTCCTCAGAAAGAAAAGGTGATTTCTTTTATAACATCAAACCGAACCTTTTTACCAGGACATAAAAATAGACTCAACTGGATGAAAGAACTTCAGTCTTTGTATAAAGAGAAGATTGATTTCTATGGGAAAGGCATCCAACAGGTTGATGACAAAGCAAATGCTCTTCTCCCCTATAAGTTCTCCATCTGCATAGAGAATTCATGCGTTAATGACTATTGGACTGAAAAAATAGCAGATGCTATCTTAGCCTACTCTATTCCGATCTACTATGGGTGCAAAAATATAGAATCCTATTTCCCTAAGGAAGCCATGATAACCATCGACATAAAAGATAAAATAAAATCTATGGCTATCATAAATGAGATAGTAAACAATCATGAACGTATCTATCAAGAAAAACTGCCTTTCTTGATAGAAGCTCGAAACCGTTTGTTATTTAAGTATAATTTATTCCCTTTTATTAAGTCATATATAGATAAATATGTAGATTTAACATGTGAAGATTATAAAAGTGTTTCTATCAATCCATACGACTCGTATCCGAAAGACTGGAAGCAAGAGACACTTCTAAAAGCAAAAAGAGTTATTCGTAAATTATTTTAGAGATGAAAGATATAATAACTGTCACTTCGCCTTTAATTCCTCCATTAAAGGATTTTACTCCTTACTTAGAAGATATCTGGAGTCGCAAGTGGCTTACAAATAACGGCCATTATCATCAGGAACTAGAAAAAGCGCTCTGTGAGTACCTGAAAGTTCCTTATATAAGTCTGTTTACAAATGGGACTTTACCTCTCATCTGTGCATTACAGGCGATGCGAATTACAGGAGAAGTCATCACAACACCTTATAGCTTTGTGGCAACAACTCATGCAATCTGGTGGAATGGCATCAAACCTGTATTTGTTGATATAGATCCTGCTACTGGAAATATAGATCCCAATAAGATAGAAGCAGCTATTACTCCTAAGACTACAGCAATCATGCCTGTTCATGTATATGGACAACCTTGTGACATACAGCGAATCAAAGAAATTGCTGACTTATATGGTCTAAAGGTCATTTATGATGCAGCTCATGCTTTTGGTGTAGAAAAAGATGGAAAATCTATCATTGAAGCGGGCGATATGTCAACCCTAAGTTTTCATGCCACAAAAGTATATAACACAATTGAAGGTGGTGCATTGATTTGCCATGATGCTGAAACCAAACAGCGTATTGACTACATCAAAAACTTCGGCTTTGCAAACGAGACTACTGTTGTTGCTCCTGGTATCAATGGAAAGATAGACGAAGTTCGCTCGGCCTATGGATTAGCTTCTTTGAAACTTGTAGATAAGGCTATCAAAAGCAGAAAAGCAGTTGCTCTACGATATAGAGATGCATTGACTGGCATTAAAGGGATCCGTATGCAAAACGATATTCCCAATGTAAAGCATAACTACTCATACTTTCCCATCTTTATTGATGAAAAGCAATTCGGTATGAGCAGAGACTCTTTATATGAGAAAATGAAAAGTCTTGGAATATATGGCAGACGGTACTTCTATCCACTAATCAGTACATTCTCACCATATAGAGGATTAGAATCAGCTCGACATGAGAATCTGCCAGAAGCCTACAAAATGGCTGATCAAGTGATTTGTCTGCCTATGCATCATGCCTTAAGTGAAGAAGACGTTGAACGTGTCATTCATTCTATCATTAAATAAATTGTTATGAGCTCATTCTATACACCATCCGAACTAGCAGAAATAGGCTTTGCATCAATAGGCAACGATGTGTTAATCAGCCGTAAAGCTAGCATTTATGCTCCCTCCCTAATGCATATAGGTAATCATGTGAGAATTGATGACTTTTGTATTCTATCTGGCTCTATCACGATTGGCTCACATGTCCATATTTCTGCCTATGTAGCACTTTATGGAGGAAAAGGTATCTATATCAATGATTATTCAGGCATATCTGCTCGAACAACAGTCTATAGTGCTGTTGATGATTTCGGAGGAGACTGTCTAATAGGTCCTATGTCTCCCGAAGGAACAACCAACGTAAAAGGTGGTGTTGTAATCTTGGAAAAATATACCCAAATAGGAGCCTCTTGCGTTGTCATGCCCAATCTGACAATCAAAGAAGGTAGTGTTGTCGGAGCTATGAGTTTTGTCAATCATTCTTTAGACTCATGGGGAATATATGCAGGCATACCAGCCAAACGATTGAAAGAACGCTCTTCTAACTTGTTGAATCTGATAAAAGAAGAAGATGGAGAATAATACCTATGCACCTATTATAGTTTCAGTATATGACCGTCTTGAACATCTGAAACAAAGTATCGATGCTTTGCAAAAGAATAATTTAGCAAAGCAATCCGATCTTTATATTGTTTCTGATGCTGCCTATAAACCTGAACACAAGGAACGTATTAATCAAGTCCGTAAATATGCCTTGTCCATTTCTGGATTCAAAAAGGTTCACCATCTATTCCGAGAAAAGAATTTAGGAGCTCATGAATCTATCAAGACTGCCATAACAGAAGTGTTAGCAACTCATAATACTTTCATCTTCTTAGAAGATGATATTGTGGTTGCCAACGACTTCCTGTCCTATATGAACAGTGGACTCAACTATTATTCCAATACAGCCAATATATTTGCTATCTGCGGATTTAATCTGCCTTTCCCTATTCCTGAAAACTACAACCAAGATATCTATTTTTATCCATGTAACTCACCATGGGGATTTGCCTCTTGGAAGAATCGCTGGGAAAAGGTGAATTTGGATTACTTTGACAGAGAAAGTGAATTACGTAAATCAAGACAATATAAAGCTTTTGCTTCGATTGGCTTTTTTATTAAAGGTATTTTACAAGCGGATTCGCGTAAAAAGATACAAGCTATGGATTTACGTGTCTATTATCATATGTTCAAAAACAATATGTGCTCAGTGTTCCCTATTCAATCCAAAACACAGAATTGGGGCTTTGATGGAACAGGTGAACATTGTGGAAGTAAAACAAACTCTTGGTGGGCCAAACCGAATTTAAATAGTAAATGCTTACCCGTTCACTTCATCCCTTTTAACGGATATGACAAAGATCTTCTAAAAAGCCATCGCGCTTTCCAAGATAAAATAAATGGAGGCCTATTAGCAAAATGGCTCAAATACACTTGGATTCATGATTTATGGAAGTCCATCAAAAAATGATTTTAAACGTCTTATAATGAAAATCGTCATATTAAATACTGCTGAACGAACAGGCGGAGCTGCTGTAGCGGCCAACCGTCTGATGAAAGCTCTACTTAAAAGTGGAGTTGAAGTAACTATGTTGGTTCGTGATCGCAAGACAAACGATGAACATGTTGTAGCTCTGAACGATTCATCATGGAAAAGGCGGTTAAACCTCTTCCGCTTTATCTGGGAACGACTCATCATCTTTTTATGTAATAAGCTGAGTCGTAAACAGCTGTTTCAGGTATCTATTGCTAATACAGGCACTGACTTATCAAAACATCCGGTAATACAAGAAGCTGATATAATTCATCTCCACTGGATCAATCAGGGATTTCTCTCTTTGACAGATATCCAACGATTGATACAAACCGGAAAACCTATTGTATGGACTCTGCACGATATGTGGCCCTGTACAGCTATCTGTCATTACGCTTTAGGATGCGAAAGATTTAAAACGGAATGTAAATACTGCTCATTTCTTTCTTCTCATCACGAGAATGATATAGCCAATCGTGTATTTCGCGCCAAACAGTTCCTAAACGAATCACACATTCATTTAGTAGCTGTCAGTTCTTGGCTCCAACATCAGGCAAAAGAGAGTGCTCTAACATGTAAGTTAAAAGCAGATGTCATACCCAATGTTATAAACACAGTACTATTTCATCCGTCTGATAAAATAGAGGCAAGAAAGAGCCTATCTCTTCCTCTTGATAAAAAAATCATCTTAATGGGCGCAGCTTGCATTGATAACCCAATCAAAGGATTTCCCTATCTTATCGAAGCGCTATCTCTATTAAATAAAAGAGATCAAGGACATCTCTATCATTTAGTTCTCTTTGGGAATATCAAAGGTGATCGCTCCTTTTTGGCAGAACTACCCATCACCTATACATGGATGGGGCTTCTCAACGATTCAACAACAATTGCCACTCTATATGCAGCAGCAGATGTTACTGTTGTCTCTTCTCTATATGAGACTTTTGGACAGACAATTATAGAGGGAATGGCTTGCGGATGTCCTGCTGTTAGTTTCAATAACAGTGGACAGACAGACATTATCTCCCATCAACAAAATGGCTATTTGGCTCGTTATAAAGATACGGAAGATTTGGCAAACGGTATTGAATGGGTACTGACTCACAACATGAACAATGAGCTGTCAGAGGCTTGTTTGCAGAAGGTCAATACCTGCTACAGCGAATCCGTCATTGCAGAAAAGTATAAGAATCTATATAAACAATTAATATGCAACAACCCACATTCTCAATCATAACTATCACCTATAATGCGTCTCGCTGGATCGAACGCACCATCTTGAGCGTCTTAAGCCAAACTTATCCTCATATTGAATATATCATTGTGGATGGCGCCTCAACCGACAACACGGTTGACATCATCAAACAATATGCCCATGGCATTAGCCATTGGATCAGTGAACCGGACAAAGGGCTTTATGATGCGATGAACAAAGGGCTGCAGATGGCAACAGGCGACTATGTATGGTTTATCAATGCCGGAGATACGATCTATGCAACAGATACCGTACAAAGAATTGTGGCATCTTTAAAAAAGGAAGTATCTTTGCCCGATGTGGTTTATGGAGAAACAGCTATCGTGGATGCAGACAGTAAATTGTTAGGTATGCGCAGGCTCAAAGCTCCTAAAAAGCTGACTTGGAAAAGTTTCAGGATGGGCATGTTGGTCTGCCACCAGTCGTTCATTGCGAAAAGAAAACTGGCTCCTTTATACGATCTGCAATATCGTTTGGTTGCCGACTATGACTGGTGTATCAAATGCCTGCAGAAAGCCCGTTTGATCCATAACAGCCATCTTACCTTGTCCAACTACATGGAAGAGGGACTCAGCAGTATCAACCGAAAAGCTTCGCTGAAAGAGCGCTATAAAGTGATGTGCCACTATTATGGCACACTATCAACCACGCTGTTGCACGGATGGTTTGCCCTCCGTTTCTATTCGGCGAAGTGGTTTAAAGGAAGAGTATAAATCAAGTAATCTATAAATATGCGTATGCAAAGTATATTGAAAAAATGCGGAAAGCACATTGCTGCCATCCTTCTCTTTCTGGCAGTAACAATGACCTATTTCTCGCCATCCGTCTTTGATGGTAAAACAATCCGCCAAGGCGATATGGACAAGGCTGTGGGTATGGGAAACAGCCAGATGAAGCAATATGAAGAGACAGCTGGTCCGGGCGAGTTCAGCGCTTGGTCGGATGCTATGTTTGGCGGAATGCCTTACGTGACCGGTTATGGTAATCCGGCTCCCAACCTGCCGAACTTCAGCATTATCGAACGACCGATGGTGAATGTTGGCTACGAAGATGTGGCTATGCCATTGATTGGACTAATCTGCTTCTACCTGCTGATGTGTGTCATGGGAGTAAACTGGTGGCTTTCCATTGCCGGGGCCATTGCTTTTGCCTTTGCTTCCTATAATATCATCATTATTGAAGCCGGCCACATCACCAAAGCCTATGTTATTGCCTATATGCCTCTTACATTAGCGGGCATGGTACTGTTATTCAAACGAGTCCATCTCTGGGGCAGTATAGTGTTCCTGCTGGGTGTCGCATTCTCTATCTTGAATGGCCATATCCAGATTACCTATTATCTGGTATTGCTCTGTTTCTTTATCTATTTAGGTTATCTGATTCAGATGGTCAAAGCCAAAGAGCTGGCCGAATTGGGTAAAGTAACAGCAATTATGTTCTCTTGTATTGTCTTGGCTGTTCTGCCTAATGCCAAACAGATGTATGCCAACTGGGATTTGGGCCAGAGTTCTATCCGCGGTGCAACCGAACTGACCACAACCTCATCAAGTGGAGAGAAAATATCTTCAGGACTGGACAAAGATTATGCCTTTGAATGGAGCTATGGCAAAGGTGAATTGCTGACTCTATTAATCCCGAACGCCTACGGAGGCGGATCTGGTGGTACAGTCGGTCCCGACTCCGAATTGTATAAAGAGCTTAGAGCCAAAGGTGCACAGGTTGGTAACGAGATACAGACCTATACTTATTGGGGAGACAAAATCTTCACGTCCGGTCCGGTCTATTTCGGTGCCTTGGTCTGCTTCCTGTTTGTATTCGGTATGTTCGTGATTGCCAATCCGGCGAAATGGTGGCTGTTTGCAGGTGCCTGCTTCCTGACTTTATTGGCCTTTGGTCGCAACTTCGATACATTCAACACCTTTATGTTCCACTATCTGCCCATGTACAACAAGTTCCGTACGGTTGAGATGGCGTTGGTAATTCCGGGAATGGTTGCGCCGATCATTGCCTTCTGGGGATTGAAAGAGATATTCTCCAATAAGGTAGATGCAGCCCGCTTCAAACGCGGTATGATTGGAGCTTTAGCCATCACTGGCGGTCTGTCTCTGATCGTATGGTTAGTTCCGACGCTGCTGCTCGACTTCCGTTCACCGATGGATGCTCAGTATCAGTTGCCCGATTGGTATTATAACTCTCTGTTGATGGACCGTGCTTCTTTGGCTTCGGCAGATGCCTTACGTTCATTGATCTTTATCCTATTGGGTGCAGCTCTACTGTTCTGGTATCAGAAAGCGGCCAATAAGAAGACAACGATTACCCTTGTAAGTGCGGCTATCTGTGTATTGATTCTTGCAGACCTTTGGACTATCGACAAGCGTTATCTGAACGAGAAGAACTATGTGAAGGAACGTCCGGATGAGCGTTACAAACCTTCTGTGGCTGACAATGCCATCTTCCAGGACAAAGATCTCTCCTATCGTGTGTTGAATCTGAACAATCCGTTCCAAGAGACCAACACATCCTATTTCCATCATTCCATTGGTGGATATCATGCAGCCAAACTGCGCCGTTATCAGGAGTTGATCGAGCATCGTCTGCAACCGGAGCTGCAAATCATCATCAATGCGTTACAGAAAGCTCAGTCGGCCGAAGATCTGATGGGAGCATTCGCTCAATGTTCTTCATTGAACATGCTGAACACCCGTTATATCATCTACAATCCGGAACAGCCTCCTTTGCGCAATCCGTTTGCCTTTGGCAATGCCTGGTTTGCCAACCAGATTGAAATGGTTCCGAATGCAGATGCTGAGATTGAGGCGTTGAACAGTATCAATCCATATACAACCGCAGTCATCGACCAGCGCTTTGCCGATCAGGTGAAAGGCTTCACGCCTGTTGCCGACTCCACTGCAACCATCCATTTAGACAGCTATCGTCCCAACAAGTTGGTTTATACCTCTACTTGCACATCAGATCAGCTTGTGTTATTCTCCGAAGTCTATTATTATCCGGGATGGCATGCCTATATTGATGGAAAGCCGGCCAACCATTTCCGTGCCAACTGGATCTTACGAGGCATGAAAGTTCCTGCCGGAAAGCATGAGATTGTCTTTGAGTTCCATCCGGAGAAGTATGTGTTAGCTGCCCATGTATCTGCTTATAGCGGCTTCTTGATTCTGTTACTGCTCTTGGGTGTTACCGGCTATTCTCTCTGGAAAATGATCAAGAAGAAAGAGGAATAGAGAAACTGATTCGTCTGATTGTGTGGCTGGTAAATCTTCTTATCGCTATCGGTCAGATGAATCCGTTTTGATTACGACTTATAACTTAACGAGGCTGTGTCGGATAGATGTTCTCGACACAGCCTCGTTTATCTCATAGGACTTTGAGGTTTGTTCTTATTCGCGAAATGCGAGGCGCTAAGGATGAGACCGACAGGAATTTACTTCTGTAAATGACTGAGGGCGAATTCCGATAGCAACGATGCAGTTTGCAATAAGAACAAACCGATATTAATAGCGATAATGCTCAGCCTTATACGGACCAGCCACCGGAACACCAATATAATCGGCCTGCTTCTGTGTCAAAGTAGATAACTTAACACCGATACGTTCCAAGTGCAGACGAGCCACCTCTTCATCCAAATATTTAGGCAAACGATATACACCGATTTCGTAAGGCTTCTGCCACAGATCCATCTGAGCCAACACCTGGTTTGTAAACGAGTTGCTCATCACAAAAGAAGGATGACCTGTTGCACAACCCAAATTGACCAAACGGCCTTCGGCCAACAAGAAGATAGAATGACCATCAGGGAATGTATATTTATCAACCTGCGGTTTGATGTTGAGATGCTTGATGCCCGGATAGTTGACCAGCTTTTCCACCTGAATCTCATTATCGAAGTGACCGATGTTGCAGACAATAGCCTGATCTTTCATGGCAGCCATGTGATCGATAGTGATAATATCACAGTTCCCGGTAGTCGTCACGAAGATGTTTCCCTCCTTAACAGCCTCTTCCATTGTAGTTACCTCAAAACCCTCCATAGCAGCCTGCAAAGCACAGATCGGGTCGATTTCGGTAATCAACACTCGTGCACCGTATGAACGCATAGAGTGTGAACAACCTTTACCCACATCGCCATAACCGGCCACAACAACCACCTTACCGGCAATCATCACATCGGTAGCACGCTTGATACCATCGGCCAAAGATTCACGGCAACCATACAGGTTATCAAACTTAGACTTAGTAACCGAGTCATTCACATTGATAGCCGGAACCAGCAATTCGCCACGTTCCATCATCTGATAGAGACGATGTACACCGGTTGTTGTCTCTTCAGAAACGCCCTTCATCTCGGCCACTGTGCGATGCCAACGAGTAGGATCTTCTTTCAAGATACGGTTCAATGTATCCAAGACACACTGTTCTTCGTGATTGCTTCCTTCATGCTGGATAGTTGTTGCGTCATTTTCTGCACGATAACCCATGTGGATCAATAGAGAGGCATCACCGCCATCATCCACAATCATGTGCGGACCTTTACCACCGGGGAAACGAAGAGCCATCTCGGTACACCACCAGTATTCTTCCAAAGTCTCACCTTTCCAAGCAAATACAGGAACGCCATCAGCCGCAATAGCCGCTGCCGCATGGTCTTGTGTAGAGAAGATATTACAACTTGCCCAACGCACATCTGCGCCCAACTCAACCAGTGTTTCAATCAACACGGCTGTCTGAATGGTCATGTGCAACGATCCGGTAATACGAGCACCTTTCAAAGGTTTCTGTCCGGCATATTTCTGACGAAGAGCCATCAATCCCGGCATTTCGTGTTCAGAGATCTCTATTTCCTTGCGGCCAAAATCCGCCAAGTTTATATCTGCCACCTTATAAGGCAGATCGGTAGGGAATAATTGTGACATAATATGCTACTTGATTTGAATAGATTGCAAAATTAGCTATAAATCACGACTTACGAGAGGAATACGAAACAATTTTATATCTTTGGAAAAGAAAAGCTCCACGGAGTACGCAGAGCTAAGAAATCTTCGGCTTATAGCCTTATTGTGAAAAGTCTTTCACTTTAAGTATCTTGTGAGCAAAGATATTAAAAAGAATCAATGATAACAAAATAAAAACTGTTAACTTATGGCTTTAATACTTGGACTTGATTTAGGAACTGCTTCGATTGGTTTTTTCTTGCGAGATACCGATAAAGGAACTGATCTTTTAGAACAATTTATTAGCTCCAACACCATCAAATTTACAGAAGGTGTTGGTAGAAAAGCGGAGGGAGAATTTTCGTATGCAGGAGAACGAACCAAAAAAAGATCTACACGCAACCTATATAAAGTACGCAAATATCGTCGATGGACTACATTAAAGGTTCTCATTGATTTCGGCTACTGTCCACTAACCATTCAAGATTTAGAAGAATGGAGTAAATACGATAAATCTAAAGATGTGAAACATAGATATCCCATTCATGCGATAAAGTTTCAGCAATGGATTAAACTGGATTTTGACGGAGACGGTAAGCCGGACTATACAAGCCCTTATCAATTACGGGAAGAATTGGCTACAAAGCAGTTTGATTTCACCCAAGAAATCAACCGATATAAGTTAGGTCGATGTCTTTATCACATAGCCAGACGCCGCGGATTTAAAAGCAACAAAGGTGAAACATTGAAAGAGCTGGAACAAGAAGCACAAAAGAATAATGTTGAAGATATCAATACAGATACTGCTTCATTGAAAGCGTCTGAAGAAAAGAAAGCACAAGACTTGACCTCCTATATGGAAATACACAACCTTCCAACCGTAGGCTGTGCCTTTGCCAGACTGGAAAGAGATTTCACTCGGGTAAGAGAAAGTCAATATCAAGCTGTTCGCACTCAATATAAGGATGAAATAAAATATATTTTCAACTTCCAAAAAGGATTAGATATTAATGGAGAATTCTTCAAAAGAATCTACAGCGACAAGAAAGATGGAACTATATTCTATGTAAGACCATTACGTTCACAAAAAGGTGTAGTAGGGAAATGTACATTAGAACCAACAAAGCCTCGTTGTCCCATCAGCCATCCCGAGTTTGAAAAATACCGTGCATTCTGCTTTATCAATAACATCCAATATCGGAAAAGTAAAGATGAAGAATGGCAGATTCTAACGGCAGAACAGAAGCTGAAGTTGTATCATGAAAAGTTTCTAAAGACCAGCAATTTTAGATTTGAGAGTATCCGTACATGGCTTGAAAAAGAGATTGGTTTATTAGAAGCTTTCCATCTCTCCAAAAAGAATCAAACCATCAACTACGAAGACAGCACGTATGTAACGGCTTGTCCCATTTCAGCAAGGATGAAATCGTTGTTTGGCGAAGACTGGGAATCCTATACATTTGAAACAGACAAAACAAGAACAGACACAAATGGGAAAAGCCATACGATCGTCTATACAATCGAAGATATTTGGCACATCTGTTTTTCGTATGAAGATGAAGATGCTGTGATTTCATTTGCACAATCCATAGGGCTACGAGACAAACAGATCAAACAATTTGTCAATCTTTGGATTGCTATTCCACAAGGATACGCCAATCTTAGCTTGAAAGCGATCCGCAATATAAACAGATTTTTAGTGCCGAAATCTGATCAGCCATTATATCACGGACTCATCTATAGTCATGCCGTTCTTTTGGCTAAAATCCCCGATCTTATCGGAGAAGAGATATGGAAAGAAAACGAGCATTCCTTCATGGAGTCTTTGAATACATGGATAGTTACCTGTGCAGAGGAGAAACAGCTGCTACACATTACAAACAACTTGATCTCGGCTTACAAAGCACTTGGGCACACAGAGCAGTTTGCCTACAAAGACTACACTTACCAATTACAGGATTCTGATAAAGACGATGTAAAGCGTTACATCATCGAATCGTTTAAAAAAGAAGGATGGAATAATAAAGATGAGAAGGACAAGGAAAGGATTATAAAAAAGGTAGAACAATACTATCAAGATTTTTTCGCTTCATCTTCACGCGATTATTATCATCTACCCCAAATAGGTGATTCAATCAAGCAACATTTGGCAGCATACTTTCCGGAATTGCAATGTAAGAATGATACAACAACCGACACGCTTTCGCTATGTAATTGCTCAGCTTGCAAGAAGCTAAAGAAATTGTATCATCCTTCTATCACTGAAATATACAAACCTGCAAAAGATCAGCGATTTGAATACAACGGAGTATTACTATCCAAAAAGCTATTGGAAAGTCCTGCAACCCAAGAATTTAGAAACCCTGTGGTAATGAGGGTTCTTCATCAGCTCCGACATCTTATCAATTACCTCCTTAAAGAGGGACAAATTGATGAAAACACACGTATTGTTGTAGAAGTAGCGCGCGAATTGAACGATGCCAACATGCGATGGGCTATAAAAGAATATGACCAAAGAAGAAAGATTGAAAACGAAATTATTCGTGGAGCTGTAAAAGAATTACAACATAGAGAAATCAGCAAGGATGAAAGCAATAAAGTACGCTTGTCGCTTGAGCAGAATCCCGATTATGTAAACGATACTCAAAAATCCTTGTCAACGGCTAAGAAAGAGGAGGAGAAAAAGAAGGAGATAAAGAAGTATCGATTATGGCTGGAACAAGGGATGATGTGTCTGTACACAGGCCAACCTATATCACTAAGCAAACTTCTTGATGACAACTGCATAGATATTGAACACACAATTCCCCTGAGCAGATCGTTTGACAATTCCTTGGCAAACCAAACAGTCTGCTATGCTCATTTCAACCGTTCTATAAAAGGGAATAAAATGCCCACTGAGCTGTCTAATTATGAAGAGATAAAACTACGTCTATCCGCTTGGGAAAAGAAAGTGGAACAACTGAAAAGCATAGTAGAATACAGGAAATACAAATCCCAACGAGCTATTACCAAAGATGCCAAAGATGCTGCTATCCAACAAAAACATCTCTATCAAATATATTTGGACTATTGGAAAGACAAGCTGTCACGTTTCACCATGACTAGTATTCCAGAAGGCTTTAAGCATAGACAATTGAATGATACAAAGATCATCACCAAATATGCCTATCACTATCTAAAGTCTGTATTCAATCAGGTCGATGTTCAAAAGGGAGCCGTTACTGCAGAATTTCGTAAAATATTGGGAATAACTAAAAACAGAGAGAATCATTCCAATCACGCCATTGATGCAATGACTCTCTCTCTGATTCCTTCATCCGCTAAACGGGAAGAGATACTCAAACTCTTTTATGAAATCCAGGAAGAAAAGAAACTGGGTATCAATTATACGATGAAAGAGACTCGTTTACAAGAAATGATTAAGTCATGCCACATAAAAGGAGTTCATGAACTTATCAAGTTTATTGAGGAACATATATTGGTTAAACATATCTCGAAGGATCAGACTTTAACACCTGCTATACGAAGAAAACGCATCAATGGAAAGATTCAATGGAAACGTGATAAACAGGGAAATATCTGTTTAGATGAAAAAGGTAATAGAATACCTCAAGAATGGAGAATGGGCGATTGTCTCCGAGGAGAGATTCATCAAGATTCTTTTTATGGGGCAATCAAACAGAAGAAAGACGCATCTCATCAAACGACCTATGGAGAGATTTCTTATGTCATTCGCAAGAAATTGAAATCTTTCAAAAACGTAGAAGCTCTTCACAAAGTGATTGTTGATGAGAATGTATATGCTATTATCAAAAAACAATGTGAAGAGAAAGGAATGGGGTTAGAAAAAGCAAATCAAGAAGGCATCTATATGCTCAATAAAAAAGGAGAAAAAGCCAATAAAATCCGACATGTCAGATGCTATGCAAAATTGACTCATCCATTAGACATCAAACAGCATTCACATCTATCCAACAAAGATTATAAACAATCCTATCATGTACAAGTTGGCAATTTATTTGGAATGTGCAGATACTACAATGCTGATAAAAGTACCGTTGAATATCGAGTCCTGAATCTATTTGATATCTGTAAAAACAGAAAATCCGGCTATGACATTGCAGAGATTATAGAAATTAAACGACAAAAGTTCTATTTAGATACTATTCTGTTGAAGGGAAAATTGATATTGCTTTACGACAAAAAGGAAGATCCTGCATCTTTGCGAACCATGTCCACAACCCAATTATCTGATAGATTATATTGCATAAAGGGATTTGAAACTGACGGTAGGATCAATCTTGTCAAACATCTATACGCACACACTGACGAAAGAAAAACTCCCATAAAAACATTTGATGCTCTCCCCGAATACATCAGACAGAGTATCAATAAAGTTCATTTTCTTTTAGAAGATGTTGACTTCAAACTAACTTATGATGGCAAAATCATTTTCTTATAAGACTTTGATTAAACCCAAAACGGTCATTAGGCCGTTAAATGTATAATTTAAAATAACTGCTTGCGGTCTTTTGTTTTTTATAAGGCGTCTTTTGCTTGTTTTTAATTCGCAATAGCTCGCTATTACTCATTAAAAGACAAACAAAATACACTCTTCTAAAAAGACAAAATACAAGCAAGCCCTAATGACCGATTTGGGTTAAAATGTAAAATCGATACGCTTATGATCAAGAAGACACTCTATTTCGGGAATCCTGTTTATCTGTCACAAAAGAACGGCCAGTTAGTGATAAAGAAACCTGAGCAGGAAACGTATGAAGACGAGGTTAAACCTTTGTCAGAAATAACGCGTCCGATCGAAGATATCGGAATTGTCATCTTAGATCATAAGCGGATCACCATTACCTCCGGAGCTTTAGAAGCTCTGCTCGAAAACAACTGTGCCGTTATCACTTGCAACAGCAAGAATATGCCGGTCGGATTGCTGTTGCCCCTTTATGGTAACACAACACAAAACGAAAGATTTCGCCAACAATTGGATGCTTCTGTTCCTTTAATGAAACAACTTTGGCAACAGACCATCAAGTCAAAAATAGAGAATCAGGCAGCCGTCTTGAAGGAGTGCACCGGCGAAGAGACAAGATGTGATAGTATCGGCGAAACGGTACCATCATAGCGGAGGAATCGGTACCATCTCAGCGCTCCAATCGGTACCAACGTA
>CAKVBA010000044.1 GCA_934725305.1 uncultured Parabacteroides sp. | reverse complement strand
AACTCGATTGTCCCCTCTTTCCGGGGTTATTTGATTAATATTTAACTGGTCCCGATTTTAACGGGACACTAATGATAAGATTTTATAGATATCTCCAGTGCGATAGCGGCGCAGGCTTCTGCGTCGGCCAGGGCGTGATGATGGTTTGACAATTCATAACCGCAGCGGACTGCGATTACATCAAGGGTATGACTGCCTTGTGGCCAAACTCGGCGCGAGGCGGAGCACAGGCCATGCACCTGAAACACCAGTAGTTGTAATACACTGGTTCTAGCTTGATGAGCGAGTAGAACTTATCTACTATCTCACCGCCACGCACTATCACCAAGCCAACAGAGCAAACCAAACTGCGCTCGTTGTTAGCCGTTTCAAAATCAATTGCTGCAAAGTCCTTCATATAAGATGTGCTTATTGATTATCTTTATTAATTAAATTTACCACCACCTTTACCATCACATCCTTCTCTTCTGTGCGGCTCTCGGCAATCATCAGCGTGAGGGCAACGAGGGTGTTGTCAGCTATGCGTTTATGTCTGTCCTGGCCATAAAGTATGCCATTTTTCTCCATGAACCAAAGGAAGAGCATGGCAGCAATACGTTTGTTGCCATCGCTGAAGGAATGGTTCTTCACCACGAGATACAGCAACATAGCTGCCTTTTCTTCCACTGATGGATATAGGTCTTCACCTCCGAATGTTTGGTAAATCTGACCTATGCTACTCTTAAAGGAATCATCCTTTTCGTTTGCAAACCATCGGCTTTCGCCAAACTTCGGTTTCAAGGCGTTGATGGCATTCATGGCATTCTCGTAGGTAGCATGGAAAATTTCTTCTTTGGTTGTCTTCTCTACGCCCAATGCCTGATAGTCGTAGCGGTCGAGTGTGTCGAGGGCATAGACATAATCTGTGATGACACAGAACAGTCCGGAGTATTCTCCTTCAGATACTTTGTCTTGGAGGGTGAGAGCTCGCGACATCAACCGAACCACATTCTTCAAATCATCATAGTGGTCAAGGCGACGTTGATCTATGGCATAGCCTCTGATGAGGTACTGTTTCAAAATGCTGTTGGCCCATTTTCTGAAAGCAATACCATTCCGACTTTTCAAGAAGAAAGTTGCTCACCGACAGTGTGCTCAATAACCAATTCCCAATGCTTCCACTCTTCATGTCATCCTCATTGGCGATGTAATACCTATATGGTGTAGCTTTTTCGCAGTCTATCAACAAGCCAAAGGTATCGAAAATATTCCACTTCCACTTGTGGAAAGTGCGCTTCAACATCTCCTCACCTCTACTCAAATCTACATTGTCCATCCAGCGGCGATTCAATTCCTCAAAAGAAATCTTATGTGCCCGATAGATGGTCTCCACAATCCACACGAGCTTATTGGCTTGATTCAGTGCCATATTCGTATATTACATAGATAACGTTTCGACTGTAAAGATATTGCTCTGGTGTGTCTTTTTTGTTCATACCATCATGATATTTTGTATTAACAACACATTTAACCCAAATCGTCATTAGAACGAAAAAAGTAAAACAGCTGAATATTTTTATTCTTTCCAACTCTTGTCGGCACTTTTTTAGGCTGCATCAAAATTTGTCAGAATTAAACATGCACTGAGAGATAGTTATTGTATTTTTATTCGGGCTATTATTTGCTAAAAGCGGTAACGGATCCGGCAGAAACAACGGGCGACTTCGTCGGACCTGACAGACAAATCTGTTTCAGCCCAAACACCCTGAAAAAAGGGTTATAGTCTCTCTTTCAATAATCTATAGAGTTTTTGGAAAAAGGGTATAGACTTTTTCAAAAAAGGGTATAGACTTTTTTGAAATTGGGTAGGCACTCCGTTGGGACGGAATAACTACTCCGTTCGGATTGGATAGGCACTCCGTTTCCGGAAATAGACTACTCCGTTTTGACCGGATTAGTAGTCTCTTGCCAGCCTGTTGACTTATTGTATTTTTATGGTTGATAAATATACCTTCAACGCAGAACCATTGCAATCTGCTCCAAACAAACACCAACAAGAATTGTAATCTAATGACCGGATTGGGATAAATGATTAGCAATAAAACAACTATCATTTAACTTTTGTTTATAATAGACTATAACTTTGCTATTTGCTCAGCAATACTTAGCGCCATAGCCGTTTCTCCTGGCAGATAGAACATATCTTTTCTTTTTTGCAGCTCTTCATAGAGTTGCAAGGCTTTCTTTTCGTCTTTGTTATACAATAGTTCTATGGCATAAAGAGCAGCAAGCTTGCTTGGCGAGTATTTATAGTTGTTCGTTGTATATTTTGCCGCTTGTTTCGTCCATAGCTTCTCCACAACGTCTCTCCTATTCTGTGTCAGCAGTTCTGTGAGAATATGTTCGCTTGCTGTTTCCAAAGCGAAAAGCAAAGGTAGCTTTGGCTTAATATTCTCAAGATGCTCATATGCAATGCGTGCCTCGTCCCAAAGTCCTTCGTCCTCAAGTAATGAGATATACGAAATATACGAAACAATACCAAAGTAGTCGTTGCCTCCAGTTGGTATTTCGCTGCTGAACCATTCTTTAGGCATATTCTTTGGCCGGACGCCATGTCCCAATTCACCAATTATCTGAAAGGAGCGTATGAATAGTCTGCGGTTTTGTGCGCTACGACTAAGCATCAGTATGTTGCGTCCATCATTGTTTATGCCAGCTCCCATATTCATTGGTATTCCGTTGAGCAGAGCCATCACTATGCCGACAAATGCCATTAGCATGAAGAACGATGAGCCAGCAACACCCATATCTGTATATTTAACAACTATAATGCTTATTACAGATAATAGGATGTTAGTAGCTACACCTCCTGCATTATACCAAAAGTAGGGTGTTGAGTCTTGCTCAATATCAATGTCTTTGTCAAGAAACATTACGCATTGTCCGCCTGTTCCTGCAATGTCGTATTGCCGCCAATGTAATTCCTTCCCTGTTTTTACAAGGGCATATTTGGAGAATCTGATAGAAAAGAACTTATAGCCGGTGGCAAGACCTCCAATCATGTGACCAACTTCATGAAGTATGATTTGCAGGATTAATGCAACGAATGTCAACACACATGATAAAGCTATTGAACCAGCAAGCTTTGCTGCATCTACTTTGCTGGAAACAACATCAAGCGCTTCCTTTCCGTCAATTAAATACGCTATTAATACAGCAATGGCTACACCTATTAGACCACCGCATAGTATTCCGACCAAAAGTTTCAGTATTTTTCCCATTTTATTGTTTTTGTGCGTAAAGATACACATCTTCATGTATTCTTATGATGGTATTCGGAGTTTTTATAGGTTATTCATTTCGTCGTGTACCCACAATAAAAAAGGTATCACCATTGATACACATTGTCGTTTGTGTGTTGCTTTTTCTGTTAGGCTTATCCATCGGTTTGAATCGCCTGATTGTTAGCAACCTCGGTTATTTCTGCGGACAGACAGCCGCTATTTCATCACTCAGTGTTATGGGCAGTCTATTGGCATCATTCCTGGTTTATCAACACTTTTTCAAGAAGAGAGGCATATCTAAAAAGGGCTGCATCAAAACAGTTATTCTGACACAGCCCCAATCTCGAACCTTTCTTTTTATAATCGATAGAAGCTAAAGCCTATTTCTTTGTCTTCAGCGTTTTGTCCATCATCTTTTTCGTTTTGACAACAGCACGATCGTAAGCCGTCTGAGCTTTCGCCTTAGCCTTGGCATCCGTTGCATTTTTCACATTGTCATAAAGAGTCCACAAGTCGCAAGCAGCCACAGCTTCTTTCTGAGCAGCTGTATATGCTTCAGCTGCAGCTTCGGTTGCTGCCTCTTCTGCTTCCGGAGCATAGGCATGTTTGAAGCCCTTCACTTCGTTCCAGTGGCCGCGAGTGAAGTCCGGGAATGTAACGGACGCACAGTTGTTATCCATAGAGATGGCGCCCAGTTCAGACAAGGCACACCATTCGGCCATATCGTAAACGTCCATATCCAGAGGCAGACCATTCTGCAGACAGTAAACCAGGCGAGAATCCATGATGTAGTCCATACCGCCATGACCCATAGCACGGCCCTTTTCGCCGAACTTAGTCAGAATGGGATGATAGTATTTCTTTTCCAATGCCGCTTTCTGATCGGCTTTCAAGAAACCATGCGCATTGATATCGTCCATATTAGGAGCGCCGGTACCTTTCATGGCATCGCCTGAAAGAGCATATTCGGGAGTCGGATACTTGGTGGCATAACCCTTGGTGCCGGTCAACTTGAACAGACGGTTATAGGGCTGCGGAGTCATCACGTTGTGCTGGATTTCAACCACCTTACCGTTGGCTGTGCGCATCAGCGTTGTTGTATGGTCGCCGTTGCGGAACTCTTTCGGTTCAGTGCCGGTTATGCTCTTGGTTAAACTCTTGCCGGCAAAGCTCTCGGTATCCATGGCAACCAATGTGGTGAAGCGGTCGCCACGATGAATGTTCATGCACTGTGCAACCGGGCCAAGACCGTGAGTGGCATAAACATCGCCACGGTTTTCTTTATTGTATTTCAATCGCCAGTGCAAGTTATCTGTGTCGTTGTCATTCGGATCTTTCCAATATTCTTTCCAGAACTGAGACAACTCGTGGATATAAGCACCCTCGGCACGGATGATTTCTCCGAACACACCGTCTTGAGCCATTGCCAAAGCATTCATCTCATAATAGTCGTAGCAACAGTTTTCAAGGATGAAGCAGTGCAAGCGAGTCTTTTCGGCCAGGTCGATCAGAGTCCAGCACTGTTCCAGGTTCATCGCAGACGGCACTTCAATAGCGACGTGTTTGCCATGTTCCATTGAATACTTTGCAATTGGGAAATGGTGATTCCAGTCTGTAGCGATGTAAACCAAGTCCACATCCTCGCGTTTACACAATTCTTCATACCCTTTTTCACCATAATAGATATCCGCAGGAATCAATCCGGCGTCACGCAGATATTTCTGAGAGTCTTCGGCACGTTTTTCTTCATAGTCGCAAAGACCTACGATTTCAACACCAGGAATGTTGCAAAAACGCAAAACTGCCCACGGGCCACGCATACCCAAACCAACGAATGCCACGCGTACGGTCTGCATCTTCGGAGCAGTCAGTCCAAGCACATGCTGCTGTCCGGCAGGGCGCTCGGGAGTTTCGATTACAAGTGTCCCTTTGTCCCAATGCGTTTTAGTTGTTGACGAAAGTGACTGGGCGTTGATGTTTGTGATTGACAAAAATGCCAATGCCATCAAGAGAATCTGTTTTACTTTCATAAATACTAAATTAATAGAGGCTCTTTCTGTTAATCTTTTTCATCAGTGCATGACTTTGAACCTCTTTAAGTCGTCACCGATTGTGTCTATCTTCTTACCTTATAAAAAACCTTTTAATGCCGATAAATGTGTTTCCCGGAATCTTAGGAATCGGCAGATTGTAGCGACAAGATATGTATTTCGTTATTTTTATACAAAAATAAACAGAGACAATGATTCTCCCAAATGTTTATCTGTGTAAATCTCTTCGAATCGTGAAAATTGTGAAAAAATAGTTAGTTTCCGGCTATTCTCTTCTCTTTGGGGCGCTTGGGCATATCATAGCTTTTCTGTCTGTTATAACCACCTTTCCCATGATTATATCTATCATATCATGTTAATATGGCTGTAACCATTCTGTAACATCCACCTGATACTTTTGTATCGAAATCAAAAAGCAAAGTATATGGATATAAAGAAATATCAGATGACGCAGATGTCATGCAATCGATTTAGTTCACTCCTTTTAACGATAAAATAAACAGAGAATGATGAATGATGAGAAATCACCTAAAGAGATAACCATAGAGTGTAAAATTCTAAAGATTGTCGAGGAGCTTGTGGCTCTTTCTACGTCGGCAGACAGACTTCCGCTTCTACTGTTTCAGACGTTGATCAATAATCAAGAGGTGGAATGTATTCAGAACTATGCCAACGATGTGTCAATCGTACGCATCGGATTGAACGATCATGGCCCGGTGCACATGAAGAAGGTCTGTTACAATGCCCTGAAGATGCTAAAGATTCTGCATGAGGCAGGTATAAAGACGAGCCTCGAGTCTGAAGGTGCCGGCTCATTCGCCGATAGTATTTCAGCCGTGATGCTGGCCTCTTTTCTTCATGATAGCGGCATGACGGTTGGCCGTAAAGACCATGAATTGTATTCTGGAATCATATCCTATTCGCTGATTTCGGACTTGTTGCTTGAGGTGTTGCCGGGCAATGAGAATGTGAAGCGAAGAACGATTATCCGCTCGATGGCTTTAGAGGGAATATTGGGGCACATGGGAACTCATCCTATTCATTCGTTGGAAGCGGGCATTATCTTAGTTGCCGATGGTTGTGACATGACAAAGGGAAGAGCTCGTATTACCTTAGAGATTCCCTCAAAACCGGCCGAAGGTGATATTCACAAGTATTCGGCCAACTCCATTGAGAAGGTGAAGATACTGAAGGGAACGGAAAAGCCCATCAAAATAGAGATACACATGAAGGCCGAAGTCGGCTTCTTTCAGGTGGAAGGTGTGCTGATACCCAAAGTCAAAGCAAGTACGGTTAATCACCTGATCGAACTCGAAGCAGGTGTGGATGGAGAAGAAATGAAGAAATACTTATAGCGAAGTCATGCAAAAGATCAAATTACGAAATGTCATCATTGCCGTTCTTGTCCTTGTGTCGGTCGGTGTGTCTGCACAAGACTCATATCTGCAGAACATCAAGATTGGAGGAACGCTACGAGGGAAATATGAATACCAGACAGCCGATCAGAAAGGGCGGTTCGAAGTGCGTACAGCCCGCGTGAATGTGTCGGGAAATCTCTCTGACAAAGTGTCTTACAAGGCTGAAATAGACCTGTGCGACGAGGGCGTGATAAAGATGCTCGATGCTTACACCAAAATCAAACCGTGGGATAAATTTGAGTTTACCATTGGTCAGGAGCGTGTGCCTTTTACCATTGATGCCCACCGTTCGCCTCATCAGCAATACTTTGCTAACCGCTCTTTCATTGCCAAACAGGTGGGCAATGTGAGAGATGTGGGTGCCGAGGTTGGTTATGTGTTCGATGTCGGTTTTCCGGTCAATGTGCGTGCAGGCATATTCAATGGCTCCGGCCTTACCAATCAGAAAGACTTCTGGACCAACAACATCAACTTCTCGACCAAGGCCGTAGCGATGTTGCCGATAGGACTCGACATCGAGGTGAGTATGCAAAAGGTGAAACCCGACAATGCCGATATATTGATGTATGATGCCGGCTTAACGTATCATCATCGGGGCTTCATGGCCGAAGTGGAATATCTTTACAAGCAATATGAAGAGGACACCTTTGATGGCGTACATGCGTTCGATAGCTTTGTCTGCTACGATATTCCTCTCCGTCATTGTTTTTTCCAAAAGATCTCGCCGCTGCTCAGATATGATTACATGAGCGATCATAGTGATGGCAAACGATACCTCAATGGCGTGGCCGACAAAGAGGGCAGTCTTGTCGTCAACGATTATAAGCGAAGCCGAATAACCGGAGGTGTGACATTGAGTATCAATAAGCCTTTTGTCAGCGATATTCGTATCAACTACGAGAAATATTTCTATGACAATAATGCTCTTGCAAAGATTTCTGAGAAGGATAAGTTTGTTATTGAGATTATGACACATTTTTAGGCTAAAACGGTGCGTGACAAATACAAACTTATCTTCGATATCAGGATAATATACGCCGATAGTGGCAGACCAGCAATTTGCCATTGTCGTCGTGTTGGTGCATTCCGTTTCCTTCGCAGTAGCGGAAGAGTGAACAATCTTTACAAATCCCCTCTTTCGCCCACGTGCGGTCGCGGTATGATTGGAAGCGGTTGTTCCATACATCCATAAAGTCGTCTTGATAGATGTTTCCCTGATGGAAGTTGGCTCGTATGCTTGGGCAACCGGAAATGGAACCGTCTATCAAGACGGAAGCAGAGCTAATGCCGGCGTTGCATTCATAGAAATTATCCCGCACCTCATGCTCGTAGCCACCCAAAAAGCCTTCACAACCGTAACTGGCATGGATGCGTCCCTCTTTTCTGGTGTCACGGATGAAATCCAATGTCCGGGTAAACTGTTCATCGCTTAGTTGCAATTCGGGCATTTGGGCTGCTCGCCCCATCGGAAAGATAGTGAACAAGCGCCATCTCTTTACACCGTTCGCAATCAAAAACTCCTTGAACGATTCCAAGTCGTCAATGTTCTTCCCGTTTACGCAGGTGACTACATCCCAAACAATCTCTTTCTCTTCGCTCAACATCCGTATGGCTTCGACAGCTTTGGTGTAGCTTTGCGGATGACGACGTAGCCAATTATGTGCCTCCTCAAAACCATCCAGACTAATAGTAGCCGTGTGCAATCCGGATTTCAACAAGCCGTCCAAACGTTGGCGGTCAAGATACAATCCGTTGGAGACAATGCCCCAAGAAAATCCTCTTTGGTAAAGCTCCATGCCGCATTGCTCAATGTCCGGACGGACCAATGCTTCGCCTCCTGTGAAGATAACCAAAACCCGATGAGGATTTACTTGTGGGCGGATCGAATCGATGACGCGAAGGAAATCCTCCATCGGCATATCCGGATGGACAGATGAAACCCGGCAATCACTTCCGCAATGGCGGCAAGCCACATTGCACCGCAGCGTACATTCCCAAAAGAGCGTCCGCAGTTCGTGTGTCTTTACCCGCTCTTGGTGTATTTTACGGTACAGCTCCAATCCGATACGCTGTCGCAATCCGATCTTCTTACTCATGAATCTTCTCTTCCATTTGGATTGTCACCTCTTTCTCCACCTTTCCGCTGAACCAGCTCTTGTCCCCGCCTTTGAAATCCTTTTGGGTGAGTTCTATGTTTATGCTTGTGTCTTTGTAAGCTCCATTCTCCTCTCCGTCGATATCTTCCGCCGACACTTTTAGTTTGTTGGATGGGAAAGCTCCTTTTTGGATGGCGAATGCACCCTTTTCATCACTGAGAGCTGTTCCTAAAGTATCAGTTTCGCATATCACGGTAACTCTTATTCCTTGGATTGGTTTTCTCTCTTTTGTTTCTACGGCTCCTTTGATAGAATAGTCGGCATGAGGTGTGCCATACATGGCCTCGCCCACGTTGTCGCAGCTACCAAAACCCAACAAGGCCAGCACACTTGCGCACGCTGCCTCCAAAATGTGTCTCTTTTCTCTTTTCATAAATAAACGTTTCATGATAATATCCGATTTATACTAAGAAAGATGCACTATCAGCACGGAACGTTGCATACCGATACATTAAATCCTAATTCGGCCACTAAAAAAAGCAGTGTCTCCGGCGGGAAAAGTTCCCAACACGGACACTCTGCCTTTATCTTATTTATGCCGTATCTCAATTATAGACCACTGAAGTCAACGTTGTTGAACAACAGAGAAGGAATACGCCAGTTAGAAGAGTTACGCGGATCGTTACCAACCTCTGCCAGGTTGTTCCACAACGTAATCATGTTGCCGGTTACGTTCATTTCAGAGATCGGCTGAGTGGTTTTACCGTTTTCGATCAAGAAGCCTTCCACACCATAAGAGAAGTCGCCGCTGGTGCTGTTGCAGTTACCACCATTGAAGCCGGTCACCAATATACCCTTATTGACAGAAGCGATCAGGCTTTCCAAAGAGTTGTTGCCCTGCTTCATTGTCAGGATAGACGGAGAAGAGATAGTCGGTTTCACCTCCATCTTGTTGCCCGAATAGGTGTCGATAAAGTAGGTCTTCAACACACCTTGGTCGAAGATAGACATCTTGCGAGTAGCGATACCTTCGCGGTCGAAATAGCGTGCACCGGCTGCCTTCGGCTGATGCGGATCGTCAATCAAAGTCATCTTGCTGCCCAATACCTTCTGATTCAGTTTGTCGAGCAAGAAAGAGTTTTTCTGCTGGATAGCAGAGCCCGACAATGCCTCGACAACCGGAGACAACAGACGGCTTGAGTTCATGTTGTCGAGAATCATCTGATACTTGCCTGAAGCCACCTTCTTCTGACCCAGCTTGCGCAATACACGTTCCAACGCCTTTGTGCCGATACCTTTCTTAATCAGTGTATCATAGAACAGAGACGATTCGAACCAGTATGATTCCGGACGCGCATCACCTTCGCCACGGATGCTGATGCTGCTGTTCAATCCAAAAGAAGAATTGGCTGTTTCGCCCTCGAAGCCGTTGCTGGCCACCATATAGCTGAAGCTCTTGGAGTCGCTGTAAGAGGCACTGGCAGCAATCACACGCTGGTCTTTGTCCATGATTTCGTCGCATACGCTCATGGCCAATGTCACCTTTTCGTTCGGGTCAATCTTGTCGAACTTCGGGTCCAACAACTGCAGGTCGGTACCATTACCTTTATAATAGAGTGCAGGATCGGGCAATGTACGCGCCTTGTCTTCGGCCAAGAAGCGAGTTGTCTCGATGCCATCTTTGATAAACTTTTCCAGCTCTTGCTTGTCGAGGCGGTTGGTTGAGAAAGAACCGAAGCGGCCATCCACAAAGAGATGGATTGTCAGACCGTTTTCCGACGCTTGCTGCAGGCGGTCTATTTTCATATTGCGGACTTCGATGTCGCAGCTCGAACCATTGTAGAGACTTACCCTTGAAGCCTGACAACCGTTCTTCAACGCATAGTCCATAGCCCATTGGGCCAGTTGTTTATTTTCGTTTGTTATCATGTCTTCGATGTATGAATTGTGATTAATGGATAATGAAAATGCTAAACCATACGGTTTTAGCTTTCGCCTCCTACGGTCAGTTTGCTAACCAATGCTGAAGGCATACCACAAGTAACGGGGCAAGACTGTCCGTCTTTACCGCAAGTCCAAGTGCCGTTGTCGATCTTATAGTTGTTGCCAACCATCGTGATGTCGGCCAACGCCTTCGGACCGTTACCGATAATATTGATATCCTTGATAGGCTGAGTCAGCTTGCCATCCTCGATCATGTATCCGTTTTTCACAAAGAAGGTGAAGTCGCCGGCACCGATCTGAACCTGACCGTTGGTGAAGCTTTCGGCATAGATACCCTTCTTTACGGTTGAGATAATGTCCTCTTCCGTTACGTCGCCCGATTCCATATAAGTCGCTCTCATACGAGGAATCGGCATCATGCGGAATGATTCGCGGCGGCCGTTACCTGTTGATTCGATGCCATAATGTTTGGCACTGATACGGTCGTGCAGATAGCTTGTCAATACACCTTCGCGCACGATATAGGTCTTCTGTCCTTCGATACCTTCGTCGTCGATATTGACCGAACCACGGTTGAAAGGAATAGTACCGTCGTCAACCACATTGATATGTTCGTTACAGATCTTCTTGTTTAGCTGGTCAGAGAAGATAGAGGTGTTCTTGCGGTTGAAGTCTGCTTCGAAAGCATGGCCGATTGCCTCGTGCAGCAAGATACCGGAGCCACCGGCGCCCATAACAACAGGCATTTCTCCGCCTTTGGGCTTGATAGCCTTAAACAGAATGGATGTCTTTTCTACGGCTTCTTTAACAATTTCGTCGATGACATTGTCGGTCAGGAACTCAGCACCCATGCGGAAGGCACGTGCTGCGTAGCCGTTTTCGATCTTGCCATTATCCTCCATGATGCAGACAGCCGAAAGGGCCACCATCGGACGATAGTCGTAATACATCTGCCCCTCGCTGTTACAGAAGAAGATGTGAGACGTTTCGTCGCTCATAGAAGCCATCACCTTGCGCACACGCTTGTCGGCATTGAAGATCTTGTCGTTGATCTTCTGCAGGAACGGCATCTTTTTCTTGATGGCGTATGATTCCCAAGGCTTCTTAGCCTCATACAGATTATTCTTAAACTTATATTCGGTCAAGTTGGCCGGCGTTTTAGCGGCCGGTCCGTTAGCAATAGCGGCAGCCGTGCGTGCAGCTCTCAACATCTCTTCGAGGGTGATGTTTTCGATGTAGGCATAACCTGTCTGGTCGCCCGACAATACACGAACACCCATACCAAAGTCGATGCTTGATGTAGCGCGGTTTACGGCACCATCTTGCAAACCGATGCCGTTACTATAGGTGTGTTCAAAGAACAGGTCTGCATAATCGCCACCCTTTTCGAGTGCGGCAGCCAATACTTTCTGCAAGTCTCCTTCACACACTCTGAAATGTTCCAGAGCAAAAGAGATACCGGCAACTTTGTCCATGTTGCCATTACCGGCACAGCTTCCCAAGAATGAGGGAGCTACTAATGAACCTAGTAAAACCATACCTCCAGTTTTGATAAAATCACGTCTGTTTATGTTCATAATACTAAATCAGCTGGTAACTAATTGTTGTTTCTATAAATCTCTGTTTTGGCCCATTCCATTACATTGGCAGGCGGCCGCTGGGCCAGCAGCTCGTGCTTCATAAAGTCCATATAGGGTGCCACATGCCTGAAGAACATGTGATAACCCTTGCACAGATAGTTTAGCCCCGGTTCGCCGTCGGCGGTATGCAAGAAGCGGTTTTTGGGACATTCGCCATGACAGGCAAAAAGGAACTCACACTCTTTGCATTGTGTGGGCAGCTTTTCATATTTGTCCATGCCAAAAGCCTGTTGCTTGGGGCCGTACATCATTTCAGTAAGTGTCTGGGTGCGGATATTGCCTAACTTGTATTCGGGGAACACAAAGTGGTCGCACGCATAGACATCGCCATTAAACTCCATCACACCGGCATGACCACAGTAGCGGGCCAGCGAGCAGACACCCGGCTGTTGTCCCACCCAGTTGGCCAGTGTTGAGTCGAACAGCTGTATGTAATAGGTGCCGACATCCTCTTTCACCCATTCGTCGAACAGCGTGCAGAGAAACCGGCCCCATTTTTCGGCATCCACCGAGAAGGGTGCCAGGCGGATGGCTGCATCCTGTTCGGCCGGAGTGGTAAGCTGTGTCTTGTCGGTATGCATCAGCTGTCGCTCCACAATGGGTGCAAACTGGATGTAGTGACATTCTATCTCTTTGAAGAAGTGGTAAAACTCCAAAGGATAATCCACATTATAATCGTTCACCACCGCCATGGCGTTGTATTCCACTCCATGCTTCTTCAGCAGGTTGATGCCCTTCATCACCTTGTAGAACGAGGGAAGTCCTTGGCGGTTGCGGCGGTATTCGTCGTGAAACTCCTGCGGGCCGTCGATGGAGATGCCCACCAGAAAGTTGTTGTCTTTGAAGAAGCGACACCAGTCGTCGGTAAGCAGTGTGCCATTTGTCTGGATACAGTTGTCGATCCGTTTTCCCCGTGCATATCTGCGCTGCAGGGCCAACGCCTTCTGGTAAAAGCTGATAGGGCGCATCAGCGTCTCGCCGCCATGCCAAGTGAAGAGCACCTCTTGCATCGTCTGACTCTCGATATATTCTTTGATGAACTTTTCGAGCAGTTCGTCGGTGAGGATAGGGTTCTTCGCATCCGGATAGAGCTTGCTCTTTTCCAGATAGTAACAGTAGTCACACGCCAAGTTGCAGACCGAACCCACAGGCTTCAGCATCACATAAAGCGGTCGTGCAAATGGTGATATGTAGGGACTGTTCATAGATACTTCTCCAATCGTTATTATACAGATTCACAAATGTAGCAACCTTCTCGTAATATCCTTACAAAAAGCGATAAAAAGCGATGAAAACTATTTAAGTTTCTTCTTATATCGCTGATAGTCGTTGACGAAAGACTCGGCCAGCCAATTGGCCAGGGCTTGTCGGTTGTTGCTCAAGATGAGTCGCTGCTGATCAAAGCTGTTCTGGATATTGCCCAATTCCACGAACACCGTGGCCGGCGTTGTATTATTCAGCACATAAAGATTCCGGTCATCTACCGTTCCTTCGAAGCCGCGTCCCGGCTGATGCTTCTTATATTTCTGAGCAAACGTCTGTTTCATGGTCTTGGCCAGCCTCTTGCTTTGTGAGCTCTTGGGCTTATAATAGAAATAGACGTCGGTCTGGCGACTCTTGCTGCGGCTGTCGATATGGACATAGAGCGCACGCTTATAGCCCTCGCGATCTTGCTTGAATAGGCTGTTCACCTTGTCGCAACGTTGCTGCAGGCGGCGCACCTGGTTGAACGGGATGGTGCTGCCCATACAGGTTTCGCGTTTGCTGTTTTCGAGATAGCGATCGTCGCGGATACCATCTTTGGCATCCTGAATAATGATATAGACTTTAGCGCCCTTGGTCAACAGATTACGGGCCAGACGCAACGTAATGTCATAGGCATATTCATCTTCATGCAGTTTGTGATTGCCTATCGTGCCGATGGCTCCGGGATCTGGACCACCATGTCCGCTCACCAAATAGAAACAGGCACCCTTCAGCTCGGAAGAGGTCTCCTGATAGCTGGCATACTCTTTACCAAACAGCGGCTCATAATTGCTGCGCGGAGCTGTCGGTTCCTTCATCAAAGGAGGAATCGTATATTGAACACCCATTTTCAGCGACTGATCTTTGCCCAGCTTGTTTTTGTTCAGTCTGATAAACTCCCTGCGATAGGCCGCAGTGTTACGGTCGAATCGGCGAAGAAACAGAGTGATGCCCTCGCCGTTTTTGGGATAAGCCTTTTCCTGCGCCCAAGCCATGTCGGTCATCAGCAGAAGGCAACCCAGCATCATCCCTATAAAAATATTCTTTTTCATCAACATTATTTTGTCAATTTATAATAGATAGCTTTGGTCAGCTGTATGTCGTACGATGCATCATGCAGCTTTTCGGGAACAATCTCGATGCCCAGCGTGCGTGCCACCGTCTCTTGCTTAAAGTCGGTCATGCTTGCACGTTGTTCTATCAGGTGTTGAGAGGCCAACACCATCACATCAATAGAGTTTACCCAAAACCAAGAGTAAAAATAGCTGTCGCCATTCTGTACAAAAAAGGCCTTTAGAAAAAGATTGTCAAACGAAGAGTTGTTGTAGCCCACCAAGAAGAACTTATCCTGTTTGTCATACTTATCGACATACTTCGACAAGATAGCGACAAACTGCTGATAGACATCGTGCATAGGAGGATACTGCATAATCTGTTCGCGCGTCACATGGCAGATCTTCAAGGCCTCTTCTTCTATGGTACATTCGGGATTGGGACATACATTGAAGTTGAAAGATTCCATACTCACTCCATCAATCACCACTTCACCGCTGATCTGGTGGATTCCGTTGCGCCAATATTTAATCCCGGTTGTTTCCAGGTCGAAGAATAATATTTTCATAAAAACATCTTATTGTTGTTATCTAGGCAAAAGTATAAAAAAAAGATTGGTATGACCTATTGATCAATTAAAATTATGAAACAGACCGCAACCGAAAAGCTTTTACCCAGGCGTTACTATTAGAGTCCATGGCGTTACTATTTGCGAGTTTTGACATACCGTCAATAAATGTGGCATCCGCCCTGACTTCGTCATTGCGCCTCCCAAAAGTTTTCATCGAAGAGTTTTGCTATTCCAATCATTTAATCCAATTCAGTCATTAGATTTCAATTCTTGTGTGTCTCCTGTTCGTGTTCCCCTATTTGTTTTGGTTTATTTTCTATACAAAGGGGACAAATGTATTTATTAACGACAAAAATACAATAAGTAAACACGCAGACAAGAGGCTGTTTATCCTATCAAAATGGAGTAGTTTATTTTCGGAAATTGGGTGCCTACTCAATTCAAACGGAGTGCCTACCCATTTTCAAAAAAGTCCCTAGACTTTTTCTGAAAAGTCTATACCCTTTTTTCAAAAACTCTATAGACCCTTGAAAGAGAGCTAAAATCCTGTTTTTAAAGGGTGTTTATGCCGAAGCGGACTTGTCCGTCAATTCCGCCGGAATCGTCAGCATTCCTGATGGTTTTGTCTCTCGTTTTTAGCAAAAATGGACTTTAATAAAATACAATAACCTTTGTATTGGGGAATAGTGTCGTGGGTAAAAAAACACGATTCTCCTCTTTTTACGAGGGGAATTGTCTTTGAAATACTATCTTTGTACATATTAACCAATTAACACGAAAGCTATGAAGGAAAAAGCGGAAAAGAAGAAAGAAACAAAAAACGTGGATTATATGGAAGATCTGGAAGATAGATATATCCGATTTGACTGGGCCATTAAGCGGCTGTTGCGTCAGAAGGCGAACTTCGATGTGCTGGAGGGTTTTCTTACGGTGTTCTTGGGTGAGAAGATCACCGTTTCCGAGATATTGGAAAGCGAAGGAAATCAGCAGACGATGGACGATAAGTATAATCGTGTCGATATCAAAGCGTTGAACAGCAAGGGCGAGATTATTATCATCGAGATCCAAAACACACGAGAAGCCCATTTTCTGGAACGCATTCTGTATGGAGTGGCCAAAGCCATTACCGAACACATCTCTTTGGGCGACACCTATTATAAGGTAAAGAAGGTCTATTCCATCAGCATTCTCTATTTTGATTTGGGTCAGGGCAATGACTATCTCTATCATGGCTGTAACCAGTTTGTGGGCGTGCATACTCACGACCGTCTGTTGCTGAACGCCAAGCAAGAGGGCGCACTGATCAGCCGTTATCCGGCTGAGATCTTCCCGGAATATATCCTGATTCGCGTAAACGAGTTCAACAAAGTGGCCGTTACACCATTGGAAGAGTGGGTCCGCTATCTGAAGGATGGTAAGATCGATCCTCATACGAAAGCGCCCGGACTGAGTGAGGCACGTGAGAAGCTGAAACTCTATTCGATGTCGAAGGCAGACCGTATGGCCTATGAACGCCATTTGAGTAACATTATGATTCAGAATGATGTGGTAGATACGGCCCATCGTGAGGGCATGATGGCCGGTTTGGCCAAAGGTTTAGAGGAAGGCCGAGCTGAAGGGCTAATAGAAGGCATGGAAAAAGGAAAAGAGGAAGGCGAAAGACTAAAGAATCTGGAGAATGCCCGTAAGATGAAAGCCCTTTGTATTGCGTCGGATATTATCTCACAAGTAACAGGACTTTCCGCAGAAGAGATAGAGATGTTGTAAATATTATTCCATGATTAATATATTATCACCCACATACATGCTAGTCAAACAAAAGAGAGTGCATCGCTGATTACGATACACTCTCATGATTGTCAAAAATGAATATGAAGTGAGTTTTAAAAAGTCAAGTGCATTGAGAAGCGAACACCCTTAGTCTGAATATCGGGATGATCACGATAAGTAAGACGCCATACATAGTCGAGACGCAGGAACTTGAAGATGTTCTCTACACCGACACCGACTTCCATATAAGGAGTCTTCTTATCCATTACATACGAACCGTTCGGGAATAGGAACAAACCTTCATGATCGCCTTCGATAGTCGGATTATTCTTATCCGACAAATGACCAAACAAACCACGGAACGACAACACTTCGCGCCATTTAGTCTTCTTCAACAACGGGATGCGGTTAAACAACGCTCCATTCATATAGTAGGTAAAATCCCAAGAAGCATACTCGTCATTCAAGAATTCCATCGCATTCATACAGGTATAAGACTCCGGCTGAACGGTGTAAGACAAGTTGGCATTCGGAATAATCAACAACGGATAAGGAACCTTGTTCCACACCTTTCCTCCCTTTACAATCAAATCGACATAGCCAAAAGCTGAAAACCAGAAACGCTTCTGAAGACCCAACTCTGTACGGTGATAAGTGTAATCTGAACCTAAAACGCCATCAAACGACATGGTATGGCTCAACGTTAACACCGGTGCATCAAAGGTGATCGGATAACGGAAGTTACGCGTCTGATAGAACTTTTCATTCGGTGCATAACGCAGCTTAAACTCGACTTCCGAAGCCATATAGTCTCTAATCGGTGTCAACTCCTTGTCAGGACCGATACGGTTAAAACCTACATAGCTGGTGGCTGTCTCTTGCTTGTTTCGCACAGAAGCGCCATAGCCCAATCCATTGTACTGTTCGTTGTAATAAGCCAACTCTGCCTTACGCATATAGGTGATACGAGAGTCTTGCTGTCGTTTCCATGCCAAGAAGATGTTATCCTTGCTGGTGTACATATACTGCTGACCCAACTGATTGACATCGTAACTATATTCGGCACGCACTGAATGAACCGGAAACTCTTTACGGTATTCCTTCTTGTCATTGAAAGAATATTCAACCAGCGCATCATACTTCAACTTCTTATCCTTCGTACCGTATGCGGTATAACCGTCAATAAACAGGCGCTTACTAAAGGCTGTTGTGGTGGTTCCACCCACACGGAAACGAGCACCTTCCAGCGCATTACCACTGACCGTTGTATTCATCGGGCCAAACTCAAACTTGCTCTTCAACGGATCTTTGTTGGTAGGAATATAACCCGACACCAAGATAGAAACCACCTTTTCCGTAACATAGAAGACGGGCACTGAACGCAGACGAGCCATCAACTTTTCGACTGAATTCTGCTTTCGCACACCGGCTGCCTCCGGACGATTGATAGTCCAGAAGTCTTCATTCTGACGATAAGCCTCCTTCACGGTGATGACCGGTGCGCTCTCTTCAAACAGAGTCAGTTGATCAGACTCTGGCTTTTCAAATGAATGGTTACTATAAATATTAAGTCGTCGTGCATACATACCCTTCGACTTCTGAGAAAGCTTGAAGTCAACATTGATATCATCTTTCGTAATGATACGTGTACCATCCGGCTCCCGGGCAAAAGTCTGCTCAATCGTCATACCTCCCACAAAGTTCAGGTTGATATCTTTCGGCACATTCAAGCGAACACGCTCTACGAAGAAGGTAGAATCGAGTGCCACATAAAGATGACCGGTAAATCCCCAGCTCTCTGAATTGAAAGGCACAAAACCCAGATCGACCGTCTTACGACCATTCACCTCCAAGGTGTCTAACAGATAATATTTATAATAGTTCGGTCCCATCGTTGACAACGGACTGACGAAACGATTCAGGAACAGAGGAATATCGTTCTGGAAAATGTTTACCTCGCGAAACACCTCGTTCAGGAACTGCTGGATACCATCACGAGAGAAGATTTCATCGACACCAGCCGATTTTGCTCCTTTAATCAAGCGTTTTTCACTCTTCGGATCCTTACGATAATAGACTGATTCTACCTTCTCCTTTTCCGAAACCGGCAGAATAGTTCGGCCCATATCCAATGTATCTATATAATCAACCAGGAAATCGAACTTACCAGGCTTTCCTTCTTTACGTTGCTTGGGCTGGAAGTCGTTCATGGCAAACACCATCTTCTCATATTGATCATAACTGAAATAGTCATGGTTACGGGGATCGTTGCTCTCACGGTTGGCTATCACCTTCTTCACAAAAATAACAGCTGGATTCTCCTTCTTCGAGTATTTTTCCTTCTTTGGCTTAACAACCACTTCATTCAGATTAATACTTGTGGGAACCAACTCAACAGTGAAGTTAAACTTACGCCCCGGCGAAACATTCAGAGTTTTAGTAACATAACCCAGATAAGAAATCTCAACCTCACGCGCCTTTGAAGAGGTGGTAAGATAAAAACCACCATCAGCATCTGTCGTCGTACCAATAGTCGTACCTTTCAGTAAAACAGACACATAAGGCAACGGCTCGGCCGTTACAGAATCTCGCACTATACCTTTAATCACCAAATTCTGGCCCTTTGCTCCCAAAGCAAATACCAGCATCACAAAAAATAATACTAACTTTTTAAACATCACAACCTCAACTCTTTTTGACTTTGCAAAAGTATAACAGATTGGTATATATCGAATGTTCCAAAAACAACCTAATATATTCCAATTTACAACAATTTTTGACTAAAGAACGATTCTATCACCTACGACCGACTGATTTGCAGTCCATGATCAGACAAATTCATCTCTACAAAACGAGCATTCGCATGCTGGGGAGATTCGATCAATGTCTTACGGATGCGCAAGGCCGCTTCTGGATCTTTCGCTACAATATAGAGATAGCCACCGCCTCCGGCTCCGGGCAATTTATATCCTAAGGCATAGTCTTTTATACGATCGATAACAGCCTCTACTGCCGGCGGATTTGTTCCCGAGTCCAATGCCTTATTCTGTTTCCACGTCTTACCGACCAAACGTCCATACTGCTCAAAATCACCATGCTGAATAGTTTCAAACATCTCAAGTGCATGCTCTTTCATGCCGGCAAGCAGGTTAAGATGTACTCCACTGTTTAGAAACATTCCTCTAACAATTTCAGCCAGGATGTCTTTCGCCGTGCGAGTGATTCCTGTATAATATAATAAGTGACATGGACGACACGAAGCATCAGTAAAGAGATATTCGGGCAACCAACGCACCTGTGGAATCTGATTAAATCCATCACTCGTCTGCAACAACTTCAAACCATGTAACACTCCTCCATACTGATCTTGCCACCCGCCACCCGTAGTAAGCAGCTGTTCAAGTATCAATGTGCGATTACAGATCTCACTCTTGTCCCATGCCAGTCCACAGAAGTCCGAAACAGCTCCCAGCACCGTTGCGGCTAAGATAGAGCTAGTGCCCAAACCCGATCCGGCAGGAATAGCTGCCAATAGTGTAATCTCAAGGCCACAACCCAAAGCTCTTAACTGCTCTTCAAGCGAAGCATAGCGTTCGGCAGCAAACTCCGGGACGAATCCGGCCAATATCAAAGCGGCCTTCGGTATGGAAAAAGGCGATCCTACCTTATTGCAATCACGCAACTCTTCCCACGTTGAAACAACCTCCATGGCACCCAAGTCGATAGAACGCATGATCACTTTGTACTCTCGTGACGGCTTGACATAGACCTGCAAAGGCGGTTGACCGTTCAATTCGATAGCCACATTCACAACATTTCCTCCGGCATACATACAATAGGGTGGCGTATCCGTCCATCCTCCGGCCAAATCTATACGAACCGGGCTACGGCTCCAGACAATCTGATCCCGAAAGACATTAAGACGAGGCGATTGTTTCTTCTCGGCGATAGATCCGATCAATCCCTCACGCAAAAGGGCAAAAGCTTTCTGCTGATCGACTTGCCATTCTTTTCCCTGCAACTGTGACACACGGGCATGAAACATACGGTCGTGAATACGCTTCATCAGTGGAGCTTCATCCGACAGATAGGCCGGCAACTCGATGGAACGCACGGCAAACTCACGGGCTGCATCGGCCAAATCAAGCTGGTAAAAGACACTCTTAGCATGATTATGAGCCAACATAGACCAATTGGCATCACGATAGGCACAACGCTGACAGAACAGTCGGCGCAAATTGGCACAATCTGAAATCTGATTGGCAGACAACTTCTCGGCAGACAGCCAAACAGCTCGTCCCTTCTCAAGGTGTGGCTCCGAAATCATCCAACGCATCACAAACCCCAATTCCTCTACCGTATGACAAACCGGGAACAACGGTGCATTCTGAATGTCAGAACAAGCTGGCAGCTCAATGCCTCGCGCCAAAGCCCACTGCTTCACAGGCTGTCCCATATAGGTTGTGGCTTCATCTGTCAAATCTCCTTTAAACAGATCGGCATATCCATATGGACGGGCAACAAAGTCTGCCTCTCCCATCGGCACAACATCCACACAAGCTTCTGCCGGCAACCGCAACGGCCACTCATTCCGAGGCACCCCGGTGATGATATGACGATGATGCAAAGCCCACTGTTCTCCAACACAACTATTCTCGATCCAGACTTCGGAATTGGCAGCAGTCAGACGATGATGTATTTCTGCATTCTGCACAAACATGGCAGGATGCGGTTTTACCTTTCGCTGCATAATGGCACGCTGGTCACGCACCAAATTCTGCACTGCCATGGTTGACGAGATCAACTCGGTACTGGTACCATAATGATAAAACTCTCCACCCGGAAGAGGCAATATAGCAACAGTCAATTCATTCAATTCTTTATCAACAATACGGGGATGTGCACCCAACGACAAACCGAACTCGGCATAAAGATCATACATCTTCAAAGATTGACCATCAGTGCCACAAGAACGTTCTGTCAAAAGTTTCACAGCACGATCGCTCAAAAGCCAAATACCGATATCCATCAGAAATAGATGAGAAGCTGAGAGCTGCTCCAAATCCTCCAACGACGGTTTTTGCAACATAAAGTCAAGTCGGTCGGATGTCTTGCGGCCCGACAAAAACACGCCATGATGAGTCGCCAACAACGGATCCACCCATAATCCATAGCAAACCACATCTGCATCGGGTATTGACTGCAGTGGCTGATTATTGCGAATATAAACATCACCGCTAGCAATAAGTGTGCGCAACGACTCTGGAGCCTTCTGCATGATCTGCTCATAGAGAGGCAACTGCAACGACAACAAATCTTGCGAGAGCTGCTGACCACGCGCCCAACGAAACACAGGCACCGGCGTCAATATCTTCCCCGAAGGAGCATAACTGGGCAGACGACGACTCTGTCCACCGGCATGAAGTAATATTCTTTTCTCTTTGGCCAGCCATTGATCAAACGACTCATGTGGAGCCTCATGCTTTCGACACGACTCCAACAACCAAGCAGTTCCGCCGCCTGATCCCAAACGGGCTCCTGTCGGATCCGATGTACAAAAGTATTCTTGATGATCAATCTCTCTGATCTCATGAAAACAATCAACCAAATTGGGAGGCAAAGACAATAACTTTTTCATTCCTTTCTGATATAATGATGTAGTTCTATAAGTTACATCCTATTTATAAATGCTAGCAAAAATAGCCGTTATTACTCGATTGAACAAGAAAAAGCTTTTTTAATGTATTCTGAAAACTCCTATACATTATTACCATACACACAAAAAGGAGTCAACCCTTTCGGACTGACTCCTTCTAACTAAAACGGCGGCTACCTACTCTTCCAC
>CAKVBA010000043.1 GCA_934725305.1 uncultured Parabacteroides sp. | reverse complement strand
TACCCAACGAAAATCTACAAAAAAGGAAAAGGCTGATTTTTAGAGAAATTTTATTCAGAAGATGTTGAAGTTGGGTTGAAATCAGCAAGGACATAGAGGTTTCCATCAGCGAGGAGAAGATTGTCGAGGACTGCAAGTGGGATGGTCTGAAAGGATATATCACCAATACAGGCCTTGATGCCGAGCGTGTCATTGCCCAATATCATGGTTTATGGGTGGTGGAACGTGCCTTCCGTATCTCAAAAGAAACATTGGAGATGCGTCCGATATTTCACTTCACGGAAAGGAGGATTGAAGCCCACATCTGTATATGTTTCATCGCTTATAAAGTATATAAAGAACTGGAGCGACTTATAGGCATAAACAAGATTGACATGAGTGTCGATCATGTGCTTGATGCCGCTAAAACCATAACCACAATCAGGATAAAAATGCCTGAGAACGGCACTTACTTTACGAAAACGCTCTTCCTTACAGAGAAGCACCTCGCAATCAAGTCGCTTTTTGACGCGCCCAAATGAGATTCTTGTTTAGGGTGGCGCATTGACGAAGTCAGGACTATCTCTCGGTGCATATTTAATTCAGAGAGGATAGACTATTATATAAACAGGCTGAAAACAACGTGTTGTGTTTGTTATACAGATGCTATAATGATGACTATAAGTTGCTATTCGCTTTCTTTTTGCACGAAAAAATCTCTAATGACCGATTTGGAATAAAGAGTTCGAGTAACAGAGCCGATAAGTTACTTGAACCCTTTGTGGGTTTTCAATCATTCTTTAAAGAAATAGCTGCATAAGAATTCCCAGTTCTCATGTATGATAGCTTTACCGCGAGTCGGAGCGAGTGTGCTCTTGGCTTGCGCATCTGCCAACATGCCTCTTTCTTCCATCTGGCGGATCAGATCTATGCTACAATGCTTCACGATGAAGAAGACAATGGCATGAGCAGCCGCGAACGCTTCGTCATAGAAGGGGTTATTTTCGTCCTTGATGCTTTCCAGGTTGTTGACAATTACGGCAATTCCCTCTTTCTCTGTGGCATAAAGGGCAATCTGTTTAGCGCGGGCATGATTCTTCATGAACTCTTCGGACAATGTAATCTCCATTTTCTCCGCAATGAAGTTTTTCACCTCTTCTACACTCTTGAAGTAAAGTAGCAGTTTACCTTCAGCGACCTGCTGGAACTTCTCGTAATCAGCCTTGTTCTTCTGCAACACCTCTTCCGGAGTAACCATCTTAGACAACTCGGCAATCTCTTGCATAAAAGGCATATCGGGATGATCGGCCGGCATGATCTTAGCCATCCATTGTGGAGTGGTCCAGCCCAGCAGCTCTGTTTGGGCCACATAGATGAGTCGCTGGTGTATATTCATCAGCATATTACTCAATTTTTCAGGCTGTGTACGATATTCATCCCAGTGAGTCATACTTTGTTCAGTCAGTTCGCGGTTCGAATCGGTAAACAGATACATATTATAATAGAACCATTGCAACAGCGGTTCGTATGAATCTTGGTCTTCATAGCGAGTCTCTTTGGAGAAGAGCTTCTTCATGCGGCTGTTTTCGGGTGCTGTTGTCCATTCATCACAAAACAGCTGATAGATCATCTTGGCTGTCTTTTCGTTTACCTGATTATCCGGACTGACAAACGTTCCTCTGCGCTGGCCATGGAATTGCTGTGTATAATGCCACAACAAGAAGCGCACATCTTCCAGATTCACTTCGTCGTCATAATAGTGATCGTCCGGAGTATAGAAGGGCAAATAGCTGCCATATTTTTCTTTAAAAGAGTTGATGAATGTACGCCAGATACCAAGTTCAGAGATCACATCTTCAAAATAGGCAGCAAGACGGATACAGATCTGTTTAGTTTCATCGCCTTCGAAAGAGTTGTTTAATTCAGTCTGTTCCATGAAGCCATAGATGCGGTTGGCGATACTTGTATAATAGGAATCGACCGGTGTACTCTGCTTATACGGGTGCAATAGCAGCCAGTCTTTCGGGAAAATCTTTATTTGTTTCATCTTTTCAGTTTTTGTAGGATGCAAATGTACTAAAAACCTCTCAAAACTTCTCAGCTCATAGGGGAAAAGAGTGCCGTACTTGTTGGGGCGATGAGGTTTATGGGTCATACCGGTTATAGAGAATAATAATTCGAGGCGGTGGAAATTGTTTGGAAAAGGCAATTTGTTTTCCTTGGTGAAGAGTGTTTAGTATATTCAAAAGGGTCAGAAAGGAGTGATTCAAAAAGGCGGTGCGTCATATTACTAATTATGACACATCGCCTTTAATATATGTCGGGATTAGAAATCCTCTTCGTCCTCATTGTCCGCTTCATCGAAGTCAAATTCGAAATCGAAGCTGTCGAACAGCTGGCCCGGATCGGTGAACTGTTCCAGTTCGCGTCGGTCTTTCTTTGTCGGGCGTCCCATTCCTTTAGCTCGATTGACGAATCCCGAAATCTTGTTCATCTCTAAGATCTCATACTGATCGGGAGTTGTTACATTCTTTAAATAGTCAGGAACTAACTTTGCACCCATACGGCGTTCGCTCAGCGCCAATACTTCGAAAGAAAAGGTGATAGGAGGTTTACGTACTTGTATTACTTCGCCCACCTTAATCATGCGCGAAGGTTTCACATTGACACCACCAATCATGATCCGTCCCTTTTTACAAGCATCGGCAGCAATGGTTCTCGTCTTGAAAATACGAGTAGCCCACATCCATTTATCAATACGTACTTCGTTCATGTTATAAAAACAGTTTGTTATTTATTGTTGTATTGGTTCATGGTAATCTGCACTCCGGCCAAGCAGAAGCTCTTGATGATTTCAGAGGCTCTTTTCAGAATCTCAGGCATCTGTTCTACCTGTTCCGAAGGGAATTTACCCAATACATAATCAATTTGTCCTCCTCGTGGAAAATCATTTCCAATGCCAAAACGTAGGCGTGAATAGACTTGTGTACCTAGCATTTGGGCTATATTTTTCAGTCCATTGTGACCGGCATCACTTCCTTTGGGTTTCAGTCGCAGCGTACCAAATGGCAAGGCTAAGTCGTCAACGACAACCAGCAGATTCTCTACCGGAATATTCTCTTTCTGTAGCCAATAGCGAACGGCATTACCGCTCAAGTTCATGAATGTGTTGGGTTTTAGCACAATAAGTTCACAGTTCTTGACTCTCATACGGGCAATGGCACCGTAGCGTTCTTCTGTGAATGCGGTTCCGGCATCTTCTACCAACTGATTGACAACACGGAAACCAATGTTGTGGCGAGTTCCCCAGTATTCAGAACCAATATTACCCAGTCCGGTGATTAGATATTTCATATAATGATATGTATATTAGTATATATAAAAAAATAGAGGGGTTGATTCTCACGAACAAGCCCCTCCTAATTAAAACCAAAACCTTAACTATGAAAAAATCTTTTTAAGATTCAATTTGATAATTACTTGCCAGCGTTAGCCTGAGCACCACGAGCGGCACGAGTCAACTGAACTGCGCAAACAACAGCGTTCTTAGCATTCATCAACTCCAGACCTTCAAAGTGTAAAGCGCCGACCTGCATTGTCTTACCCAAACCTAAGTTGTCAACATTGATAGTCAACTTTTCAGGGATTTGAGAATACAAAGCTTTCACTTTCAGTTTTCTCATCTGCAGTGTCAACTTACCACCGGCTTTAACACCTTCAGCGTGACCTTCCAAAGCAACCGGAACTTCCATTACTACAGGCTTGTTTTCAGATACTTCCAAGAAGTCCATGTGAACGATAGCGTCAGTTACCGGCTGGAACTGCATGTCTTTAACGATTGCTTTTGTAGTCTTACCATCGATTGTCAAATCAACGATATAGATTTCCGGAGTGTAAACCAAGTTACGAACAGCATCGTTAGTTACTGTAAAGTGAACTACTTTTTCACCACCGTATAATACAGCAGGAATTCCGTTGTTATTACGCATAGCTTTCAGAGCTCTTTTCTGATCAGCCGGACGAGAAAGAATTTCTCTTGTTGTTCCTTGTAATTGGAATGTTTTCATCTTTTTGTGAAATTTAATGTGTTACTCAAAATTAGATAATCTGCTTTCTAATTTCCCATCACACGGTACGGGGCTAAAAAGCGGTGCAAATATATGCGTTTTTATTTGAATGGCAAAAATATTCTATAGTTTTCTTTTCTCTTTTAGGGCATATAAGGCAATAAGTTGACTTTATGCATTAGCCATCGGACAAATCGATAGGGAAGCAGCATTACAAAAGGCGTTGCTATCTTATTGATGAGTCCTGGCATGATGCAGCAGCGTCGTTTAAACAGCGCATTGATGCCTTTCTTGGCCAACTTTTCGGGACGCATCATAATGCCTAAGCGGATGGCCAGTAGCTTCAGGTTGTCACTCAGATTGTAGAGATTGGTGGCAACAGCTCCCGGACATAAAACGGTTACGTTTACATTATATACACGTAGTTCCGCTCTGAGAGCTTTAGAAAAGTCTTTCAGATAATCTTTGGTTGAGGCGTAGAGCGCAATGCCGGGAAAGGGAATCCATGCAGACATGGATGACATATTCAGGATATGGCCATGGCGGCGTTGCTTCATCTCCTTGCCAAAGAAATAGCACAGTTGCGTGGTTGTTATTACATGCAGGTAGAGCATCTTTTCTGTCTTCTTGGCATTCTCTTCAACAACTTCGTTGAAATAGAACATGCCGGCATTATTGACGAGCACTTCAATCTTGATGCCCTTGGTCTGACAATAGGTGTATAACTCTTCTGCTGCACCCGGAATCGCTAAGTCCCGATACAGAGGCAACACCTCGACCTGATGTTGCTTTGTCAGCAGGGCGGCCTTTTCTTCTATGGCTTTCTCTTCATTGCTGACGATGACCAAATTGAAACCACGCGAAGCCAGTTCGTTTGCATAGGCTAATCCTATACCCGAACTGGCTCCGGTGATCAAAGCCCATTCTCTTTCCATTATTTATACTCTAAGTTTTTGATTTCACGGATCAGAGATTCCGGCAGATTCTTTACATGTTTATGGCAGGCCATGTTGGTGCTGTACATACGTCCAATGCAATAGTTGCTGTGGCCACAATCACAACGGGCATGCTCATCTTCCTTCATGTGGTTTACAAATGCCGGATCATTAATAAGCGCACGAGCCATGCTTACAAATTCAAAGCCATCGTTCAGCACCTCTTCTATCTTGTCGCGTGACACTAATCCGCCCACATAGACCAGTGGAATATCTTTCAAGGCTGCTCTGAACTTCAAGGCATCTTCCAGGAAATAGGCCTCTTTGAAGGGAACGGATGGAATCATGTAGCGTCCGGCCAACTTGACGCCCAGCGGCAGCCATCCGGCTGGCATGTAATGGGTCAATGTCTTCATCGGCATCGAACCTCGCATCACATACATGGGCGCACGGCTGACAAAACCTCCGCTCAATATCAGAGCCTGTGCACCACATTGCTGCAAGGTGCGGGCTACTTCGAGCGATTCGTCAATCTCCATTCCTCCGTTAAAACCATCGCGCATATTCATCTTCACCAAGACTGCGGTGTCATTGCCGGCAGCTTTCATCACCTCTTCCATACACATCTTCATGAAGCGCATACGGTTTTCCAGGCTTCCTCCAAACTCATCACGACGGTGATTGGTATAGGGCGACAGGAATTGGCTGATCAGATAGCCATGACCTGCATGAATTTCCACAGCATCCATTCCCGCCTCTTTGGCCAATAATACCGCCTGGCCATAAGCTTTGGCGATAGCCGTAATTTCAGAGGGTTTCATGCCTCGCACAATCGTGGGCGAGTAGATGTTGAAACCGCTTGAGGCCGAGATAGGTGTGCATCCACAAATGCTTTTATGAGACATATTACCACAGTGGCCCATCTGGATAGAGGCAGCTGCTCCCTCTTTGTGAATGGCATCAGTGATATAGCGCAGCCCGGCGATTACCGAAGGGCGCAGCCATAGCTGGCGCTCAAAAGAGAGTCCGCTTTGGGTAACGGCAGCATAGGCCAATGTGGTCATGCCAATACCTCCGGCGGCAACTGATTTGTGGTACTCATAAAGCATCTCTGAGGGTGCATTACCCGGAGCCATACTCTCAAAAGCCGCAGCACGGATCGTGCGGTTTCTGAGAGTCAAGGGACCAATCTTACCCGGTGTGAATAATTTGGACTGGTTCATATTACTTCGTTTCTTATTGACATTTCATCTTTTTTGATCTTCAGTCTGTATCCTTTTCCGTGAATATTTACCAGTGAGACATTGGGGTCATGTTTTAAGAGCTGACGCAGTTTGGTCAGATAAACGTCCATGCTGCGGGCACTGAAATAGCTCTCTTCATGCCAGATGGTTCGCAATGTGTAGTTACGCTCAATAAGCTGGTCGGGATGTGAGCAGAATAGATTGAGCAGCTCTGTCTCTTTTGTAGTCAGCTTGTGAGTCACGCCTTCAAATGTCAGCGTACGCTTTACATTATTAAAGAGATACTCTCCAATTTGGTAATAGGCTGTAATCGCCTTCTTTGAATTGCAAGTACGCTTCAGGATAGCCGTCATTCTGGCTTTCAGCTCATCCAGGCTGAAAGGTTTGCGCACAAAGTCGTCGGTGCCTAACCGATAAGCAATAGTGATGTCTTCGTGCGATGGATGCGAAGCTATCATAATCACCGGAATATCCTCATTCGATTCTTTGACATGCTTCAATAACTGGATGCCTACAAATTCGGCTCCTTGTGTATCGATGATACAGAGGTGATAGGTTTTATCGTTCAGTTCTTGTTGAAACTCCGAACTGTTAGAGACAACAAACGGATTGAATTTGTTGGTTTGCATCCCCTCTTGTAACATACATTTCAAAGTGTCGTCTGGTTCGAAAATAAGGATGTGAAATTTGTTTTCCATAATAAGATTGTCATTAGTCATTTGTTTATTTGTTATTTGTTTCTGTTTGTATGTGGCAAATTTACATAAAGATATACAAACATTTGTTCTTTTATGAATTTTTATAAATTCTATTCTGTCAAAAAGAAAGATGTTAAAGCATCCGTATTCGCGGAAATCGTGCAAAGTAGAGAGATAAATTGGGCAAAACACATTATTTTTAGGGCTAAAACGAAATACATACGGAATTTCACTATATTTGTATGTTAGGATATAAATAATGAACAGGTTAGGATTATGGAAAATCTCCCTTTGATTGAAATAGCGAAGATGAATAGAGAAATTGTTGGTATTGAGAGTTTTCAGAACGACTTCTCTATTGCAGAAATGGATGGAAGTAAGGCGATGTCCGAGAATGAGAAGTCGATAGACAAAACACCCATGCGTTTGAATGCGTTATTGCTGGTGTTGGTTACAGGTGGTACCGCCAGCTTGAACATCGATTATGTTCCTTATGAGATTGGTCCTAACCATCTTGTTACCATTATGCCTACGCATACGATTCAGATCTCGGAATCGAGCTCTAATTTCAAGGGCTATGTGTTGATTATCTCTAAAGCCTTTCTTGAAGGTTGTCTTTCTGTAAAGAACGGACAGTCTATGTTGCACTATATGCAGGTGCGCAAGAATCCCTGTTTTTCCATAGAGTCGGAGCAGACCGATTTCCTGGCCTCTTATTGCTCTTCGATGCGCGAGAAGATTCGTAATAAGGAGCATCTGTTTCAGAAGGAGCTGATCCAAAATGCACTGGATGGTTTCTTCCTGGAGCTGGGTGACATTCTTGGGCGTAAATATGGCGTAATGGCTCAGCCTACTCTTTCTCGCAAGGAGATGTTGTTTGAGCAGTTTTTGCAACTGCTGTTCAAGCATTGTAAAGAGCAGCATGTGGTGACTTTCTATGCCGATAAGTTGTTTATTACTCCGCAATATCTTTCACTGATCTTAAAAGAGCTTACCGGTAAGTCGGCCAATAAATGGATTGATGATGCTCTGATTGTTGAAGCTAAAGTATTGCTCAAAGCACCTCAAGCCACGGTGCAGCAGGTGGCTGATGCTCTGCACTTCTCTGATCAATCCACCTTTGGCAAGTTCTTTAAGAAGCACATGGGTATTTCACCGATGGAATATCGTAAGTCCTGCTAAGTTCTGACGCATCGCCTTGTTGGGGCTGACGGGGAAACTCGTTACGATTCTTTGCGTCTGAATTTATAATTGTTCAGCAATTCCACTGCTCCATAGACGATACTGCCCACACCGAATATGGTCAAAGTGTTGGCCAATGCTTCGAACGGATAGGTCAGGATCATGATGCCTGTGACAAAGATAAGCAGTGGCATCACATAGAAACCGAAAGGCACAGAGCTCCATTGGCGTGCCTTTATCAGCATAACAATCTGTTGCAATCCTCCAAGCAGCAAGACGGCGCCTAATATATACATTAATATATTAATAAAGAAGGTTGGTTTAATCACCAGCCACATTCCAAGCAGAATGCTTCCGGTTGCTTCGATCGGGAAGCGGTCTGATGTGTTCGGATTGTTGCGGTCTCTTCTGAAGAAGTTACTTAGAGCAAACAAACCGGGCATCATAAAGAATATACCGATAGTTACCACTATATAGTGGACTGTTACTTCTGGCCACATCACTAAAATAAGGCCCAATATGATGGCAAACGCACTGCGCAATACCGAATAGTGAATAGTTTTCATACGCTTTTTCTTTTGTCGTTTTTCAATCAACAGATGAAGATACGCATTTTTTTATTGAAACAGAAAAAAAGAACTAATATATTTGGTGTATTTAATATTTTATATATCTTGCGCCAGTATTAATAAAATCGTTGAAATAGATAGTGTGTTATTATGAAAAGAGCGTTTATCTTATTAAGCTTATTGGTTGTGACATTTGCTTCAGCTTATGCACAAAAGGGAAGACAAGCGATTGGTTTTGGCTTGAGTTATGGTACAGAGATTGAGAGCGTTGGTTTTGGTTTGAAGTATCAGTATAACATTACCAGTCCGATTCGTTTAGAGCCTTCGTTTAATTATTTCTTCAAGAATGACGGTGTCAGCATGTTAGATATCAATATGAACTTCCACTATTTGTGTCCGGTAGGACGTGATGTGAAGTTGTATCCGTTGCTTGGTTTTACATTTGCTGATTGGATGTTTGATGCTGATAAACCGTATCTTGATGACAATGTATGTCGTGTAGGTCTGAATCTGGGTGTAGGAGCAGATTTTAAATTGGCTCCAAGCTGGACAATGAACTGCGAATTCCGTTATCAGTTGGTAAGCGATTTTGACCAGGCTGTCTTCAATATTGGTTTTGCTTATCGTTTCTAAGAGAGTTTTATTTTTTTTAGTGTGAAGCTTTTATGGCTTCAGACAAAATCTTAAGGGGTTGCATCAAATGGTTGTTTTGGTGCAGCTCTTTTTTGTGGATACTGGTGGCTGTTATTACCAAGTTCTCGATATACGATTTTAATCGTTGTAGATAAACCCAAATCGATCATTAGATTACGATTCTTGTTGGTGCTTGTTTTGAGCAGATTGCAATGGCTCTGTGTTGAAGGCCTATTTATCATCCATAAAAATACAATAAGTCAACAGGCGGAAAAGGGGCTACTAATCCGATCAAAAAGGAGTAGTTATTCCGTCAAAAATGGGTGCCTACCCAATCCAAACGGAGTAGTTATTCCGTTCGAACGGAGTGCCTACCCATTTTCAAAAAAGTCTATACCCTTTTTGAGAAAAGTCTATAGACTAATTCCGAAAAGTCTATAGACTCTTGAAAGATAGTCTATAACCCCTTTTCAGGGTGTTTGGGCCGAGACAGATTCGTCTGTCAAGTCCGGCGAAATCGCCCGTCGCTTCTGCCGGATCCGTTACCGCTTTTAGTGAAAAATAATCCGGATAAAAATACAATAACTATCTCTCGGCGCATATTTGATTCAGATAATAGACTATTCATTTATCCCAAATCGGTCATTAGAGCGAAAAAAGTAAGCAGCTGAATATTTTTATTCTTTCCAACTCTTGTCAGCACTTCTTTTGGCATCTTGCTTCCGCCTGCGGGTGGCTATATATATTAATGTATATGATGGAAGGTTGTTACACTGAGTGTTTTGATGTAGCCGCGTTGAATGCGTCATTGTTTCCTTTTTTTCTGCTTAGTGTGTTTATATATTTTAGCGCATTATGCTTATATATTTTATAAAAATCACAAATAGATATTAAATACATGTATTGTAAAATATGTTGTTAAATTATGTTTTCTATGTGAATTAGAAACAGCTCTTAACGAAGATAAATGGATATAAATACAAGATGTATAATATTGATAATGTGTTTTATATGTTAAAGAGCAATATGTTAAATAGGCATATGTAGAAAATCTCTGTTTGAGTTGAAAGTTTTTATGCCGTTAGTAGATTCAGGATATTCATTAGAGTCGTTCTTATTCAAAAAGACAATGAATAGACTTTGAGGCTGTCTTCTTTTTATAATTCAGCTGACAGAATAGTCTATTTTTGTCTTGTATTAAAACAAAAAGAAAGCAATATATTCTGATGACCGATTTGCGGTAAAGCAAGAAGAGATTAGATGATTACAAAAGTGATATGTGAAAAAAGGTTGGTTATTAGGGCTAATTCTCGTTTAAGTGATATTATTTATTAAAGTTAGTGAATAGATTGGAAAAACAGTGCTAAAAGTAGAAATGGTGTTTATTTTATCTTTGTTATTACAATTTTGTTTCTATTTTTGCACACTCTTTTTAGAGAGCACACAAAAATAGACAATAAGGTATAAAGGTGAAAGATTTCTATGGTTTTTAATAAAAAAAGCGCATAGTTGTGTTGTGTCCTTTACCTGCTCTCTGATTAGTATTGATAAAGACTAATAACAAATATATCCATTAATTAAAAGAGTGTCTATGATGAAAAAGTTAACATTAGCGATGCTGTTCCTTTTTGTAGGAATCAGTATGGTGCTCGCTCAGACGAGGAGAGTCACTGGTACTGTTATCTCGGCAGAAGATGATCAACCGATTATTGGTGCATCTGTAGTCGTGAAAGGTACAACCACTGGTACAGTGACTGATTTCGACGGTGTATTCTCTTTGGAGATTCCCACATCAACAAAAACGTTGCAATTCTCTTATGTCGGTATGATGACAAAAGATGAACCGGTTCAGGATGTAATGAAGGTCGTGATGACTACCGCACAGACTGAATTGGATGAAGTAATGGTTGTTGCTTACGGTACAGCTAAGAAATCTTCCTTTACTGGTTCTGCTACAGCTTTAAGAGGTGACAAGATTGCTAAAATGCAGGTATCTTCTGTGTCTAAAGCGTTGGAAGGTGCTGCTGCCGGTGTATCTGTTATCAGCACAAGCGGTCAGCCGGGTGAAAACGCTAAGATCCGTATCCGTGGTATCGGTTCTTTCAGTGCATCATCTGCTCCATTGTATGTAGTTGACGGTATGCCTTATGACGAAGAATCTGTTAATGCCTTGAACCCGTCAGATATTGAGAGCATGTCTATTTTGAAGGATGCTGCTTCTGCTGCGTTGTATGGTTCACGTGCTGCTAACGGTGTGGTTATGATCACAACAAAGAAGGGTATGGCCGACAAAACCAAAGTAACTGTTGATGCTCGTTGGGGTGTGAACACTCGTGCCGTTCCCGAATATGACATCATGAAGGATCCGAGACAGTATGTATTGACAGCATGGAATGTGTTGGCAAATCAGACTTCTGGCGAAAAGGCTTCTGAAAACCTGATTGGTGCTATCGGTTACAATCCGTTCATCGGTGTGGCTAACAATGCCATGGTTTCTCCGGAAGGAGTTTTGACATCTGCTCCTTTGCGTCACCATGACGACTGGGCTGAAGCTGCATTGCACAATGGCATGCGTCAGGAATATAACTTGAGCTTGCAGGGTGGTAGCAAGAGCACTACTCACTTCTTGTCAGTAGGTTATTTGAAGGATGAAGGTATCTTGCGTAACACCGACTTCGAACGTATCTCTACACGTGCTAACATCAACCACAAGGTGAACCAGTACATCGACTTAAGCGGAAACATTTCTTATGCTCGTAGCGAAAAGAATGCGGGTCAGGCTGACGGTGCAAACTTGGGTCATTATTCTAACGCATTTATGTTTACACAGAGAATCGCTCCGATCTATCCGGTGTATGCTTATGACGAAAACGGCGTTTTGCAGCGTGACGAAAACGGCAAACCTCTGTTCGACTTTGGTGACGGTACATATAGTACTCGTATGGGTGGTTTCAGTAACCAGAACGTGGCTGCCACTTCTGATTTGGATGTTCACCAGACATTGAACGATAACTTCAACGGTCGTGGTACTATTACCATTAATATTCTGGAAGGCTTGAAAGCTACTGCCAACTTGGGTTATGACTTGATGAACCAGGTTCGTACAGACCACATGAACCAGTTGTATGGTGATGCTAAGAATGTAAATGGTCGTACCTATAAATATAACTTGCGTTCTGAAACATTGACAGCCAACCAGGTGTTGAGCTACAACAAGAATTTTGACCGTCACAATGTTGAAGTAATGGCCGGTCATGAGTCTTATTCTTACAGCTTGAGCAATTTGATGACTCACAAGTATAACTTCTTTATTATCGGTAACCCGGAATACAACAATGCTATCACTATGGCTGATATGTATTCTCAGAAAGAAGAACATAGCATGGAGAGCTTCTTTGGCCGTGTAAACTATGACTTCGAAAACAAATACTATTTGTCAGCAAGTATCCGTACCGACGAATCTTCTAAGTTTCACCCCGATCATCGTCGTGGTACATTCTGGTCATTAGGTGGTTCTTGGCGTATGACTCAGGAAGAGTTTATGCAGAAATATTCTGAATGGTTGACCAACTTGAAGTTGAAAGCAAGTTACGGTACTCAGGGTAACGATGGTATCTTGTATCAGGGCGGTGGCTTGGTTTATCAGCCTTATATGAAGCAGTATTCAGTAAGTAACAACAACGGTGCATTCTCAGTGGTTGAAACGTATCGTGGTAACAAAGATCTGACTTGGGAAAAGAGTAAGAACTTAAACATTGGTTTGGAAGCAGACCTGTTCCACAACCGTTTGAAGTTTGAAATGGAATACTTCTTGAAGAGCACTTCTGATATGTTGTATAACAAGCCTTATCCTATCTCATCAGGTATCTCTTATATTCCGATGAACTTGTTGGATATGAGAAACCAGGGTGTTGAATTCACTATCAGCGGTAGCCCGATCCAGAACGAAGAATTTGTATGGAATGTATCTTTCAACGGTACACACTATAAGAACAAGATTACCAGCTTGCCCGAAGAAAACAGAAAAGAAGGTATCGTTCATGGTGCAGCTTCATTGTTCCGTTTGATGGAAGGTGGTTCAATCTATGATATCTATACATACGAATCAGCTGGCGTTAATCCTGAAACAGGTGCTGCTCAGTGGTATATGAACGTAAAAGACGAAAACGGCAACGTGGTAGGTCGTGAAGTGACAGAAGACTATACAAAGGCAAGCAAATATGCTCAGGGCTCAACATTGCCTAAATTCCAGGGCGGTTTGTCAATGGACTTTGCATACAAAGGATTTGACTTCGCTATCGGTACAAGCTTCCAGATTGGTGGTAAGGTATATGATAGCATGTATTCAAGCTTTATGCACTCAGGTAGTGACTTTGGTTCAAACTGGCACAAAGATATCTTGAATGCTTGGACTCCGGAAAACAAACATACTGATGTGCCTATTATGGATGGTGCTCAGAATAGCAACCAGCAGTCTTCACGTTTCTTTATCAATGCTTCTTACTTTAATATCCGTAACCTTGCTTTGGGTTATACATTCCCGAAAAGCTGGATGAAGGTAATTGCTGCAAGTAGTGCTCGCGCCTATGTTTCTGCAGATAACGTAGCATTGTTCTCAAAACGTAAAGGTATGGACCCGCGTCAGTACACCTATGGTTATTCCGATGCTAACTATTCATCAATCCGTGCTTTGTCATTTGGTGTTAACTTAGTATTTTAAAAATGTAAGATTATGAAATATACAAAATATTTGGCAGCACTGACAGCTGCATTCATGATGACTGCTTGTGGTGACGACTTCTTGGAAAAAGAACCCAATGGAAGCGCATCAGAAGAACAGATTCAAGATCTGTTGAAAAAGGATCCGACAGCTATCCAAGCCTACATCACAGGTTTCTATAAGAATACATTTGCTCCTGAGGCTCGGCAGGCCCATGATGACTTCGGTCTGAAGGCTTTTGAATTGGCTACAGATCTGATGGGAGACGATATGGCTTATAAAACACAGCACTTCTTCGTTTTCGACTATCAGTTGGACAACCGTGGTGCAACTTATCGTCGTACAACAACTTACTGGCAAGAACTCTATGCAATTATCAACGGTGCAAACGAGGTGATTGGCGGTTTGATTTCACAGGCCGAAAGCGGTGATGCTGATGTTGAAAGAATGTTGGGTCAGAGCTACACAATCCGTGCTTATTGCTACTATTGGTTGATCAACATGTATCAGCATCCCTATCAGTGGAATATGGATAAATTGGGTATTCCGGTTTATACAGAATCTGAGACTAAGTTGAATCGTGTGCCGGTGAAAGAGGTTTATGCACAGATCTTGAGTGACATCGAAAAGGGTTACAACTTCTTGAAGGGTAAAGGCATCTCTAAGAAAGATGAATTGAATGAATATGCTGCTGCTGCTATCTATGCAAATGTGCTTTCTTTCGTTTCAGACTATCCTAATCAGTGGAACGAAGTAGCTAAGTATGCCAAGATTGCTATCGAAGGTGGTTCTTTGATGAGTGAAAAAGAGTTGTTGTCTGGTTTCAACGATTTGGGCTTGAGCGAAGTACTTTGGGGTTCTGATATCAATGCTGAAACCAATACATTCTATGCTTCATTTATGAGTCATATGGATCCGATGGGCCCCGGTTACGGTGGTGCATTGGGTAACTATAAGATGATTGCCAGCGACTTGTATGACAAGATTTCTGATACCGATGTCCGTAAGAAATGGTTTGGTATGGAAGTAGATGAAAAGAACCCGCACTTCAAGTATAAACAGTATATCCAGATTAAGTTCCAGGATGTTTCTACAAGAGGTACAGGTGATGTATTTGCTTCAGATTATATTTTCTTGCGTACCGGTGAAATGTATTTCGTAGCAGCAGAAGCTCTGTACAGAGCAGGCAACGAGGCTGAAGCTAAGAATATGTTGATGGAAATCATGAAGACTCGTGATCCGAAATATGCAACAACTGCTACCGGTGAAGCTTTGTTGAACGAGATCATGCTTCAGAAACGTATTGAAATGTGGGGTGAAGGTCGTCGTTTGTTCGATATGAAGCGTCGTGGTGAGGCTTTGGACCGTACACATTCTATCAATCATGGTGCTGCTATTCCTATGCAGGTTCCGGCCAACGATAGATTGTTCATCTATCAGATTCCGCAGAAGGAGATCAATGCAAACTCTGAAATCAATGTAGATGATCAGAATGATTAATACATTTTTGTAGAGCGAAACCTTAGGGTTCATTATAATAAAAGGGCTGTGTCAAAAACAACTGTTTTGATGCAGCCCTTTAAACGTTTGTCAGAATATACATTTATATATATACACTCAAAATGGGTCATTATCCGGTAGAAAATGGGTTCCTACCCAATCCGGACGGAGTAACTATCCCTTTTATTCTATCTATAAGGGTGCATAAATATAATAAACGGTGCATAATTATACAGCATTTTCCCCGGTAATCTTTCACTTGTATTCATGGGCAAAGCCTAAATATCATTGTTCAGGAAGAAGAATATTTTCCCATTATATATGAATGATATTGTTATAAAATAGAGTTTTTTGGCAATAAAACGGGGAATGTGTTGTCAAACATGTATTATGCAGATGCGTTGTCTGTGATGAAATAATTAAGAAATAAAATATAAGTGATTGATATAGTATATAGTTGTTACTATATTAATCAAAATTATTCTTATCTGTTCGGTTTTGGGCGTGTGCTTTGCAGTTGTATAAAAAACCTTGATTTTCCATTGCTTTTGTAAATTATTCATTATGTTTGCAAAACATGTTAATCAAAACGATTCGCATTACAGAAAGCGGAAGACGTATTTTAAATCTATACTATTATTAATGAAAAAAGTGTCTATGATGAAAAAGTTAACATTAGCGATGCTATGTCTTTGTGTGGGTACAAGTGTGATGGCCCAGTCAAAGAAAGTCACAGGTACTGTTACGGGTGATGATGGTCAACCGGTTATCGGAGCTTCCATTGTTGTGAAGGGAACTACGGTCGGTACAGTAACGGATCTCGATGGTAAGTTTATTCTTGAGGTTCCGGAAGATGGAAAAATCTTGCAGATTTCTTATGTCGGCATGAACTCACAAGACGTTGCGGTCAAGTCTCACGTCAAGGTGATTTTGCAGTCTGACACACAAGATTTGGAAGAGGTGGTTGTAACGGCTCAGGGTTTGACCCGTAAGCAGAAATCATTGGGTTACGCCACACAGCAGATTAAGGCAGATGATTTGTCACAGGCACGCCAAACAGATTTGAACAATGCCTTGGTGGGTAAAGTATCAGGTGTACGTTTCTTAGGTTCTTCAGGTGCAACCTTCGATCCCGGTAAGATTGTGCTTCGTGGTACATCTTCATTGACAGAAGCCGGCGGTAACGAACCTATTTATGTGATAGATGGTGTTATCTCTAATAATATGGCTTTGAACATGGACGATGTAGCATCCGTCAATGTGTTGAAAGGTCCGGCAGCAACCGCTCTGTATGGTGCACGCGGTGGTAATGGTGCCATCATCATTACAACAAAAGGTGGCGAAAAGGGTTCTTACAGCGAGATTACCGTGAGCCACACGATAGCTTGGGATAAAGCTTATATTCCTTATGATATGCAGAAAGAGTATGGTGGCGGTTATATGGGAGCCGATGCAGAAATGCCGGTCTTCAAATATGACTCCGAAATACATGCTCCCTATTTGGCCCAGATGGACGGCGTGAGCTACTACGACTATGCCAATGATGCCAGCTGGGGTCCTAAGTTGGATGGACGTACGTATGCACCTTGGTATGCATGGGACAACACCGATCCACGTTTTGGTCAGACAGCCAAGTGGACACCTCAAATGGATTTGTATGATCTGTTCAGAACCGGTTTGAGCAATACAACCAATGTGGCTTTTGCTAAGTCGGAAAAGGATCATGCCAGCCGTATTTCTTTCTCTAATGTATCACGTACCGGTATTACTCCGAACAGTAGTGCATCACGTCGCTTCTTGTCGGCACGTACCTCTTTCAAGCCCATCGATCGCTTGCGTGTGTCATTAGACTATAAATATACCTATCGCCGTAACCACAATGCAGCAGCAGAAGGTTATCAGTCATTGGGTAACGCGTTGTATTCTTATCAGCAGTTTGGACATACCAACGTTAATCTGAAAGATCTGAAGGAAAACTATATACGCCCCGACGGTACCTTCCGTTCTTGGAATATTGTCAGCCCGACAAACTTGAATCCTCAGTTCCATGACAACCCATACGCTTTGTTTGAACAGGTTAGCCGCGACGAAACTTATCAGTGGCATGTGTTCAGCGGTGATGCAGAGTTGCAGATTTGGAAAAACCTGAAAGCCGGTATCCGCGTCAATGGAAACTTGCGTAATTATAAATATGAACTTCGCCTGCCGCAGAATATTTTGGGTCAGGTTTCAGAATATAGCCAGACACAAAGCCAGTTATCTGATATTCAGACACAGGGCAGAGTTACATGGAACGATCATTTCCTGAATGAGAAATTGTCATTAGATGCAGCCCTCTTCTTTGAAGACCGTCAGTATGACTTGGATACGGTAGATGCCTTTACTCGTGACGGTATCTTTATGAATGGTTTCTTCAATACAGCCGCCTCTTCCGGTCTGCCGGGTGGTAGCTCAACTGTCCGCAAGCAGCACGATAGAAGTGTATATGGTACAGCAACTGTGGGTTGGGACAATACCTATTATGTTGACTTCTCATTGCGTAACGACTGGACTTCAACATTGCATCCCGATAAGAACAGCTTCCTGTATGGAGGTGCTTCTGTTGCTGCCATCGCCAGCAACTGGCTTAAAGATTCTACTCCTTGGTTGAGCTTCTGGAAATTGCGTGCTTCTATGGCTCAGGTAGGTTCTACTATGAGTCCGTATAATGTCTATCCAATCTATCGCGTAAAGAGTGGTAGCTCATTGATTAAATATGGACAGTTGTCAAATATGTGGAATGACACCAACTTGCGTGATCCTTATATTAAACCGACAATCTCTACCTCTTACGAAATCGGTACAGAGTTCCGTCTGTTTAATGATCGCTTCTGGGGTGATTTCAACTTCTATAACAGAGATTCAAAAGACCAGATTATTAATGTGAATACAACACCGGCCAGTGGTTACAGAAGCCGTAAGATGAATGCCGGTCTGATTCGCAACCGTGGTATTGAGCTCTCTTTGGGTGGACGCATCATCGACTTGAAGAATTGGACATGGGAATTGAATGCCAACGTTTCTCGCAACCGCAACACCTTGGAAGAGTTGGCAGAGGGTGTTGATAAGTATCAGATCTATTGGAGATCTTGGAGTTCTCGCGTATATTCTTATGCCGAAGTGGGCGAACCTATCGGTGTGATCCGTGGTTCTACTTGGAAGAGAGATCCGCAAGGCCGTATAATCTTGAGCGACCGTGGCAATGCTAACCATCCGTTGGGACAGTATGCTCCGTTATTGAATACAACAGCTCAGGAAGAGTTGGGTAATATCCAGCCCGACTTGACCGGTGGTTTCTCTACAACTCTTCGTTTCAAAGACTTCCACTTAGGTGCTTCTTTCGACTTCCAGGTAGGTGGATGTATCGCCTCTGCAACCAATATGTTTGGTGAAGGTTCAGGTTTGCTTGCATCAACAACCGGATTGAATGACAAGGGTAACCCGATTCGTTCGAGCGTGGCAAACGGTGGTGGTGTACGTGTTGACGGTGTGGTTCAGAATGCCGATGGTACATATACTCCGACAACAGCTTACGTGGATGCCAACTATTACTACCAAAGCCGTAAGAGCTTGGTTTGGGAAGACTATGTATATGATGCAAGCTATCTGAAGATGCGCGAATTGTCAATAGGTTATGACGTGCCGTCAGCCTTCTTGCAGCGTATGAATTGTGGCGTGAAAAAGGCCAGTGTCTCTTTCGTTGCCCAGAATCCATGGTTGATCTATTCTGCCGTTCCTAATATGGACCCGTCAGAAATGGGTGGTGCTTCTTATAGTTTCTCTGAAGGCGGTCAGGCTGCTTCTGCTCGTACTTTTGGTTTTACGGTTAATCTTACATTCTAATTTAAAGATTCGGATTGAATATGAAAAAGATAAAGTTATTAGCTATTTTCCTTATCGGGTTGTTGACAATGAACAGTTGTAGTGATTTTGGCGATATCAATGAAGATCCCAACAATCCGTCGAAGCCGGAAACAAGATTTATGTTTACCTATGCATGTAAGCATATCTATCATTTTGCCTATAATGCGAATTATAATCCTTGGACACAGCTGTTTCCGCAATATCTGTCAGAGCGTCAGAATATCCAGTATTCAAACTATAGTATCACGGACTTCAATACCGGTCCTTACTATTATGAATATATCAAGAACCTGGAGACCATTATCGCTCTGAATAAAGACGATGCAACTCGTGACCAGTCGAATGTAACTTTGTTGGGAAGTTCAGCCAATCAGATAGCAGCTGCTCGTACGTTGCGTGCCTATTACTATATGCACTTGACCGACATTATGGGTATGATTCCCTATTCCGAGGCATTGAAGGGTGACAGTGAGCTGTTTACTCCGAAGTATGACACTCAGGAATTTATCTATGAAGATCTGGATAAGGAGTTGACCGAATCTTATGCTCAGTTTGATGAGTCAGGCACATTGGATAAAGTCTATGACATTCTGTATGCCGGTGACATCGCCAAGTGGAAGAAGCTGAATGCCTCTTTGCGTATGATGATGGCTATCAAACTTTCAGATGTGGCTCCGGAAGTTGGTAAGGCTCGTTTTGCCAAGGCTTATGCCGATGGCGGTATGAAGGATAACGAAGAGATGCTTCAGTATAAGTTCTTGATGGAGACAGCCAACGAGAATCCGCTGTATGATAATATCCAGGTAGGCAAGCGTAAAGACTTTGCTCCGTCAAAGACTATTTTGGACCAGTTGCTGGCTTACAACGATCCTCGTGTCGAGGCGTATGCTGTGCCAAACTCTAAAGGCGACTATGCGGGTGTGCCGTTTGGTATATTGCAGTCAGACGTTGTAAAATACACTGATCAGGCATTCTTCCATGAAAATTATTATCAGCAGAACTCACCGATCGTGGTGATTTCTCCCTCTCATATCCTGTTGATCGAGGCCGAGGCCGCAGTCAGAGGTTGGATCAATGCCGATGCCGAAGAGCTGTATAAGGCAGGTATCAAAGCGTCGTTTGATCAGCATGCGTTAGGCGACAAGTTGGATACCTATTGTGCACAGGCCGACATTGCCTTCACCGGTTCAGCGGCTCAAAAGATTGATAAGATTGCCATGCAGCGTTGGTTGGCCAACTATATGCAAGACGGAGTTGAAGCTTGGTCTGATTGGCGTCGTCTGAATGTGCCGGCATTGAAACCGGGTCCGTCAGCTACTGTAACTCATGTTCCGTATCGCCGAGTTTATTATCCGGATGATTATACGACAAATCTTGATAATTACAAAGCGGCTATCAGTGCACAGGGAGCTGATGATTTTGACACCCGTGTATGGTGGGATGTAAAAGACAATAATTAATAGTGCTATGTGAATAGCAGGACGGTGCGTCAGTATTGTAAACAGTAACGTTGTATTTACTAATACTGGTACATTATAAAAGGGGCTGAATCAAAGCGGTTGTTTTGATTCAGCCCCTTAAGTTGTGATGATACACTGCTTTTTAGGCGTCAGTGAAAAAGAAAGTCAATTGACTTTCTCCCAAAAGTTCCGTCAAGCTGTCCGGAAGAAGATGTCGGACTTTTCCCAAAATAGAGTTGTTATCTGTTTCCAGTGGAGAAACTAACACTTTTATCCTATCCGGATGCATAAAGGAGGTGAATAGTGCATAATTATACAATCATTCTCTTTTACAGTCTTTCCCTTGTATTTATGGGCAAGGCTTAAATTTCATAGTTTGGGCGGAATAATAAGTTTTGATGTACTGTTAATATAAGATGCGTGTATTTATTAAATATATGTGAATATATATACCGTGTATTTATATAAAATAAGGTTTAAATAGGTGAGAAAAACAGGAAGTATGTTATTAAACATGTATTGTGTTAGTGAAATATTATATACCGATATGATTGAAATATGTAGCATAAATATATGGAATAGTGTTAATATGTTTCTTTATAACCGTAAATTGCTTTAATCTGTATAGTTCTTCTCGTAAAATCAGCTGTTAATGGCTATTGTGTAAAAGTGTTGAAATTCCGTTGTATTTATAATTTATTTGTTATATTTGCGATATGGATTAGTCGAAAGATTAATGTTTCCGAGATGTTTTTAATCTATACTATTATTAACTAAAAAGAGTGTCTATGATGAAAAAGTTAACTTTAGCAATGCTATTCCTTTTTGTAGGAATTGGTATGGTGCTTGCGCAGACGAGAAAAGTCACAGGTACTGTTATTTCAGCAGAAGACGATGCTCCCATTATTGGTGCTTCTGTGATTGTAAAAGGAACGACTACAGGTACAGTGACAGATTTTGACGGTGTTTTTACTTTGGAAATTCCGTCTTCAACAAAAATGTTACAGTTCTCTTATGTGGGTATGGTAACTCGCGAAGTTCCCGTACAAGATGTGATGAAAGTGGTATTGAATACCGCACAAACAGAATTGGATGAAGTAATGGTTGTCGCTTATGGTACAGCTAAGAAATCTTCATTTACCGGTTCAGCAAAAGCTGTTAGTTCAGAAGACATTGTGGCTGGTTCAAAAGAATCATTGGATAAAGCTCTCTCGGGTAAGATGTCAGGTGTACGTGTAACATCTAACACAGGTGACCCGGGTGCTCCTGGTGATATCAATATCCGCGGTGTCGGTTCTATCAGTGCCAGCAAATCTCCGTTGTATGTAATTGATGGTGTTCCTGTTAAGTCGGATGCTGATATGGCATATTATGGCAAACAATCAAGCTTGTTGAGCTCTTTGAACCCGGACGATATTGAAAGTATGACCGTTTTGAAGGATGCTGCAGCAGCTTCTCTGTACGGTTCACGTGCTGCTAATGGTGTTATCATCATCACAACCAAGTCTGGTAAGAAAGGTAAGACAAAAGTATCTTATAATGGTGAAGTTGGTTGGAGTAACATGGCTGTTAAGCAGTTTGAGCCCATGAATGCAACTGAATTGCTGCAGTATGGTAAAGAGGCTCTTTCTAACTATTATATCTTGAGAGGTGAAGCCGCTAACCGCGAACAGGCTTATTCTATTATTGATAGAGATGGCGATTTAGGCATTTTCTTCAATGATCCTTCAGGTAAGACAAATACAAACTGGCGTGATGAAGTATATCGTTCTGCTGTTACTCACAACCATCAGTTGGCAGTTAACGGAGGTAACGACCGCACACAGTTCTATGTAGGTTTGGGTTACAACAATGCAGAAGGTATTGTAATTGGTAGTGACTTCGAACGTTTCACAGGTCGTGTCAATTTGAACCACCAGGTGAATGACTGGTTGACATTAGGTGCTAAGCAGATGATCGCTTTCACAACTCAGAACGGTTTCCGTGACCAGCAGAATCAGAAGCAAGGTATTGGTACATCTTCACCATTGAGTTTGGTGTTCTCTGCCGACCCGACAGCTCCGGTAAAAAATGCGGATGGAACTTATAATGAAGACGCATGTTGGGGTGCTGCTTCTAACGGTTCAGTAGATTTTTCGTGGGGATAATTTTTTATCCTCGAGAAGTATTGCTTACTTCGTATTATGAAAAACGAT
>CAKVBA010000042.1 GCA_934725305.1 uncultured Parabacteroides sp. | reverse complement strand
ATTACTAAGTTTTAACCGAGTCAACTTACTTTATTGATAAGACATTTAGTAGTCAACTAAAAACGTTAACATACAGTGTTTTACTATACTGCATCAGCATAGGTAAAACACCCTCTTCTTTTGAATGCTTTTCGAATGTTATTTGAACACCATTTTAATGCCGTTAAAATACTGTTAAAAAAAAGATGCCGACCTTTTTCCAAAAAGGGTGCGCCCTTTTTCCCAAAAGATGCCGACCTTTTCCGAAAACGAACAATGCTGTTCACTTTCTATAGGAGTGATTACAATATAAAAGAACCCCATTGGAGGAGTAGATAAACACAGTCATTCTTTCCGCCAACGGGTTTTATAGATTCCTTATTTAATAGTCACCATAGTTGCTCCAAAACCATATTCACGGAAGGAAGCATCCTGATAATAGTAGGCCTTATATCTCGTCTTCAATTCTTTCTCGATTGCTTTACGCAACACGCCGTCGCCCTTTCCATGGATAAAGACAATCTTCTGTCCCTTATGGTTAGCATACGAAGCCAGCACCTCGTGGAACTTCTCCATCTGATAGTTCAGCATATCGGTATTACTCAAACCATTGATATTGTCGAGCAGAGAGTGGATGTGCAGATCCACCTCAAGAATGGCACTGTCGGTCTTCTTCTTGACAATTGACTGCGGCTTACGGCGATCTTCACGAGCCTTCTGCTGCATCGCTTCCTGCAGATCTGTAGCAGACACCAACATTTCACGCTCCGGTAAATCCTGACGGACTATCGGATACAACAATGCACCTTCATCAAAGAAATCATTTTCCATAAAACAATGGAGCTTGTAAAACTTCACCGTATCGATACGGAGTTCTACAGAGACCGCATTCTTCAGTGAATAGGGTTTATCCTTCTTGAAGGCAATCAGCTGTATACATACACGCTCCAGATCATTCAGTTCGGCTTTATCAAACTCTTCCAGGAAGATCTTTGTATTCGGCTCTATCATACCATTGAAACGGCTCATCCAACTATTGTTATGACGGTTCATATAGTTGAACATCAGATAGTAATTGCTGTCATTGATAAAATAGGCTTCATAGCCGGTCTGCTGCATCGACTTCGGGTCGAGTGGCAGATAAGCCAAATAGACATTCAGGCGTTCGCCCTCTGCGGTCTCTTCAACCTTCTCCTCTTTCGGCTTGGGCTCTGCCTTTGGCTTTGGCATCTCTACCGGAACCTGCACCTTCGGACGGTTTGAACTATGCACCTGCATATCACTTTCGCCCACCACAACACACTCGCGGATAAAGGCGGGCACTTCAAAGCCGTCCTCATCCTCAACCAGTACCTGATCTTTTCCTTTAAAACCTCTTACAACACCGCCGCCTGTTGTATTCAGGAAACGAACCTTATCTCCTATTTGTATTGTACTCATATCTTACCTCTGTTTATTATTTCTGCACAAAGGTAGTAATTATGTTCATTGTGTATATTGACCGCTTTCTCAAAACAATGGAATAATCTATTCGAAAAGGCAGAATATATTTGTACTTTTGCATCCAAGTCTGAAAAAAGAGAGAATTACTACAAAATGACAACAAGAACGCAAGAAATACGTATTGAAGACTATAACTACAGCTTGCCAGACGAGCGCATTGCTAAATTTCCCCTATCCAAACGTGATGAATCCAAACTATTGCTTTACCGTGATGGTAACGTGGGAGAAAGCATCTTCAAACAGCTGACCGACTATCTGCCGGAAGGTTCATTGATGGTATTCAACAACACAAGAGTAATCCAGGCTCGACTGTTATTCCAGAAAGAGACCGGTGCGCGCATCGAGATTTTCTGTCTGGAGCCGGTTGCTCCACATGATTATGCACTGATATTTCAACAGACCAAACGATGCAGTTGGACCTGCTTGGTGGGCAATCTGAAGAAATGGAAAGAGGGTTTCTTACATAAGAAGGTTGAGATTCAAGGAGAGACGGTCACTCTCTCGGCCATCAAGAAGGAGACTCACGGCGACAGCCATCTAATCGAATTCAGCTGGGACAATGCGCAATACACCTTTGCCGACATATTGGATGCAGCCGGTGTGTTGCCGATTCCTCCTTATCTGCACCGCGAGACAGAGAAGAGCGACTTGCAGACCTATCAGACTGTCTATTCCAAGATCAAAGGCTCGGTAGCAGCTCCCACGGCTGGATTACATTTCACGCCGGAAGTGTTGGCCGATATTGATGCACATGGCATTGGCCGAGAAGAGGTCACGCTGCATGTGGGTGCAGGAACCTTCAAACCGGTCAAAAGCGAGACGATAGAAGGACACGAAATGCACACCGAGTTCATCTCTGTACGCCGTGAAAGTATCGAACGTATCCAAAAGAACTTAGGTAAAATTATTGCCGTTGGAACCACATCGGTGCGCACCTTGGAGAGTCTCTATTATATCGGCGTGGCATTGGCTTCGCATCCGGAAGCGACCAGTGAAGAGCTGGTAGTTAATCAATGGATGCCCTATAAAGAGGAGAACAACCGCCTATCGCCGCAAGAGGCATTGCAACAGATACTGGACTATCTCGATCGCCGCAAGGCCGACAAGTTGGTGACTGCCACCCAGATTATCATTGCTCCGGGCTACACTTTCAAGGTGGTGCGTGGCATCATAACCAACTTCCATCAGCCTAAGAGCACACTGTTGCTGTTGATCTCGGCCTTTGTAAAAGGTAACTGGAAGCCGATCTACGACTATGCCTTGTCGCACGATTTCCGCTTCCTCAGCTATGGCGACAGCTCACTACTATTGTAACCAATCCATACAATAAGAAGCAGGCCCATTCGTTATAATTAATATGTGACAAATCTTTTGGACTTCATGAAAGCCTATTTTACACTATTGCTATGTATAGCATCCTTGGCCACTATGCTTTTCTCATGCAAAACGGCCAAGCTCAGCGATGCCGAAGAGAAGCAACGCATTGGCGAATATTACGAAGCGGCTGCCATCTACCGTAAAATATACACAAAGACCTCGCCCAAGAAGCGAGATCTGCGTGGATATATTGCTTTCCGTATGGCTGAATGTAACCGCCTCATCAATAATACAGCCAAAGCCACCAGTGCCTATCTGAATGCGGTGCACTACGATTATCCCGACAGCATCGTACAGCTACGCTTGGGACAGATGCTACACAAGACCGGACGTTATCCCGAGGCTATCAAGTATTACGACACCTATCTGAGCCACGACCCGTCCAATCTATTAGCCATCAACGGCATACAAGGCTGCGAACTGGCTGCTAAATGGAAAAAGGAGCCGACACGTTATGTGGTGCGACGCATGGATAAGTTCAACTCCCGACGAGGAGAATTCAGTCCCATGCTGACAGGCGATAAGTTTGACCAGCTCTATTTTGCCTCATCTCGCAGTAAGGACAAAGAGGCTAAAACCAGTGCCATCACCGGTCAGAACAACAACAATCTTTTCCTTGTGAAACAGAATGAAAAAGGCGCTTGGCTGGATCCGGTTGAACTGGAAGATGAGGTGAATACCGAGTTTGACGAAGGCACACCATCCTTTTCGGCGGATGGCAATACGATGTATTATACCTATTGTGCTCAAGATCCGGACGGTCCGCGTACAGCTGAGATTTATATCTCGACACGCAGTAGTGCCAAATGGGGAAAGGGAACGCGTGCAACCATTGTTAAAGACTCTGTTACCGCTTTAGGTCATCCTTCCATTTCGCCCGACGGCAAATATCTCTACTTTGTATCAGATGCTGTAGGTGGTTTCGGTGGTAAAGACATTTTCAGAGCGCGTGTCGTAGGTAACGATTTCGGACCGATGGAGAACTTGGGAGAAGAGATCAACACGCCGGGTGATGAGCTGTTTCCCTATGTGCGCGACTCGGTCACTCTCTATTTTGCCTCCAATGGCCATCCGGGCATGGGCGGTCTCGACCTCTTTATGGCCAAGATGGACAGCACCGGACATTGGCATGTGTCTAATCTGCAGGCACCAATCAACTCGGCAGGCGATGACTTCGGCATCACCTTCGCCGGCAAGGAAGAAAAGGGCTTCTTCAGCTCAAACCGTAATGATGCCCGTGGCTATGACCATCTCTATTCATTCGAGCTACCAACCATAACGGTCTTTATCGAAGGCTATGTCAGCGATATGGATGAAGAGCCAATAGAAGATGCGACTGTCCGCATCGTGGGTAAAGATGGTCTGAACGTGAAAGTGCCGGTTAAGAAAGATGGATCCTATCGAGTGGAATTGGAACGTGATATCCGCTATGTGATGATGGCCAGTGCTCGTGGCTACCTGAATCAGAACTTTGAATTGAAGACCGGACCGGAAGAGAAGAACGAAACCTATATTGTGGACTTCTTCCTGTCACCGATCAGCAAGCCGGTGGTGATTGAAAACATCTTCTACGACTTTGATAAGGCCACGTTGCGCCCTGAGTCAAAGAAGGCATTGGATGAGATGATCAAGATGCTAAATGACAATCCCAATGTTACCATTGAATTGGGCGCTCACACCGACCGCAAGGGAACTGAGAAATACAATGAAAGGTTGGCTCAACGACGGGCACAATCGGTTGTCGATTATCTGATTGCCGGCGGAATCAACAAAGATCGCCTCGAAGCAAAAGGATATGGAGAAAGTATGCCGAAAGTGATTAACAAGAAAATGGCAAAGATGTACGACTTCTTGAAAGAGGGCGATGTCTTGACTGAAGAGTTTGTCTTGCAACTTACTCCCGAACAGATTGAAATTGCCGACCAGATCAATCGCCGTACCGAATTCAAAGTACTGCGTACCAACTATAATCTATTCTAAGAGAATTAGAAATAATCACATCTAAAAAAGGGGCTGCATCAAAACGATCCATTTTGATACAACCCCTTTTCTTGGTTTGTCAGAATTGGCGAAACGCATGGTGCTGAGATCGAATTCCGATAGCAACGCAGCAGTTTGCAATTATCCCAAATCGGTCATTAGGGCTTGCTTGTATTTTGTCTTTTTAGAAGAGTGGATTTTGTTTGCCTTTTAATGAGTAATAGCGAGCTATTGCGAATTAAAAACAAGCAAAAGATGCCTTATAAAAAACAAAAGACTGCAAGCAGTTATTTTAAATTATATATTTAACGGCCTAATGACCGTTTTGGGATTATGACGAACGTCTTACTTCTTCGTAACAATCACACGCTTAGTTGGCGCCTGATGCTCTATACGATAAGCATTCTGCTTCACCACATTGGCTGCCAATTCCTGGAAAGCCTTACCTGTGATGCTATCCGGATTCAAGGCAACCGGCTTACCGGTATCGCCACCTTCACAGATGCTCTGTACAATAGGAATCTGTCCCAAGAGAGGCACATTCAACTCTTCTGCCAAACGCTTACAACCCTCTTTTCCGAACAGATAATATTTATTCTCGGGAAGCTCTGCCGGAGTAAACCAAGCCATGTTCTCGATCAAACCCAATACGGGAACATTCACCTTTTCACCGGTGAACATACTGATACCTTTACGAGCATCGGCCAAAGCAACCTCCTGCGGAGTGCAGACAACCACCGCTCCTGTAATAGCCAATGTCTGAACCATTGTCAGATGGATATCACTGGTTCCGGGAGGAAGGTCTATCAAGAAATAATCCAATTCACCCCAGTTGGCATCACCAATCAACTGCTTCAATGCGTTACTTGCCATAGCACCACGCCACAACACCGCATCATTCTTATTCACAAAGAAGCCGATTGACAACATCTTTACACCATAGTTCTCGGCCGGCTGAATCAATTCACGACCCTCAACCTCGACCATATAAGGATGAGCCTCTTCCAAGTTAAACATCTTGGGCTGCGACGGACCAAAGATATCGGCATCCAACAAACCCACTTTATAACCCTGTAAAGCCAATGCTACAGCCAAGTTGGCGGCAACAGTACTCTTACCAACGCCACCCTTACCAGAAGAGACTGCAATGATATTCTTTACGTGAGGCAACAGTTTGTCGGGTTCGGGGCGCGACAACTGACGAGCCTTTACGGTGATATTACCTCGAATGTTAACTTCTGGACTTACATAGGTGAGGATAGCTGTTTCGGCCGCTTTCACCACGGAACGAATAAATGGATCGTTGGGCTTCTCGAACAACAATGAGAAGGTCACGTTCATACCATCTATACGGATATTATCCTCCACCATCTCCATGGTTACGATGTCTTTACCCGTACCCGGATAACGCACTGTACGCAATGCGTCCATGATTAGACTTGGATAGATTGTCATAATTACTCTATATTTTTTAATTGATATCTTTCTTATTTGCCCGAAGCCAAGGCACTACGTTTACTACGATTAAAGCTTCGATAGGGATCATATTCGATCTCAACATCCGGCTCAATCCACTCTTCGCGCTCTTCACAGATAAATTTGATGTATTTAATATTCAATCCACGGTCGAGCCACTGCTGTTCGTAATAGGTTCGGATAGAAAGAACAGCATCTGCCAGGTCTGAATGATACAGATCATCTGTAGCGAACAACACCGGCAATTGGTTGGCTTTTACCATCTCTTGTGTATAGGTAAACATGAAATTACTGTCTGTCTTCAGATGGATAATACCTTCACCTGAGAGAATCTCCCGATACATCTTCATAAAACGGGTAGAAGTCAGTCGCTTGTTGACCTTCTTCATCTGTGGATCGGGGAAAGTAATCCAGATCTCAGCCACCTCGCCCGGAGCAAAAAAGTGGGCAATCAGTTCAATGCTGGTACGCAAAAAAGCCACATTGGTCATGCCGGCCTCCAACGACTCCTTAGCTCCGCTCCACATGCGGGCTCCTTTAATATCGATACCGATAAAGTTCTTCTCGGGAAACAGTTTTCCCAAACCTACGGTATATTCACCTTTACCACAACCCAATTCGAGCACAATAGGATGATCATTCTTGAAGAACTGTTCATTCCAATGTCCTCTCATCTCAAATCCCTTTTCCTGAAGTGCGGCAAAAGGATATTGAAACACATGCGGATAACCCGCCATATCGTCAAACTTAGCTAATTTATTCTTTCCCATACTGCAAAGATAGTGAAAGGCGAGAGCAGTAGCAAGCTAAAAGTTTACTTTTAAGCGAAGCACTGCCGAGCCGCATCCTATCTTCGATTTCTATCAAAGATAGTGAAAGGCGAGAGCAGTAGCAAGCTAAAAGTTTACTTTTAAGCGAAGCACTACCAAGCCGCATCCTATCTTCGATTTCTAGTAAAGAAGTGAAAGGCGAGAGAAATCGTCATTGGTTAAATCCTATTCAGAGATTAAGATGTAAATAAGCTCTTTCTACTCTATTCGAAGCTATAGTATAGTTTTGCCACATAATGTGCAAAAGCTTTATCACATGATGTGACTAAGGTTTCGCACATATTGTGACAAAGCATATCCACATGATGTGATAAAGCAAATTGATTATAAGAAAATGGTTTATTAGTTCTAAGAACAACAGCAGACAGACTACTTCAAAGACCTAATTTTCAGAACAATGAAACACCCGCAACCTTGCCCCTCATCCATTAGATGGATGAGATGCGCAAAGCATTCAACAAATCGCGGTTCAACGGCTTATCATTCTTGATAGCCTTAGAGAAGGGCACGTTCACAATCTGATCATTCTGAATACCGATCATCACATTGCGTTGTCCGTCCAACAAAGCATCAATGGCAGCCACACCCATACGAGTTGCCATAATACGGTCTGACGCAGAAGGAGAACCTCCACGCTGAAGGTGACCCAAGATAGACACACGCACATCGAACTGAGGATATTCTTTCTTGACACGTTCGGCAACACCCATAGCACCGCCAGTCACATCACTTTCGGCAACCAACACGATACTACTGCTCTTAGACTTACGGAAACCTGTCTCAATCATCTCGGCCAACTGGTCCTTTTCCAACGAAATCTCAGGAATAATAGCGGCCTCTGCTCCGGCAGCAATAGCTCCATTCAAAGCCAGGAAACCGGCATCACGACCCATCACCTCAATAAAGAACAGACGTTCGTGCGAAGTGGCCGTGTCGCGAATCTTATCGACACACTCCATGATGGTATTCAAGGCTGTATCATAACCAATTGTCACATCAGTACCATACAAATCATTATCGATTGTACCGGGCAATCCCACAATCGGCATATTAAATTCATCTGCAAATATACGGGCTCCGGTCAAAGAGCCATCGCCACCGATAACCACCAAGGCGTCAATGCCATGCTCCACCAGCTTGTCATGAGCCTGCTTACGTCCTTCCGGTGTTTTGAATTCAACACAACGTGCCGTCTTCAATATAGTCCCACCTCGCTGGATGATATTACTCACATTTTGCGTCTTGAACTCTTCTATCTCGTCCGTAATCATACCCTTATAACCTCGGTAAATACCTTTTACCTTTATACCATTAAAGATAGCCGAACGAGTTACCGCACGAATTGCAGCGTTCATACCAGGAGCATCTCCTCCCGACGTCAAAATACCAATACATTTAATTGCAGACATATTGTTTTCCTCTCTTTTAATTCAATCACAAAAATAAAAATTAACCGAGAAACAGTGTCACTTTATGATAGTTTTTTCACTCTTTTATCACCGATTAGTAATCAATGAGAGTGATTTAACAACTTCACACGCTCAGCCACCTGCTCCATCTGCCATTTGGGTGTAGAGGTTGCACCACAAACGCCCACATGTTCAACACCAGCGGGCAGAGGCTCTGTTATTTCACAGGAATCCGAAATAAACAGCGTGTTCGGATTAGCCTTGCAACACTCTTCAAACAACATTTTACCATTAGAACTCTTACGTCCGGCCACAAAATAGACCCAATCATGCTTGGCCGCAAAGGCCTTGATGTTAGGCAGACGATTGGCCACCTGACGACAGATCGTGTCATAATAGTTAAAGACGACTCCTTCTTGAATACGTTTCTTGATTTCTGCTACAATCTCCTGAAAACCACCAAGCGACTTAGTGGTTTGAGAGAAGAGACTGATGTTGCACGTAAAATCCAAACAATCCAGATCGTCGAGCTTCTCTACAACAATGGCTGTGCCATCGGTCTGACCCACCAAACCATTCACCTCGGCATGTCCCTTCTTGCCATAAATCACCAACTGAGTATTACTATCACGTGTCTCTTGATAACACTTATGAATCTTACGTTGCAGACGCAACACCACCGGGCAAGTGGCATCAATAATGGTAATATGGTTTCGCTTGGCTACCTGATAGGTTGAAGGTGGTTCGCCATGAGCTCGGAGCAGCACTTTCTGATTCTGCAGACAGGCAAACTCATCGTGTTCAATGGTGCGCAAACCCATATCCCGCAAACGCTCTACTTCCAAACTGTTATGAACAATATCGCCTAAGCAATACAAGGTATCTGTATTGTTCAGCTCGCGTTCGGCACTCTCGATCGCCGTCACAACGCCAAAACAGAAACCGGAATCTTTATCAATCTCAACATCTATCATAGTAGCTATCTCTTACGGTTGAACCACTTTTTCATATTGAGCCAGGATCCAGGCTTTCTGCTCCTCTAATGTCATAGCTGAATTATCAAGCACCAAGGCATCCGGAGCCTGACGAAGCGGTCCGACCTCGCGATGAGAATCAATATAGTCTCTCTTTTTCACATTCTCGAGCACCTCTTCATACGAAGCAGATTGACCTTTAGCCTTCAGCTCGTCCACACGTCTCTGTGCACGGATTTCAGGAGAAGCCGTCACAAAGATCTTCAGCTCTGCATCCGGAAATACAACCGTGCCGATGTCACGACCATCCATTACGATACCCTTCTGACGCCCCATCTCCTGCTGCTTCTTGACCAAAGCCTCTCTCACGAAGCCCAAAGCGGCAACCGGACTCACCCGATTTGCAACAGCCATGCCACGAATTTCCTGTTCCACATTCAATCCATTCAGATAGGTATCCGGACGACCGGTTTCTTTGTTCAGCTGGAATGAGATATTTATTTCAGGCAACAGCTCCTGCAACTGCTTTTCTTTAATCTTTTCACCTTCGAAAAGATTGTGTTGCATGCAATATAATGTAACAGCCCGATACATGGCTCCTGTATCTATATATGTATAGCCAATCTGTCTGGCCAAATCTTTTGCCATGGTACTCTTTCCACTGGAAGAGTGTCCGTCTATCGCTATAATAATTCGTTTCATCTATATATTACTTACTTATATGTTTTCTATCTATCGGTTTAAAGTTTAAAATCGGCAAAGGAGGTTGATACACTCACCATCATCGACAAAGCTGATGGATGATATTTAGCCACCGAAACACCCACATCAAACATCTTGATTTTGACACCGGCGCCACCCGAAAAGCCGGCAAAGCCATTGCCACCCTGCAATTTCATATCACTGTGCACCTTCGGATTATAACCAATTCCAACCCAAAAGTTATCAGAAGGGACAAAGTCAACGCCCAAGACAAGATGCTTAAAAAGAGTCTTGGCAAAACCATCCTCTTTCTGTTCCACATCCGTTTTATCTATAACATCAAACTTCCAACGATTCAGATACATTGCCGTAACAGACAGACGAATGGGAGCATGATTCATCTTTTTGGTCACACCCAATTGTATATCCCAAGGCATCTTTTGTCGGTCGTCGTTATAAGGCTTCAACTGTGCACCTATATTCTTTAATGTAATGGCAGCAGAAAATCCCTTTTCGGAATGATAATAGCTAAGACCGGCATCAAAACAGAGACCGATGGAAGTGTAATCGGCAAAAGCAGAATAAAGAAACTTCATAGACAAACCTCCACGCCAACGCTCATTCAAGTCGCGCGCATAAAATCCCTGTACGCCGATATCCTTAGCTGCCAAATCGCCCAAGACTACATTCTCGGGCAACACCTCTTTGATATTACCATAACTGATAAAAGAGGCTCCTACGCCCCAAGCCGCATGTTCGCCGGCTGCTTTGGTAAACAGAGCGCTTCCCACATTAATGTCTGAAATATAATTCATATAGTTCAGATTGACCATCTTATCCATCTCGGCACCCAACAAAGCCGGGTTATGAAATATTAACGAAGGATCTCGCTCCACTAAAGCCACTGAATGTCCACCCAAAGCTCCAACACGGGCAGAGAAGGGAAAACGAAGATAAGAAAAAGCCTCATCCCCATTTTGGGCAAAAGCAGATAAAGCTCCAAAGAAGAGGAAGCAAATAAACAGTTTATTTCTCATACTATTCAACCAAAAATCGTCCAAAGATACATTTATTCCACGGAACATGCGATAGTTTCATCAAGCTGAAACCACTTTTCTTTTTAATGGAACGCAAAAAATAGACAAAAGGTATATGACGTTCTAAAAATATTTGTATTTTTGTGCCATAAGAAAAACACATATCTATAAATTATAAAGTATGGAAATTAAAAAATCACCGAAAGCGGACTTGGAAAGAACCAAGACAATGAGTATCCTTATGGGATTCGTCGTTGGTTTGGCTGTTCTCTTCGTTGGTTTCGAATGGTCGAACCGCGAAGTCCGAGTAGTGACCGCAGACGAAGGTGTCGCTGACATCATCGCAGAAGAAGAAGTGGAAATTACGAGACCGGAGAATACTCCTCCTCCTCCTCCTCCTCCTCCAGCACCAGCAGTAGCAGAAATGTTGAACGTTGTTGAAGACGACGTTGAGTTGGAACAACAAGATATCTTGTCTTCAGAAGATAGCCAGGACGCTGTACAGCAGGAAACATTCGTTGCTCCTGTAGTAGAAGAAGAGGAAGAAGAAGCAGCTCAGCAGATTTTTACCGTTGTAGAAGAGATGCCGGACTTCCCTGGTGGACAGGCAGAATTGCTGAAGTTTATTGCTAAATCTATCAAATATCCGGTTATCGCACAGGAAAATGGTATCCAAGGTCGTGTTATTTGCGCATTCGTTGTAAATAAAGACGGTTCTGTAGTAGATGCCGAGGTATTACGTGGTGTTGACCCCGCATTGGACAAAGAAGCTCTCCGTGTGATCGGTACCATGCCTAAGTGGAAACCTGGTAAACAGAGAGGTAAACCAGTACGTGTAAAATATACTGTGCCTATCACATTTAGATTACAGTAATACTATCAACTATACCAAAAAAGGCTGCATCATTCGCAGCCTTTTTTATTTAAATCCCAGAGTGCATCAGCATGCAAAACGACAGTATTTCTTTTAGCATTTTGATACGCTCTTTTATTTACAATTAATCTAAAACAGCTATTGCCATGTTATCATTCGATCAAATCCTTCAAACCATAGAGAAAGAGATTTCTCAACTACAGTTTCCTTATCCTCCTCAAAGTCTATACGAACCCATTCGCTACATCTTGTCATTGGGTGGAAAAAGATTAAGACCGGCTCTCACCTTGATGGCCTGCAACATATTCAACGACCAGGTCGATAAAGCTATTACTCCGGCATTGGGTTTGGAAGTGTTCCATAACTTCACCCTTCTACATGACGATTTGATGGACGAAGCAGACAAACGTCGCAACAAACCGACCGTACACAAAGTATGGAATGCAAACACAGCCATTCTATCAGGCGATGCCATGCTTATTGCTGCCTATCAACTGATAGGAGCAACTGAAGCCTCATACCTAAAAGAGACTCTCGACCTGTTTACTGTAACAGCCCTCGAGATATGTGGTGGACAGCAATATGATATGGAGTTTGAAACCAGACTGGATGTATCAGAAGAGGAATACATGGAGATGATCCGACTGAAAACGGCTGTACTGCTGGCTTGCTGCTTGAAAACCGGCGCTATCATCGGCGGAGCTTCCAAACAGGATGCCGAAATTCTGTATAATGTAGGTATCCATGTCGGCCTGGCCTTCCAATTGCAAGATGACCTATTAGATGTCTATGGCGACACAGCCGTATTTGGCAAAGCTATCGGTGGCGACATCTTGTGCAACAAAAAGACCATGCTCTTGATCAACGCTCTTAAACAGGCCAACGAAGAGCAACATCAGACACTGTGCGGCTGGATGGAGAAAAAAGAATATGTAGCAGCTGAAAAGATTGAAGCCTTCACTTCTATCTACAATGAATTGGGATTGAAACAACAAATCGAATCCAAAATGCAGTATCACTTCGAAGAGGCCATGAAATATCTATCTGCTGTTCAAGTAGCACCGGAAAAGACCGCCATTTTAAAGGATATCTGCACTCGTCTAATGTATCGTCAATCATAACACATGAAATTAATCGACACACATTGCCACCTTTATCTGGAGGAGTTTGACCCGGAGCAAGACGAGCTGATCAAAAAAGCCCAGGAATCAGGAATTGACACTCTGCTGATGCCCAACGTTGATCTGACAACGATTGACCGGATGCACCAATTATGCGATCGATATCCCGACATTGTCTTTCCGATGATGGGCTTCCATCCTACAAGTGTGGATAAAGAATATGCCCAGGCTCTGTTAAAGACAGAAGCCTGGCTGGGCAAACGCAACTATTGCGCTATTGGCGAAATCGGCATCGACCTCTATTGGGACAAGAGCTATCTGAAAGAACAGAAAATCGCTTTTGAAACCCAGCTTCAATGGAGCATCGACCTGAATCTGCCCGTAGCAATCCATACCAGAGAGGCTTATCCAGAAGTATTGGACAGCATCCATAAAGTAGGAGCAAACAAGCTCCACGGAGTGTTTCACAGTTTCACGGGAACAGACGAAGATTTAAAAGAAATCATGCAACTGCCAACATTCAGAATCGGGATAAATGGGGTTGTCTCTTTTAAGAATTCGAAACTTTCGGAAACACTTAAAAATACAACATTATCTAATATAGTATTAGAAACAGATGCACCATACTTAGCACCCGTGCCCTATCGTGGACGGAGAAATGAACCTGTTTACATATGGAAAACGGCCGAGAAAATAGCATCAATTTACGGTGTAACGCTCGAAGAGATCGTTAAAAAAACACGAGAAAATGCGCTGGATTCATTTAAAAAGGTTAATAAAACGACATAGCCGACTTTTTTTCCAAGGAAGCAAAATTTATTTCCTTGATAATGCGGTTATGTCAACCAAAAAGTATAGATTTGTGCACTGAAACGTTTGCATGTGCGATTTTTTTCGTATTTTGCGCTCGTTTTAGAGAAGCTCCAGAGTCTGGAGAGATGCTCGAGTGGTTGAAGAGGCACGCCTGGAAAGCGTGTATACGCCTAAAGCGTATCGCGGGTTCGAATCCCGCTCTCTCCGCGAAATCTATGCCATGATTATTAACAATAAAAATAAATAAACATATAAGAGAATTATTAATCTTAAAAATTAAACACACAATGAAAAAGTTATTTGCTAAAACATTCTTGGGTTTATGTGCCCTTGGAACCTCTACCGTTGCATTCGCGCAGGAAGCTGCAGAAGCAGCTCAGCCAGCTGTTGAAGGTGGTATGTATCAAGCATTGAAAACAAAGTTTATCGAAGGTGGTGCCGACTTCATGAGTTTGGTTGCTATCGCATTGATCTTCGGTTTGGCTTTCTGCTTGGAAAGAATTATTTACCTAAACTTAGCTGAAACAAATTCAAACAAACTTTTGAAAGGTATCGAAGATGCTTTGGAAAAAGGTGATGTTGAAGCAGCAAAAGCTATTGCTCGTGACACAAGAGGCCCAATCGCTTCTATTGCATACCAAGGCTTGATGAGAATTGATCAGGGTATTGACGTAGTTGAAAAATCAATCGTTTCTTACGGTGGTGTACAGGGTGGTCTGTTGGAAAAGAACATGTCTTGGATCACATTGTTTATCGCTATGGCTCCGTCATTAGGATTCTTGGGTACTGTAGTAGGTATGATTATGGCGTTCGATAAGATCGAACAGGTTGGTGATATCAGCCCGACCGTTGTTGCTGGTGGTATGAAGGTTGCCTTGATTACAACAGTAGGTGGTTTGATCGTTGCCTTGATTCTTCAGATTTTCTATAACTACTTGTTGAGCAAATTGGAAGCTATCTTGAATCAGATGGAAGATGCTTCAATCTCTTTGTTAGACTTAGTTATCAAATACAACCTTAAATTCAAAAAATAATAAGTAAGAATTATGGCAGTTACTAAAATAAGAAAAGTATCCAGTTGGACATTACTGATATGCTCACTTGTCAGTATCGTCGTTTTGGGTATGTTTTATGCAGGCGGAGTTGTAGACGCAGCCGCTGAAATGAAAGAGCCGATCTATACAGGACTGCTTATTGACTGGACTTCAGCATTGTTCTTTGTTACAGTTATCAGTACAGTTCTGTTCGCTATCTGGCAATTCCTTAGTTTATTGAAAACAAATGCTAAATCAGCACTTTCATCTTTGTTAGTACTGGTTGGTTTTATAGCCATTTTGTTTATTTCATATTCAATGGGTGATGCTACTCCATTGACAGGTTTGAATGCAGACTCTCAGGCATACAACACAGAAGGTTGGTTGAAAATCACCGACATGTGGATTATCTCAACAATCATTTTGTTGTGCTTAATCATCGCTTGTGTATTCTGGGGATCTATCAAGAGAATCTTCAACAAGTAATAACGATTTGATAAAACAGAAAAGAAATGGGTAAAAAAAGAAAGACACCGGGTATTAATGGTTCTTCTTCAGCCGATATCGCTTTTATGTTGCTTATCTTCTTCCTTATTACTACATCAATGGATACAGACCAGGGTTTGGCAAGACGTTTGCCACCTCCTATTCCAAAAGATCAGAAGACTAATACTGACGTGGACATCAAGAAAAGAAACCTGCTTGTTGTATTGATCAACAGTAACAACCAGGTACTTTGCGGTGACCAGTTCGTTGATATCAAGCAACTGAAAGACAAGATTAAGGAGTTTGTAGAAAATCCTTATAACGAAGAACATAAACCTGAAAAGGTAGAAGTAGATGTTCCATTCTTTGGTAAACGTATGGTAACTAAGAACCACGTTATCTCTTTGCAGAATGACCGTGGCACTGAATATCAGGCTTATATCAATGTACAGAACGAAATCGCTTCTGCTTACAATGAGTTGAGAAATGATGTTTCTAAATCAAAGTTTGGTAAAGCATTCGCTGATTTGGACGAAGAACAACAAAAGGCTGTGCAGATGATTTATCCGCAAAAGATTTCAGAAGCAGAACCTAAAAATTATGGAGGTAAGTAATGGGAAAGTTTAGTAGAGCAGGCGGACGTGAAATGCCTGAATTGAATACATCATCATTACCTGACTTGGTGTTCGCGTTCTTGTTCTTCATCATGATGGTAACATCTATGCGTGAAGTAACTTTGAAAGTTGAGTTCCATGCTCCACAAGCAACAGAACTTCAGAAATTGGAGAAAAAATCATTGGTTACATTTATCTATGTAGGTAAACCAACTACTGATTTAAGATCTAAGATGGGTTCTGAAACACGTATTCAGCTGAATGACAAGTTTGCTGAAACATCAGAAATTCAGGATTACATTGGACAGGAAAAGTCAAGTATGAAAGAAGAAGACCAGCCGTTCATGACTGTATCTATCAAAGCCGATAAAGAGACTAAGATGGGTATTATTCAGGATATCAAGCAGGCTCTTCGTGAAGCATACGCGCTGAAGATCAGTTATTCTGCAGCAAAACGCATCGACAAATAATTGAAAAAGCAATCTATAAAAAAGGCTGGAGTTTTAAACTTCAGCCTTTTTTTTGTATCAATAAGGAAACAAACGAATTATTCTACTCCATAAACATGCTTGTGAATACAGCTCTTGACATGCTCAAATGACTTGCCCAAATCTATATCACCATAAGTCATCAAGCGAAGTTCCAGCATAGGTTCTCCCTTTCTATAAGGAGGCTGGAAATAGATATGGTTGTCAAAGACAAAGCCCATTCGCTCATAGAAGCCCACACGGCGTTTGCTCATTTCGTCTTCAGGCAATTCCACTTCCAACACAATAGGCGTAGCGCAAAAGGCGATAAATTGAGTTAGAGCAGCAGCTCCGATACCTCCATTACGGAAAGCAGGATCAACAGCAAAGTGTTCTGCATAAGTAAAACCATCAAACTTCCAGTAAGAGATAAAGCCAACATATTGCTCATCTTTGGTCAGAAGGATGATTGAGAACTGCTGATTTGAACGAAGCAACTCACGCACCAATGAAAAATCCCTCCGCTCTTCTTCCGGGAAAGATTCATTATAAGTTACTTCAACTTGATCCAACAAAGGATCATTCCAATCGCACAAAGGCGTACATGTAATAAGAGGTTTCAGATCCATACTTTTTATTATACTCAAAAATGTTATACTTACAAACTAAAATATTATGATATAAAATGTAGGTCTATTATTATACATTTCATATATTTGTATTAAATAGTAAGAATTTGAAATAATAGCTAGACAAATATAGTAAATTTATGGCACACCATCAATTAGACGAATTGGATGAAAAAATCCTCAAATTAATTATTGGTAATGCGCGTATGCCCTTTTTGGAAGTCGCCCGTGAATGTAACGTTTCCGGAGCTGCTATACACCAACGCATCCAGAAACTTACCAACCTGGGAGTCATTAAGGGTTCAGAGTTTATCGTAGATAATACAAAAGTAGGCTACGAGACTTGTGCTTACATGGGCCTATACCTGAATTCACCAGGACAGTTTCCCGTTGTTACAGATGCGCTAAAGCAGATTCCAGAGGTTGTTGAATGCCATTATACAACCGGCCAGTACGACCTTTTCATTAAAATCTATGCTAAGAACAACCAGCATCTATTAAGCATTATTCACAACAAACTGCAACCATTAGGACTAGCACGCACAGAAACTTTGATCTCATTCAAAGAAGCCTTCAAGCGACAAATTCCTATTGACATCGAAGATGAAGATTAAATACTAATTACTCATTAGATTTCAATACTTGTTAGTGTTTGTTTCGAGCAGATTGCGATGGCTGCATTGATGACATAGTAGACTATGCAAAATGCAGACGGAAGCAAGATGCCGAAAGAAACGCAGCAGTTAACAATTATGACTCACCACCACAAACCAATCTATATTCAGTGCCACTGATTGCAGAATAGATCTCGATTTAAATGGTTTCCTCCTGGAACAATATCTGCTATATCTACAAGAATCCCGGAAGCAATATCTCTGCTATAACTCAAATTGGGGATTATTAAGGACTTGCACCCGCTTGAGTATGCTTAGCCGAACATACATCAAAAAGGCTGCATCAAAATGGTCATTTTGATGCAGCCTTATAAGGTGTGTCATAATCAGCAAAATGCAAGATTCGGTCGAATTCCGATAGCAACGAATCAGTTAGCAACTATAGCACACCCCTGTCTTTTCTACTGAAAATTCAATTAAGCAGCTAAATTAGAACTCGGCATTGTTCGGAGTACGTGGGAAAGGAATCACGTCACGGATATTAGTCATACCTGTTACAAACAACAACAGACGTTCAAAACCCAAACCGAAACCAGAGTGAGGAACTGTTCCGAAACGACGAGTATCCAAATACCACCACATATCCTTCATCGGGATATTCAACTCCTCAATACGAGTCAACAGCTTATCATAATCAGCTTCACGCTCTGAACCACCAATGATTTCACCAATCTTCGGGAACAATACGTCCATTGCACGTACGGTCTTGCCGTCTTCGTTCTGCTTCATGTAGAATGCCTTGATTTCCTTCGGATAGTCAGTCAAGATAACCGGACGCTTAAAATGATCTTCCACCAAATAACGTTCATGTTCTGAAGCCAAGTCAACACCCCAGTAAACCGGGAATTCAAACTTGTGACCCTTTGCTACAGCTTCTTCCAAGATCTTGATACCTTCTGTATATGGCAAGCGAACAAAGGAATCTTTCAACACGCCTTCCAAACGGCTAATCAAATCCTTGTCGAACATATCGTTCAAGAACTTAACATCCTCTTTACAGTTATCGAGAGCCCACTGTACACAATACTTGATAAACTCTTCGGCCAACTCCATATTATCAGTAATGTCATTGAAAGCCACTTCCGGTTCGATCATCCAGAATTCGGCCAAGTGACGAGGAGTATTTGAGTTTTCTGCACGGAAAGTCGGACCAAATGTATAAATCTGACCCAAAGCAGTAGCAGCCAATTCTCCTTCCAACTGACCAGACACTGTCAAGCTTGCCTGTTTGCCAAAGAAATCATCGTCATAGATAATAGAACCTTTCTCGTCTTTTTTCAAATCATACAGGTTCATTGTTGTTACCTGAAACATCTGGCCGGCTCCTTCACAGTCTGAAGCTGTAATAATCGGTGTATGGAAATAGAAGAATCCCTTATCGTGGAAAAATTTATGGATCGCATAAGCCATGTTGTGGCGAATACGGAACACTGCTCCAAAGGTATTAGTACGCGGACGCAAGTGAGCGATCTCACGCAAGAACTCCATAGAGTGTCCCTTCTTCTGCAACGGATAGGTCATGGGATCGGCTGTTCCATAAATCTCGATTTCAGAAGCCTGGATCTCTACAGACTGACCCTTTCCCTGAGACTGCACCAAGACTCCATTCACACTAAGGCTGGCGCCTGTAGTAATGGGCTTCAAGAACTCATCACCAAACTTCTCTACATCCACAACGACCTGAACATTATTGATTGTAGAGCCATCGTTCAAAGCGATGAAGTTTACCTGTTTACTACCACGACGGGTGCGCACCCATCCTCGTACATTTACGGTTGAACCGTAGGCCGTACTTTTAAGTACATCTACAATTTTAGTTCTTTTGATTGTTTCCATTTTTATCGTATTATTCTAATAGACAAATTATAATATAAACAGATCGGTGTGTCAATAAAGCACGACACACCGACCCGAAAAATCTTTCGTATTACTTATTCAAAAGCACCCATTCGCAGTGCGTTCACCTCTTTTTCATTCAGGTAACGCCATTTGCCACGACCAAGGTTTTTCTTAGTAAGACCTGCAAAATAGACACGGTCGAGCTTTGTTACATGATAGCCCAAAGATTCAAAAATACGACGAACAATACGGTTGCGTCCTGAATGGATTTCGATGCCTACCTGCTTCTTGTCTGTTTCGCTTGCATAACTGATTGCGTCTGCATGGATCTCGCCATCTTCAAGTTCCAGACCATTAGCAATCTTTTCCATATCTTCTACGGCTACATCCTTATCCAACCATACATGATAGATCTTCTTTTTCTTGAAAGACGGGTGAGTCAGTTTAGAAGCTAAGTCGCCATCATTAGTCAACAACAAGACACCTGTTGTATTACGGTCGAGTCGCCCTACCGGATAGATACGTTCTGTACAAGCATTCTTCACCAAATCCATCACTGTCAAACGCTCCTGAGGATCATCAGAAGTTGTCACACAATTCTTCGGCTTATTCAATACAATGTACACTTTGCTTTCAATCTGAACCTGTTTGTCACGGAACATAACCACATCCTGACGAGTAATTTTTGTACCCAATTCTGTGATTACTTCTCCATTTACAGTAACTTCTCCATTCTGGATAAATTCATCAGCCTCACGACGTGAACAAACGCCAGCGTTAGACAAGAACTTATTCAAACGGATCGGTTCGTTCGGATCAGCCAACACCTCCTTATACTTCAACTGCTTCTGCACACTGTACTTAGCATTTGGATTATAAGCTCCTCCCTGACGGCGTTGGTTGTTGTTGCCTCCACGGCCAATGTTCATACCACCCGGACGACGCTGCTGGTTATTACCGTTGTTATAACCGCCACGATTATTGTTGTTACCGTAAGACGGACGGCCATAACCACCTTCACGATTGCCATAACCTGTATTTACACGAGCATCACCTACACGCGGTCTTCTCTTTTTCACTTCGCCTGCGCCATCCATCACTTCGCCTGACGGAGTTGCAGAATAAGCTCTTCCTGGTCTTTCATCATAACTCGGACGAGAAGGACGATTATAAGAAGGACGCTGCTGGTCACCATTGTTGTTATAAGGCGTTGAACGATAAGATGGGCGATTGTAGCCACCTTCACGATTGTTATTATAACCATATCCTCCGTCACGGTTCGAATTGTAGCCACGGTTATTGTTGTAAGATGGACGGCCATAACCACCTTCACGATTGCCGTAACCACCGTCGCGATTAAAACCACCTTCACGGTTAAAACCACCTTCACGGTTGCCATAGCCACCTTCATAATTGTTATTATAAGAAGGACGCTTCTGACGATCGCCATAAGGTCTGCCATAGCCTTGGTTCGGGCGATTAAAAGAACGACGTTCATAATTTCCTCCTTCAGATCGATAGCTCTGATAAGGTCTTCCCTCGTTGTCCTGGTCTGTGTTTTCCCGTCTGATACCTGGTATCACTTTTTTTGGACGCGGCTGAGTTTCATCTCTTTCTTCTGTACTCATTTCTATAAATTAAATGATAAATTAATTAACAGGCGACCTCACGGCTGCCTCATATTTCATAACACGTTAAATTCCTGTATAATTATGAGGAGTAATAGCTCTCAATTCAGCCTTAACAGCCTCACTTACTTCCAATGTTTCAATAAAATCATGTATCGACTCTTCTGTAATTGCCTGATTAGTTCGCGTCAAAGACTTCAACGCTTCGTAAGGTTTCGGGAAACCCTCGCGGCGCAAGATAGTCTGGATACCCTCAGCTACCACAGCCCAGCAATGATCCAAATCACGCTGCAAAGCCTGTTCATTCAGCAACAGCTTACCCAATCCCTTCAACAGACTCTTGAAAGCAATCTCGATATGAGCCAATGGAACACCAACGTTGCGCAACACGGTTGAGTCTGTCAAATCACGCTGCAAACGAGACACCGGCAACTTTGTAGCCAAATGTTCCAAGATTGCATTAGCAATACCCAAATTACCCTCTGCATTTTCAAAATCAATCGGATTCACTTTATGAGGCATTGCAGAAGAACCCACTTCACCAGCCTTGATCTTCTGTTTGAAATATTCCATAGAAATATACTGCCAGAAGTCGCGGTTCAAGTCAATCAAGATTGTGTTGATACGTTTCAAACCATCAAAAATAGCAGCCAGATTATCATAGTTTGAAATTTGAGTTGTCCACTCTTCACGCTTCAATCCCAACACATCATTCACGAAATGGTTTCCAAATGCTCTCCAATCATATTCAGGATAAGCAACGTGATGCGCATTAAAGTTTCCGGTAGCACCACCGAACTTAGCAGAGATAGGCACACTCTTCAACAGAGCCAACTGCTGTTCCAAACGATAAACAAACACCATCACCTCTTTACCCAAACGAGTCGGAGAAGCAGGCTGACCATGGGTTTTTGCCAGCATAGGAATGTTCATCCACTCTTCAGCATATTTCTTCAACTGGTCAATCACAGATTGCAAACTCGGATAGTAAACCTCTTCCAAAGCATTTTTCAACGACAATGGCACAGACGTATTGTTGATATCTTGTGAAGTCAATCCAAAATGAATAAATTCATGAAATTTCTCAGCCAAAAAGCCATCCGTTTTTTCTTTGATAAAATACTCTACCGCCTTAACATCATGATTTGTCACGCTTTCAATTTCCTTAACACGCAGGGCTTCTGCTTCTGAAAAATTCTGATAAACATTACGAAGCCAACTCTTAACTTCCGCAGTATTCAATTCGCTTAATTGCGGAAGATATTCCGACAGAGTAATGAAATACTCGATTTCTACCTGCACACGATACTTAATCAGTGCATATTCTGAAAAATAAGCTGCCAGGTTCGCAACTTTGTTTCTATAACGCCCGTCAACAGGCGAAATTGCTGTCAGTGTTGAAAGTTCCATATACATTATTAATATAGGGGCAAAGTTAATGTATTTCCACTGAATAATAAGACATATGACTATCTTTTTTAACCAAAAGCTCTCCTTTTTACACATATTCTACATTCTTTCATGAAATAGTTCATTCTTCTTTTTCTATGGCTTTCTCCTTTCACTGCTTCAAATGGCCATTTAGAGTGCATAAAATGCCTTTTATCTACTCCAAGCGATAGCGAAAATGAAAAAAGTGCATCCTTTGAATATTTTTCTTCCAAAAAATTTGGAGGCAATAAAAAAAGCCGTATCTTTGCAGCGCTTTAGAGAGATAAAGCGAAAACAAATAAAGATAGAGAAGGGCGTTTAGCTCAGCTGGTTCAGAGCATCTGCCTTACAAGCAGAGGGTCGGCGGTTCGAATCCGTCAACGCCCACTATATAATTATTTTTTATCGAATCTATTTCGGGCGTTTAGCTCAGCTGGTTCAGAGCATCTGCCTTACAAGCAGAGGGTCGGCGGTTCGAATCCGTCAACGCCC
>CAKVBA010000041.1 GCA_934725305.1 uncultured Parabacteroides sp. | reverse complement strand
TTGTGATTCGCATAGGATTCAAACCTATAACCTTCTGATCCGTAGTCAGATGCTCTATTCAGTTGAGCTAGCGAACCATTATTTTTAATACCCAAACTCTAATAAGTGACTCGCATAGGATTCAAACCTATAACCTTCTGATCCGTAGTCAGATGCTCTATTCAGTTGAGCTAGCGAGCCATTATGTTGTTTCAGCAACCCTCACTCCGATAGTGATTCGCATAGGATTCAAACCTATAACCTTCTGATCCGTAGTCAGATGCTCTATTCAGTTGAGCTAGCGAACCGTTTCCTTCGTGATTGCGAGTGCAAAGGTAGCTATTATTTTTAAACCTGCAAATATTTCCCCATTTATTTTGCAATTAATCTAACATTTTTGGGTTGAAGAGCAGATGGCCGATGTTTAGTCCGACGTTGAAATTCTGCTTGGGATAGCTATAACCGTTTGCATATAAGCTGATTGATAGGAATGGTAGTTGCAACACGACGGCAGCCTCGCCCATATACTTAAATGAGTCGAGAAATTTGCCATAATAGGGCGTTGCACCGTAGGAGTGGCCCTTTTGTGGAGTCTGCTTCTTGATTTCATAGAGCGGAGCGAAGCCATACAGGTCGAGTCGGAAGTGGAGCAGTTTGCTCATCTTCACGATAGGGCTTACGCCAAAGGCCATATATTGGTTGGCACGGAAGGCTTCGTTGAAGACAATCTTGCTATGCGGCGTGGGCGTAAAGGCAGGAGCCTGCAATACGGTTGCCGTATAGTTGTTGAGAAGATTCTTGCTTGATAGCACCATCTCGGTCATATAGCCCATGTTGAACCGATTGCTCAGTGTCTGATAGAGGCTCCAGCGTCCTTTCATCTGTAGCCAGCTATGTGTGTTCGACTGGGACGCGACTTGCGACGAGGCGAGCGACGAGGGTTCATACTCTTCGGTGCCCGTTACATATTGCGCTATCAGGAACTGCTGGCGTCCGCTGGTGGGATATTGCTTGGCATTTAGCGAATTGTGTTCGATGCTGAGCGATCCGGCGAACAGGTTGTAGCGGCTATGGTCGAAGGTAGCATTGGGAAACACTATGTTGGAGGTCTGTAGATAGCGGTCGTTCAGTGCACCATAGCCAAAGCCAATCTCGGCACGTGCACTATTCAGGAAGGGAAAGCCCAGCTTCATCTTGGCGAATAGCTCTTTTTGCTTCAGGATGGCCGGAACCACATCTTCGTAGAAGAGTGATTGGCTTTCGGAATATTTCTTGTCTGAATAGACACCCAGCAGACTCAGATAGGTGGGAATATGTGTCTGCAGATAGGTGCGTGTGTTGAACATCACTCCGCTAAACGAGTTGCCCACCTGAAAGTTGGCGTTGAAGTCCGACGCCACCCGGCCCAGATGCTGGTAGCCCAGTCCCAGGAAGAGCTGGTTGGCCTGATGAGAGGAGACGTTTCCGCCAAAGGAGATTGTCACCTCGTCTTTCATCTTCACCTGTAGATGTAGGTCGAACTTCTTCTCTTTCCTATTATAGACCGCATGCGGTATTATCTCTTTGACCTTGGAATAGGTGAGTATCTTGAAGTAGGCACGCTTGAACTCTTCTATGGAGAAGTCTTGATTCATGTCGCGGTGCAGCTGGGCCTCGATATACTTCTTCTGGGTGTCGGAGATACCGGTTATATAGATGTTATGAAAGACCAGTGGAGGCAGACTTTTGCGATAGGCTTCTCGGCGAGCCTGCACCTCTTCGGGCGACACCGTTCTGGGGATTCGCATCTTCAGGGAGTCTATCATCATCAATGTGCGTTGGTAACCAATATCCATCAGCTCCTTGCCCTTTTGGAAGTCGAGCAGAGAAACGTCGGGAAACTTGAACCGGATGGTCATTCCCTTCTCTTCGGGTATTTCATATTCCGTCTTTTGCATGATCATCGACTCCAGTTGGTTGTAGGCATTGTTTGACGGTTTGTTTTCGCCGGTTGCCACGATTGAGCCGAAGATGAAGTCGGGATGAAAGGCCTCTTCCATCGGTTTGACGGGGAAGTTGTCGTAGATGCCGCCGTCGAAGAGCGGTATGCTATCTTTCCATATCGGGGAAAAGACGAAGGGGAAGCTCATAGAGGCACGCACGGCATCGCCCAAGTCGCCGTTTTTGAACACGACGGCCTTTTTGCTATAGATGTCGGAAGCCACACAACGGAAGGGGACAAAGAGGTTGTCGAAGTTCCAGCCGGCCTTGGCGGTGGCTTGCGAGAAGAGAGCCATAAAGGCCTGATTCATCTGAATGGGGTTGATCAGGCTTTGGGGCAAGAAGCTGGCCTTGACCTGTAGCGAGTCGGACATGTCTATCGAAAAATGGGCAAATTCGGGAGTGGGATAGGGCTCTTTGAAGTAGTAGGCATACTTGTCTTCGATGGTGCCGGTTTGCCAGTAGGAGAACTCTTCGGAGAGCATCAGTTGGAGCATCTCTTCCGGCGTGTAGCCCATGGCATACAGGCCGCCGATGATGGATCCGATGGAGGTGCCGGCCACATAGTCGATGGGGATGCCGTTTTCTTCCAGAGCTTTGATCACACCAATATGGGCTGCGCCTTTCGCTCCGCCGCCACTCATCACCAATCCTACGCGCTGACCCCAAACACCTTGTCCGGCAAGCAGACATAGCATGATGCCTATGATAATCCGTTTCATACCTTCTCTTTTTCTTTTTTGTTCAAATGTAAGGGATATTTTTCGGGGTGGTTTTGTTTTAACACTTTTTAGGCGCATAGATTTGGGGAAAATAAAAGAGGCTGCATCAAAATGGTTGGTTTGATACAGCCTCTTTAATCCAAATGACCTAATGACCGTTTGGGATTATCCAATCAGCTGGACGCTACGCTTGATAAAGCGGCTCAGCGCTTCACCCTTCAGCATGCCGTTGCCCAGCAAAGCCAAGTCGATCAGCTGGCTGATGATCTTGTTGGTAGAAGCATATTCGGCCCAAATCTGATTGCGTTGTTCGCGCAACTCATCCAACTTATGATTGGTATTGGTCATGTCTTCTTTCTCGGCTTCGGTAATCTCTTCCGGCTTCTTGCTATTCTGAGCGTCGCGCAAGTCGGCCTGACGAGTTTCCCAGCCCTTGATGTCGCCCATGATTGGTTTTAGCTTTTCGCCACAAGCCTTCTCTTCGTCTGCCAATACGTTCTTGACCAGTTCGTGGTCGGTGTTCAAGACGAGGTTGAATGTGTCGGGCATCTCTCCGTAGAACGACATGCCGGGTTGCATAGCCGACATCTCACGCATACGGCGCATATATTCACCCTGAGTCAGCATCACCGGGTTGGCATCGGCACCCATGGCTTCAAACGTTACATAGAACTCTGCCTTTTCAATCTTCGGCATCTGGCTCTTGAAGAGCTCTTGCAGGGCATTCTTCTGCTCTTCGCTCAGGTTCACCTGGTTGGCATCTTCCTTACGGATCAGGTTGTCAACGGTGTCGCTATCCACACGCACGAAACGAGTCTTCTCGAACTTCTGTTCCAATTGTCCGATAGCGTGCACATCCAGTTGTCCGTTCATCACCAAAACGCTATATCCCTTGTCTTTGGCAGTCTGTATATAGCTATATTGTTCGTCTTTATTGGTTGTGTATAGATAGATCAGGTTGCCGTCTTTGTCGGTCTGACTATCCTTAACCAAGGTCTTGTATTCTTCGATGGTGAAATATTTGTCTTCAACATCCTTCAGCAAGTCGAACTTGATGGCGCGGTCGTAGAACTTTTCGTCCGTCAGCATGCCATACTGGACAAATAGCTTCAGGCTATCCCATTTCTCTTCGAATTGTTTGCGGTCGGTCTTGAAGATCTCTTCGAGTCGGTCGGCCACTTTCTTGGTGATATGGCTTGAGATCTTCTTTACGTTCTGGTCGCTTTGCAGATAAGAACGAGAGACGTTTAGCGGAATATCCGGTGAGTCGAGCACGCCGTGGAGCAATGTAAGGAATTCGGGAACGATGCCTTCAACAGAGTCTGTCACGAACACCTGGTTGCAATAGAGCTGAATCTTGTTGCGGTTCAGGTCGATATTGCTCTTGATACGTGGGAAGTAGAGAATACCGGTCAGGTTGAACGGATAGTCCACATTCAAGTGTATCCAGAACAGAGGCTCTTCGCTCATGGGATAGAGTTCGTTGTAGAACTTCTTATAATCCTCTTCTTTCAGCTCGCTCGGTTTGCGCACCCAAGCCGGTTTGGTGTCGTTGATGATGTTGTCTTCGTCGGTATCGACATATTTGCCCTCTTTCCATTCCTGTTTCTTACCGAAAGCAATCTCAACCGGCAAGAAGCGGCAATACTTTGTCAGCAGGCCGTTGATCTTCTCTTTGTTCAAGAAGTCTTTGTTTTCGTCGTCGATATACAGGATGATATCCGTACCACGGTCGTCTTTGGTTGTTTCTTCCAAAGTGTATTCGGGAGTGCCATCGCAACTCCATTTCATAGGAACGGCACCCTCTTTATACGATTTGGTGACAATCTCTACCTTTTTGGATACCATGAAAGAAGAGTAGAAGCCCAAGCCAAAGTGGCCGATGATGGCAGCTGCATCATTCTTATATTTCTCTACGAACTCTTCGGCTCCTGAGAAGGCAATCTGATTGATATATTTGTCAATCTCTTCGGCGGTCATACCGATACCACGGTCGGAGATTGTAATGGTGTTGTCATCAAATTTGACACGGACCTTCAAGTCGCCTAATTCGCCTTTGAATTCACCTACAGATGAAAGTGTTTTCAATTTTTGGGTAGCATCTACAGCATTTGAAACCAATTCGCGCAAGAATATTTCGTGATCGCTGTATAAGAATTTCTTGATAATCGGGAAGATGTTTTCCGATGTAACTCCAATATTACCTTGTTTGCTCATGTCTATTATAATTATATATTTTTCAATGTGCTTTTTAAATCATAATTTTTTCTACAAAACAGATGCCAAAAGGAGTTCTCTTGTTTCTGACGTGACAAAATTGCAGGTCTGACATCATTGTGGCAGTTCTTTTGCTGCCCATGAGTGTGAGGCGTTTAGCCATGTAGAGGGTGGCTCCTCTACATGGATGATTATTTTATTTCGTTACCGCATTATATAAATCGCGATATGTCTTTACCACACTATATACCACTTCGCCTGTGCTGATGGCAGCAAAGTGGCGACGGGCACATTCTATCTTAGCCTCTTCCGCCTTGCGTAGTTGAGATACTTCTATGTCGTTGCCTTTGGTTTCTGCCACAAAGTAAACGTGTTTCACGCTACCTTCACGGAATGCTACTGCCCAGTCGGGGTTGTATTTACCCATAGGAGTATTGATATAGAATCCGCCAGGCAGCTTGGTGTAAACCACCACATCGTCTTCTTTTTCCAATGATTCGGCAAAGGAACGCTCAATACCTTGGCTATCTACTACAACAAGGTCGTACAAAGACTTTTCACTTTCAATAGCGTCCTTTCCTAATGTACCACGAAGGGTTGCTTCTTCAAAAATGTCGCTATCAAATGTGTTGTTTCGCTTCTCATAGCGGATGTGCTGTATCAAAGAGATGGCCTTACAATCGTTGATGATGCGTCCGGACTTGATGATAAACTCTTCGGGGTTGAGCTTGAATTGATGGAATGTAGTGGGTTTGATTCCTTGCAGGATGGCTACAATGGTTCTTCGTGTCAAACCGGTAACTTGCACCAATTCGCCTATGAGGTCGTATGTAACACCACTTCCCACAGCCTCCTTCACATGGATAGTTCTTACTTTGGCTGCCGACATAGCTGTGCCGGCTTCCAATTCCTCACGGTCACGGATGCCTTCCATTCCTCCGCTTTCCACCACGATGCGGATTTCTGTTACATTCAGATGTTTGTCCAGTTCATCGATGGCGTTTTTTATCAGTTTAGAGGTCTCGAAGTTCACATTATAATAAGTACGCGTATTGATGCGTTTCCAAAGTTCCTGCCACTCCTTCTTGTGGAAGTTGTCGGCATTGAACTTTGCCTCTTTCTTTTCCCTTCCGTTGGTAGGTTTCACACTGTCGGGATCGAATACCTTATCCAGCTGTTTGACAATGAATGATTTTAGCTCGTTTACCTCGCCGAAATCAAGCGTTCCATCCTTCTTTTCATCAAAATACTTCTGAGTGAGTTTGCCCTTCTTGATATATCCTTGGGCTATCAGCTCTTCGTGAATATCTACTGCCTGTTGTGTAGAGATTTTTATTGTTGTTCCGTTTTCTGTTTGCGCTATTGCATCGGTAAACAGATTGGCTGTTACAATTACAGGACGAGTATCGCAAGCCTCGGCTATTTCGGTCTGCAACTTTTTGGCGAAGTCATCATAGCTTTCGCTGGCTATTACAGTTAGAATGTTGGTGTTGAATACGGCATCGCCTAATACATCGGCATCTTGACGTTCTCCTTTAGCATTGACACAAAGGCGCATACCGCGTCCCACTTCCTGACGTTTCTTTATCTCGTTGGCCGTATCTTTCAGCGTACAAATCTGGAACACGTTGGGATTGTCCCAACCCTCTTTCAAGGCAGAGTGGGAGAAGATGAAGCGCACCGGACATTCTTGGCTCAGCAAGCGTTCTTTGTCCTTCATAATCAGATTGAAACCACGCTCTTCGTTCTCACCTTCCTTGTTCTTTGATTCTACGCTGACTCCTTTTTTATCCACGGAGAAATAGCCATCGTGAATGTTATCGCACGCATTCTTGGGGTCGGACAAGAAACGCATATATTCGCCATCGGTAAACGTAGGCATCATCTCCTGCAAAGCTCGTTGGTATTCCTCCTCAAACATCTCGGCAAATGGTCCTTTATCTATTCCCTCTTTGTTGTAGATGCGGTAGCTATCTACGTGGTCGATGAAGAACAGGGAGAGCACCTTGATATGTTTGGGGAACAACTGACGTTCACGTTCCAGATGCGTCTTGATGGTTTCGCGTATCTGCATACGGCGCAACAGCTCTTCATTAACTTTACCTACAGATTCATTCTCTTGTAGTGTAACTCCATTCAAGAAATGGATGGTGCCGTTCAGTCCATCAATGCGTTCTACTATGTAGTTGTCTTCGTATTCGTGCAGACCTCCACTTTGTTCTTTCAAGTTGAAGCCTTCGTTCACCACGCGAATCACCTGACGAGTACCGCTGTTGGTTTTCATATCGAAGCCGATACGTGCTTGCGGATTGCCTTGACTGATTATGATTTTGTCTAAATAGACATAACCGTTTGTAGCTGTAGAACCCTCTTGACGCACACTTCTCACTTCCACTTTCTTCACCAATCGCTTGTTGTAGGCATCAATGGCATCCAACCGGAATACCATATTATAGATGTCGTCCTTGCGGTGAGTGGCACTATACAAAATCTTGAATAATGGGTTGAATAGCTGAATACCTTTTCGGGTAGCATTTCCTCTATCCGTACCCAACACGCTCTGCGGCTCATCAATTATCATGATGGGATTAGTCTTGGCAAGGATGTCGATGGGACGGCGTGAGCCAAACTCGTCACGTCGGGAAAATATGATACGGGCGGCAGCGTCTCCGCTGCGTCCTTCCTTGTTCTTCTCTTCGTTCATCGAGGCATTGAAGGCTTGTGTGTTGATGACCATCACGTGAATGCCGTTGTCCTGGGCAAAGCCGTCAATCTTGGAGAGTTGCTTGGAGTTGTAGATAAAGTATTGCATACGTTTGCCATACTCTCCGGCAAAGTGTTCAGCCATGCTTTCAAAGCTCTTGAACACACCCTCGCGAATGGCAATACTGGGTACCACGATAATGAACTTGCTCCAGCCGTAGCGTTGGTTCAGTTCATACATGGTCTTGATGTAGGTATAGGTTTTACCTGTACCGGTCTCCATTTCCACGGTAAGGGTTAGCCCCTCGCCTTGTATATGTTCGATAGGCTTCAAGCCTTGCGCCATCTGTATGGTGCGAATGTTCTCGCACAGACTTTCACGGTCGAGCACAATGGGGATGTTGCCAAACCCCTCCACATTGAAAAAAACGCTTTTGGCGCCTTGGTCCACAAGGAAGTTGCTCAGCCCGTCGCTCTTGGGCTGACCCTGAAAGACATCCGTCACACAGCGGGCGGCTTCTGCCTGGAATCGTTGATGTTTATATTTGATTTTCATTGTCGCCATAAAGCAGTTGTTTTAATTCCTCTTGCGTAGGTAAATAAGTCATGTACTGAGCCGCAAAAATCTGTTTTTCATCTTCGGGTAATGTGTATTTCACCACAACATTGTTCTTTTCGGCACAGAGCACGATTCCCACCGGAGGATTGTCTCCGGGATTCATCAGTTCACGTGTATAATAGTTCACATACATCTGCATTTGCCCCAAGTCTTGATGAGTAAGCGTATCGATTTTCAAATCAATCAACACGTAACACCGTGCCAAAATATTATAAAACACAAGGTCTATATAGAAGTGTTGCCCATCTAATGTAATACGCTTTTGGCGAGCCACAAAACTATATCCGCGTCCCAGCTCCAATAAGAAGTGCTGCAACTTACTAATAAGCATTTGCTCCAAATCGCCTTCAAGGAAATGTTCTCCTTGTTTGATACCCAAAAATTCCAAAATGAAGGGGTCATGTATAATCTCATGCGGAGTCAAGGTCTTTGGAGCAGAAACAGCTATCTCTTCTTTTACTTTGTCCTTATCCCGACTGGCGAGCATACGCTCATAGAACATGGTGTTGATTTGTCGCTGAAGCTGTCGTACACTCCAATTTTCTGCCACACATTCAGATAGATAATAGTTACGCGCTGTCTCGTTTTCAACACGAAAGAGATGCCTGTAATGAGACCAACTTAATTTATCACACACTGTGTGGCGAATTGGAAAATACAAATAAAACTGTCTCATATAACGAATATTAGTAGTGGAAAATCCACCTCCATATTCTGTTGTAAGGCGTTTGGAAAGCCTATCAATAATACCCTTACCATATTCCGCTTTTAAATTTCCCGATTGCTCATACTCCACTATATATTTACCCACTTGCCAATACGCTTCTATGGTGGTGGTGTTGACGGTATGGGCTATATGCTTACGTGCATTATCCAACATCTGCTTGATTTGCGTAAACAGTTGCTCTTCGTCTTTTTGTTTCGGCAATATATTGTTGTTCTCATTCATGATTTCTCTATTTTTTACGTCTAAAGCTATACCGGGTATACCTTTGAACGTGTTTTTAGATTACTTTTATATTTTTGAAGGCTTCATCATCCGTCCAGTCCATCAGTTGCTTGAACTGCTCGTAGATGTTTATCTTTTGGGAATCTTGGGCAAAGCAGGAGTCGCGGAAGAGCACGCGCAGCGGTGTCTTGCCGGCCATAGCCGCCATCACCTTGTCGGTAATACCCTCAGTAAAACAAGCCACAAGGCCACCATTGTTCACGGTGTAGATGGTGCAGCCGTCCACCGTCTCCTTGGTCATGGGCAGGTCGAGCGTTACGCCCCAGGCAAGCATGGCTCCAAAAAGCAAGTCCAAATCTGTACGGTCTTGCTTGATGTTATCTGCAAACAGCTGGAGCTGGTCTTGCTGGTAATCCTTGGGTGAAATGGACACCTCTTCGTAATTGCTTTCATCCAAGCGGAACACACGGAAACCGGTATCGAGGTCTTGCGTGGTTAAAGGAGATTCTTCCTTAATCTTCTTTCCGGCACGGCGGATACGTTCTTTGCCTAATTCACAAATATTATGAGGTATATTGATACTATCACAGAAATCTATCAGACTCTGTACATCATCTTTATCATCACCATTTGCTCTTTGTAGAGTTTCATCAAGGTTCTCTGGTAATTGAACCATTATAAAACGTCTTTTTCCTCCGTCTATAATATTCTGTATGAAAACAGAATGTGCTGTTGTTGCTGACCCTGAAAAGAAATCAAGAACAATAGCATCTTTAGAATTTGATGTTTTAATTATTCTATTGATAAGCTCTAATGGTTTCTTGCCATTTGGGTAGATAACACCCCCTTCTTGAGCGACTCCTCCATCATTTGATATATCTATCCAATTATCACTTATAAAAACCTCAAGAGTTGACTTAGCCTGCACTAATTCAATTCGAGGATCCTTAGTGCTTTTGTTATAATCAGTTCTGAAGAAGCGCTTGTTGCCATCTGTATTTGTATATCCTAATATTTGTTGATCAAAAACTTGGTTTGCTACCTTCTTGGCTAAAGAACGGTTCGACTTAGTTCCAAATATTCTATATGAGTTTATGAATTTCCATTCATCCGAAAGCTCAATGTTATTTGTTTTTGCATAATCTGCCAAAGAAGACAAATGCATTTGTCGAAGAATACTATTCATTTTTTTATCAGTCATTTCTGAAAAAGATTCGAATTGATTGTCTGATAATTCAGGAATAATCATGTTATACTCTTTATCCCATTTATCCTTTGGCTTCTTCTCGATAGACAAAATTGGTTGAACTCCACCTTTTTTATATATCAACAGATACTCTTTCTGTGCAGGAAATCTTTTTCCTTTTATCACATGAGTCATTTTGACACCAGAAAGACTATTCATATTTATACATATAGTATTTATCCGATTACTATAACCAAATATTTCATCACATATTTTGTGGAGATTATTGACTTCATTATCATCAATTGAAATAAAGATAACCCCATCCTCCGTGAGCAGAGAACGAGCCACCATCAGTCGGGGATAAATCATCGAGCACCAGTCGGAATGGAATTTACCATTACTGTCGGTATTCTTGCGATAGCGATTGCCAAGTTCATCGATGTTGCCAGCTTCCAAGTCCTCTTCGGCAGCGGTGCGGGTAAAGTCGTCGTCATACACAAAGTCGTTGCCGGTGTTGTAGGGTGGGTCGATATAAATCATCTTCACCTTGCCGAGGTAGGAACGCTGAAGAAGTTTCAACACTTCGAGGTTATCCCCTTCGATATAGAGGTTCTTCGTATTGTCCCAGTTCACCGAATCTTCGGGCACGGGGCGCAAAGTCTTGTTGATGGAACGAGCCGCCTCTGCTTTGGCAGCATTCTTGCCCACCCACGTAAACTGATAGCTTTCGCCATCGCCATCCACTGCATTATCGCCAAGCAGCTGGCGTAACGCCTCGAAATCCACCTTTCGGGCTGTTTTGCCCGTCTTGGGGTCGAGTGCCTCGGTAAAAACCGAAGGGGCGATGCGATAGAGCGCATCCATATTGAGCTGTGCGCCATCCATTGAATTGAGGTTAAGATGGTCAAGTTTCTTTATTTCCATATATTATTTTCTATTTATTATCAAACTCATTTGTTGTTATTTCCCAATAGCCGTTTCTTTTGCCGTTCTTGTGTTCAATGATGCCCTTCTCGGTCAAATTGACGGTAATGGTCTTTACTGTTCTCTCGGATTTGCCTATATGTGCGGCAATTTCTTTTTGTGTGGCTTTAGGCTGTTCTTGTAAGAAGCGGAGCACAGCCAACTCTTCCAAAGTGCAATTCAAAGTGCAAAATTTGCACTTTGGTGCAATCTCATAATCGGAGTTTGCACCTTGAGTGTTTTGCTGAGAGGGTTCCTCTACCAGCATAGTTCGGTTTTTCAACTCATTCAGCTCATTCAGAATCAAGTTCCGAAAGAACGTTTCGATATATTCAAGAACACGGTCGATCACATCAGAAAACTTTTCGTCGTTTTCCCATTGCTCATTGAAAGTATTGAGATAGGCATCGGCAGTGGGAGAAGGCAACACATTGACCATGTTATAAACTTCGTTGCCACGCTCATTGATGTTGTTTATCAGTTTGGGCTGCTCCATGTTTTATTTCAATTCTTTTTTTGAGACCATAATAAATCCTTAACATCTAATCTCCAATGTTTCGGCTATTTTAAGTAACATTTCCAGTGATGGTTGCGATGTATTAATACACCATTTAAACCGTTATCTGGTCTTTACCTAATTTTTCAGCTAACCATTTATTCGTATGTTTCTGTTCGGCAAGAACCACTTTCAACCTATTGATGTCTTTTCTCTCTTCCATATTGAGTTATCATATCGTTACTATACAAAATATGAGGAAATCGTAACCGATGCTTTGAATAGTTGTTCTGCGAAGTTACGTAAAAGTTTTAAAACAGTATTCATCCAACTCATGATTTTGTATATGGTACTGCCAAGAAAGATTAATTTTACCCAAATGGGGCGTTACTCAGACAGCTCGGAACAACGCTTCCGGCAGTTGTTTGAACGTGAATTTGACCGGATGCAGTTCAACCTCTTCCTTATGCGACAGAGGTTTGGTGAAAGTGCTAGAAAAGCCATTGCCATCGATGCAAGCTACATTTCAAAGTCGGGAAAGAAGACTCCTTATATCGGTAAGTTCTGGTCGGGATGCGCTTCTGCCATGAAACGGGGATTGGAAATTCTCGGTATCGGCATTCTTGTTGGTACTTGTTTTGAGCAGATTGCAATTCCGGAAACGGAGTGCCTACCCAATTTCAAAAAAGTCTATAGACTAATTCCGAAAAGTCTATAGACCTTCTGAAATACTGTCTAATTTAATTCCGCCAACGGGTGTAACGAATTTATAATCTGTATGAAAGATTAAAGGGAGGCAACTTCTTCTTCAAACTTTTCTTTGTCGAGCGCTTTGCTTCTCACTTTGCTGCGGTACGAATAAACGGTAGCCAGCGAATAACCCAGGAAATGGGCGATATTGCTGCTGTCGCTGATTCCCAGGCGGATCAGGGCGAAGATGCGTAACTCGGTGGATAATATTTCACCGGATTTAGGGCTTAGTTTTCCTTCTTCCGTCATCAGGGCGTTAAACGATTTGATGAAATGGGGGAATAGCTTCAGGAACGATTTATCGAACTCATTGTAGAAGTTCTTCCGTTCATCCCGTATGAATTGCTCGGACTTGATTGTTTTGAATAAGTCGTCCAGTTTGGAGGCCATAGCCAGCTTTGCTAAAGAACGGCGGTAAGTATCCAGTTTATCCAGATAAATGACACATTGGTTCAGGTAAAGGGCAATGTACTCTTCCTTTATTTTACTGGCCTGGCTCAACTCTTTATTGATTTCCTGTAACTGCTCATTGGAGGCACTGACTGCTTTTTGCATAAGGGACAGTTTCTTCATCTGCCGGTACAGGTAGATGATCGTTACCAATAATAAGAAAGATAAAAAGCTCACACTAATCAGTAACGTGCGCGATATCTGTTTCTCTTTCTCGATTTTCAGTTTATACACTTTATCCACGATCGGGAAAAACTCTGTTACTTCTACTGAACGGAGACGGGCATTACAGGCAACGGCATCTTCCATCGAGCAACTCAGGTATTTGTAGGCCCGTTCGATATCTCCCTTTTCAAACATCAGCAAGGCCAGTTTTTGCAGGGATATATATTCACGTTTAGCTTCTTTCAGGTCGGCTATGGCGGTTTGGGCCAGGTAATAGATTTGTTTTTCGGTGTCGCCTTTTTGGGCATAAGCCTGCGACAGGTTATATAACAGATAGACTAGTGATTCCTGGTTGTCCAAACCTTCCAACTCTTTATTTATCAGTTCGATTGCTTTATCCGCTTGTCCGTCTACGATCATTTTGTCGGCCAGTACCACACTGTGGTCGAGCTGATTGGGTGTGAGGGATAAGATGGAGTCGCGGTAGGCATTCGTTTTCTCGATATACTTGTGCCGTTCGTCGGTACGGGTGTAGTCTGCTATCCAACCGTAGTAAGTACGACAGGTATAATAATAGTAAAGCAGGGTCTGGTTGTCTAATTGATCCCGGCGAACCTGTTCCAGTTGTGCGGCCACCTCATTGTAAAGTCCCATGATTCCCAGTACTTCGGCTCTTGCGATCCATAAATCGTTCTCGTACTGTGGATTTTGGAGGGACGGAAGGAGTGCTTTCCTTTTTTCCAGATAATGCAAAGCTGAGTCGGCCTGGTAATGTAGGTAGATTCCGTACAGGGAACTGTACAGGTGATATTTTTCCTCTGGCGAAGAAGTGGTATGTGCCAGTTTCCGGATACTGTCTATCTCGTGTTCCCGCTGTTTGTGAAAGTCGGCTTTCATAGCGATGGTACGATCCAACTCTTTGAGCAGGGATTTGATCGTCGGCTCATCGCCGGATGCATGTGCCGGCAATATCGACAAAAGGAGTAGAAAAAGAGAATATATCGTGTTTTTCATGTTGTTGATTTGATTCATCTAGCGCAAAGATAGTGAAATACATTTGAAATACCTTCTAATACGTTTTGATTTTTTTGCCTGGTTGAAATATGCTATAGTCTTGTATTACAGATGAAAAGATGTTTTATGAGTTTTGATTTTTTTTCTAAAGCGTTTTCCCGGTAGTCCTTACCGCTACATTTGCATCGTTCACCAACAAATCATTTCATGAAAAAGATAATTGTAACCTTTGTATTATGTCTTGGCTTTTGCCTGCCTGTTTTGTCAGGCGTAAAAATACAGAAAGTGGAACCTGCTTTCTGGTGGTCGGGTATGAAGAATCCCGAACTGCAAATCCTATTATATGGTACGGATATCGCAACCGATAGTATATTGATAACAGCTTCCGATATTCGCGTGAAAGAGATCGTGAAACTACAAAATCCGAATTACTTACTGCTTTATCTGGATCTGTCGGAAACTGCTCCGCAGCAATTCGACATTCAACTGACAAAGAACGGGGAACAAACAATCATCCCTTATCAGATAAAAGAACGCGAAAAGGACTCGTCTGCCCGGGAAGGCTTCCATGCTTCAGACGTTTTATACCTGATCATGCCCGATCGTTTCGCTAGCGGTAACCCGAAGAATGATGTCGTTCCGGGAATGCGCGAGTCGAAAGTGGATCGTACGGATATGTATGCCCGCCACGGAGGAGACCTGAAAGGGATAGCCGATCATCTGGATTATTTATCTGACCTGGGCGTTACCGCTATCTGGCTGAATCCTATCCTGAAGAACGATATGGCCGAAGGTTCCTATCACGGGTATGCCATTACGGATTATTATGAAGTCGATCCTCGCTTCGGTGATAATGAAGAGTTTCGCCAACTGGTTAGTGCCGCCCATGATAAAGGTTTGAAGATCGTAATGGATATGATCTTTAACCACTGCGGAAGCGAACATTTCTTCTTTACCGATAAACCGTCTGATAACTGGTTCAACTTCCAGGATAATTTCGTGCAGACCGGTTACCAGACGATGCCGCAGGCCGACACCTACCGTTCTGATTACGACAAAGTGAAAAATATAGACGGCTGGTTTACCCAGTTGATGCCCGACCTGAATCAACGCAACCGGCATGTGGCTTCTTACCTGATCCAGAACAGTATCTGGTGGATTGAATATGCCGGGATCAACGGTATCCGCCAAGATACGCATCCGTATGCCGATTTCGATATGATGGCACGCTGGTGCAGGGCTGTCAATGCTGAATATCCTGATTTCAATATCGTAGGAGAGACGTGGATTGGAAATAATGTAGGTGTCTCTTTTTGGCAGAAAGATAGTAAGGTGGCTTATCCCCGAAACTCTTACCTACCTTCGGTAATGGATTTTCCTTTGATGAATATCATGTCGTCGGCATTCGATGAAGAGACAAACAGCTGGGATAGGGGACTGGCACGTATCTACGATTACCTGACACAGGATATTGTGTATGCCGACCCGATGAATCTGTTGGTATTCCTTGACAACCACGATACATCCCGTTTCTACAAAGTACCACCCACAGGCAACCTGAACCGTTACAAACAGGCTTTAGCTTTTCTGCTGACCGTTCGTGGTATCCCGCAGATCTATTATGGCACAGAAATACTGATGGCTGCCGATAAAGCCGAAGGCGATGGTGTTCTGCGCCGTGACTTCCCCGGCGGATGGACAGGTGACAAGCAAAACGCATTTACTCCGGCCGGTCGCACCCCTCAGCAGAACGAAGCCTATACATATATAAATAAGCTACTCAACTGGCGAAAAGGCAATGATGCGATAGCCAAAGGCTCGTTCAAACATTTTATTACGCAGAACGAGGTGTACGTTTACGAACGTAAGTACGGAAATCATTCCGTTGTTGTTTTCCTGAACGGCTCTGATGCCGACCGGACGGTCGACCTGGCTCCTTATCAGGAAGTTCTTCCCGCCCGCTGGGCTTACGACTTGTTGAACGATCGGCAGATCGATTTGCAGACCTCTTTATTATTGAAAGGTAAAGACGTGTTGATCCTTGAATTTGGAAAAGTTAATTAAATTATATAATAACACCATGAGAAGTAAAGTATTAATATGGATCACCCTGCTCGGATGCAGCACGATCAGCTATGCACAGCAATTGTTGTCGCCTGACGGAAACCTGGAAATGAACTTCCGGTTGGATGAAAAGGGCGCACCGGTTTATGACTTGAGTTATAAACAAAAAGAAGTGATCAAACCCAGCCACTTGGGACTGGAATTGAAGAAAGAAGATGCAGATGCCGCCGTCGACTTTGAGTTCAAGCAACGCAAGGACGTGGATGCACTGGATAAGAAAACGAATCTGTATGACGGTTTCCGGATTAAAGGTACCCGTACTTCCAGCTTCAATGAAACCTGGCAACCGGTCTGGGGCGAGGAAAAAGAAATCCGTAATAACTACAACGAACTGGCAGTCACTTTGGAACAGCCATCCAACGACCGTTCTATCGTAGTTCGCTTCCGCCTGTTCAATGACGGATTGGGTTTCCGTTATGAATTCCCGCAACAGAAAGAGTTGAACTACTTCGTGATCAAGGAAGAAAAGTCGCAGTTCGCTATGGCAGGTGACCATAAAACATTCTGGTTACCAGGCGATTACGACACACAGGAATACAGCACCATGACCTCCCGCCTGAGCGAGATCCGCGGTTTGATGAAAGAGGCTGTTACTCCCAACTCATCACAAACACCTTTTTCGCAGACCGGTGTACAGACTCCGTTAATGATGAAATCGGATAATGGATTATATATCAATCTGCATGAAGCAGCTTTGGTAGACTATTCCTGTATGCATCTGAATCTGGATGATAAAACGATGACTTTCGAGTCCTGGTTGACGCCCGATGCAAAAGGCGATAAAGGATATATGCAGACACCTTGCCAGTCACCGTGGAGAACGGTTATCGTAAGCGATGACGCCCGTAATATCCTGGCTTCACGCATCACACTAAACTTGAACGAACCCTGTAAGTTGGATGATGTATCCTGGATCAAGCCGACGAAATATGTCGGTGTATGGTGGGATATGATCACCAATAAAGCTACATGGGCTTATACCGACGAATTTAATAGTGTGAAATTAGGTGAGACTGATTATTCGAAGGCTAAGCCAAACGGCCGCCATTCTGCTAATACAGTAAATGTGAAACGCTATATCGACTTTGCGGCAGCCAACGGTTTTGATGCCGTCCTGGTGGAAGGTTGGAACGAAGGTTGGGAAGACTGGTTCGGGAAGAGCAAGGACTATGTATTCGACTTTGTCACTCCGTATCCTGATTTCGACGTACAGGAAATCCATCGTTATGCAGCAAGCAAAGGAATAAAGATGATGATGCACCATGAAACATCCAGTTCGGTTCGTAACTACGAACGCCACATGGATAAAGCGTATCAGTTTATGGTAGACAATGGCTATACCAGTGTGAAGAGCGGTTATGTAGGCGATATCATTCCCCGTGGCGAACATCATTATGGACAGTGGATGTGTAACCATTATCTGTATGCCGTGAAGAAAGCAGCCGATTACAAGATCATGGTAAACGCTCATGAAGCAACACGCCCGACCGGCTTGTGTCGTACATATCCGAACCTGATTGGTAACGAATCGGCTCGCGGAACAGAATATGAATCATTTGGAGGTAATAACGTGGATCATACAACGATTCTTCCTTTCACTCGTCTGATCGGTGGTCCGATGGATTATACGCCGGGTATCTTCGAAACACATTGCAGCGCGATGAATCCGTCGAACACTTCACAGGTTCGTTCTACATTGGCACGTCAGCTGGCACTTTATGTAACGATGTACAGTCCGCTCCAGATGGCAGCCGATGTTCCCGAACATTACGAACAGTATGCTGATGCCTTCCAGTTTATTAAAGATGTCGCTCTCGATTGGGACAAATCTCTCTATCTGGAAGCAGAACCGGGCGATTATATCACGATTGCCCGCAAAGCAAAAGGAACAGGTAATTGGTTCGTTGGCTGTACGGCCGATGAGAACGGGCATGAATCCCGCCTGTCTTTCGACTTCCTCGATCCGGGAAAGAAATATGTGGCAGTAATATACGCCGATGCAAAAGATGCCGACTGGAAAAATAATCCGCAGGCATATACTATAAAGAAAGGTGTGTTGACAAGCAAAAGCAAATTGAATTTGAAGGCTGCCAGCGGAGGAGGTTTTGCTATCAGCATTCAGGAAGTGAGCGACCCGAAAGAAATAAAAGGGTTAAAAAATCTATAAGGTAAAAGGATTGTTAAGGTTATTAAGTAAACTTGTAAAGAACTTAAATTTAAGCACATGAAATGTTTAAGGTTTAAAGCACTGTTGATGTTGATCACAGGCTTGTGTATGTCCGTTTCTGTTTTTGCCCAGCAAATGACAGTGACCGGAGTTGTGAAAGATCCTACAGGAGAACCGGTTATCGGGGCGAATGTTATTATAAAGGGGACAACGAACGGGACAGTTACCGATATAGACGGTAAGTTTCTGTTGTCTGCCTCTAAAGGCGATATTATCTCTGTTTCATTTATCGGATATAAGATGCAGGAATTGCCTGCTGCTTCTGATATGAATATTATTCTGGCAGAAGATTCCCAGATGTTGGAGAATGTTGTCGTTATTGGATATGGTACGGTTAAGAAGAATGATGCTACCGGTTCTGTTATCGCCATCAAGCCGGATGAAAAGAACCGTGGCTTGCAGGTCAGTCCCCAAGATATGTTGATGGGTAAAGTGGCCGGTGTATCCGTTGCCTCTTCAACCGGACAGCCGGGTTCCTCTTCTTCGATCCGTATCCGTGGCGGTTCTTCCTTGTCTGCTAAAAACGATCCGTTGGTGGTTATCGACGGTGTGATTATGGGTAACAGTGCCCCAGACGGGTTAAGCAATCCGCTGAGTACGATAAACCCTTCTGATATCGAGTCTTTTACAGTCCTGAAAGATGCATCGGCTACTGCAATCTACGGTTCTCGTGCCTCGAATGGTGTTATCATCATTACAACGAAAAAAGGAAAGAGCGGCAGTGTGAAGATCAATTACAGCGGTAATGTGTCTGTCAGCACGAAACGTAATAAAGTAGATGTAATGAGCGGGGATGAATACCGTGATTATATCACAAATGCTCCGAACACGACGGAGGGTATGTTGAATGCGTTGAATCTCTTCCCGAATGTCAGTACAGACTGGCAGGATGAAGTGTTGCGTACGGCAATTTCGACCGACCATAATATCAGTGCTTACGGCTCTGTCAAAGAATTTATGCCTTACCGTGTCTCTTTCGGTTATACCGATCAGAACGGTATTCTGAAAACATCTAATTTCCAGCGATATACCGGAAGCGTTTCATTGACTCCTTCCTTCTTTCAGGACCACCTGAATGTAAACCTGAATGGTAAAGGCGTTTATATCAAAAACCGTTTTGCCGATACGGGTGCTTTGGGAAGCGCGGTTAGCTTCGACCCGACCAAGCCGGTTACAAACGGCAGTAAATACGGAGGTTATTTTACCTGGACCGGCGATTACACACCGGACGGTACCAGAGCGACCTCAGCCGGAGTCAACCCTGTTTCTATGTTGGAAATGGTCGATGACCGTTCGACAGCCAAGTCGTTTATCGGAAATGCGCAGTTCGATTACAAACTGCACTTCTTGCCGGATTTACGCTTTAATATGAATATGGGTATCGATTATACATCTGTGGAAGGAAAGAAATATGTAGACCCGAATGCTCCCGGTTCTTATCAGCCGGATGATGACGCAACCGGAAGTAACCGTATCTATAATAGTACACATAAAAACAAACTGTTTGATTTTTACGCACAGTATTCCAAAGAACTACCGTCGGTAGCCAGCCGCTTCGACATCATGGCAGGTTATTCTTATCAGAGTTACCAGACGCAGACGGATAATGTGACTTATTATTTGTCGCGCAAGCCGGAAACGTTCGGACAGAATACGACCGTAAGCAACGAATATAAGAAAACAGATACCCAATATGTACTGGCCTCTTTCTATGGACGTATGAATTACTCATTGATGGATAAATATCTGTTGACTTTCACCTTGCGTGATGATGCCTCTTCCCGTTTTGCCAAAGATAAACGCTGGGGACTCTTCCCTTCGCTGGCTCTGGGATGGAAGATGAATGAAGAAGGCTTTATGAAAGATTTTAGTAGCCTGGATGAATTGAAGTTACGTTTAGGCTGGGGTGTTACCGGGCAGCAGGATATTAACCAGGGCGATTATCCGTATCTTTCATTTTACCGGGAAGGAAAAGGGGGAGCCATGTATCCTGTTTATGATGCTGCCGGAAATGTGACCTGGATAAATGTATTGGCACCGACAGCTGCCAACCCGAATCTGAAATGGGAAACAACGACTACCTATAATGTCGGTATCGATTACGGATTCCTGAACGGTCGTATTACCGGTTCTTTGGATGGTTATATCCGTAAGACAAAAGACCTTATCAATGCGGAAGTGAATGTGCCGGCCGGAACCGACTTTGCCGAATATGTTGTTTCGAATATCGGTTCGCTCGAAAACAAAGGGGTTGAGTTTTCTATCAATACCCGTCCGATAGTAAGCCGTGACTTTAGTTGGGACCTGGGTTTCAATATCGCTTACAATAAGACAAAGATTACGGAACTGACTTATAACGATAATTCCGACTCACCGGGTAAACGTTTCGAATCGACAGGTGGTGACGGCGGTTTGCGTCTGAAGATCCATAGCGTTGGTTATGCTCCGGGTACATTCTATGTTTTCCAGCAAGTGTATGATGCCAACGGAAACCCGATCGAAGGTGAGTATGTGGACCGTAACGGCGACGGTGTAATTACCGACAACGACCTCTATCGTTATAAGAAACCGACCGCAGACGTGTTGATGGGCTTCAACTCCAAATTCACGTATAAGCAGTGGGATTTAGGCTTCAACGGACGTGTCAGCCTGGGCAATTACAATTTCAACTCGACGGCCGCCAATGCTGCATTGGGCGTCAACGAATTGTTTGGGAACAATGCGTTGAGTAATAAACCTACATCAGCTTTGAAAACCGGATTCCAGTCACGCCAGCGTTTGTCGGATTACTATATCCAGAATGCTTCGTTCCTGAAGATCGACAATATTACATTGGGATATAATGTAGATAAGTTTATCAAAAGTAGCTGGAATGCTCGCTTTTATGCAACCGTGCAGAACCCGATCATCATAACCAAGTATGACGGTCTTGATCCTGAAGTGAACGACGGTATGGATAACAATGTATATCCGCGTCCGATAACAGTATTATTCGGTGTTAACATCAATTTCTAAAATGCATCTATCATGAAACTGAAAAAATATATATCATTGGGCTTTGCCTCTTTATGTTGTGTTTGGGCTACATCCTGTCTGGGCGACCTCGATCAGGAACCGATACTGGATAAATCCAGCAGTTCTATCCATAATGAAGCCGACTGTCAGTCCTTCCTGGCTAAAATCTATTCCGGTTTCGGCTTGTCGGGAAACTCTTCCGATACTAATGTCGAACCGGACTTGCAGGGAAGCGACCAGGGTTCGCTGGTTTTTCTCCGCGGATTGCTCTCCTTGCAGTTGTTCCCTTCCGATGAAGCGATCTGGAACTGGGCGGACGAAGGTATTGTGGAGTTATGCCAGCTGAACTGGGATTATACATTGCCTTATGCTTATTCATTCTACCAGCGTGCCATGCTGAATGTTCGTTACTGCAAGGAATTCCTGGACGTTTATGCGGCAGATAGCAACATTCCGGATATTCAGAAATATCGTGACCAGGTGCGCGGACTCCGGGCAATGAATTATTATTACCTGATCGACCTTTATCGCAATCCGGGTGTTGTTTGGGATGACAGCCCGACAGACGATAAGTCGTGGAAACCGTCACAGATAGGGGCGGAGGCATTGTTTGACAAAATTGTAGCCGAATTGATCGATCTTTCCGAAAACGGTAATCTGGACGAAACGCCTTCTATGGCAACGTACGGTCGTGTAACCAGACCGGTCATTAACACGCTTCTTGCCAAAATGTATCTGAATGCAGAAGTTTATATAGGCAAACCGATGTATGACAAGGCTGCTGTATATGCCCAGAAAGTGATTGACGCCGGGTTCGGCCTGGAAGATAATTATGCCAACCTCTTCTGTGGTGAAAACCATCTGACGGGTATGCATAAGAATGAAATCATCTACGCGATCCCTTTCGATAATGTCAATGCAAAAAGCTATGGCAGTACAATTATGCTGACAGCCGCTGCCTATGGTGGTGATATGGACCAGACCTGGTTTGGAATGTCTTCTTCGTGGACTTGCCTGAAGCCGACACCGCAGATGATCGGATTCTTCAACGAAAGTCCGGATGCGGGAACCGACAGCCACGGTAGCCTGGTTAAGAAAGATAAACGCTATGCTTTCTATGATGGTGCCGGAACACGTACTCCGGAATCGAAAATGCAGGACTGGAACACCGGTTATCTGTGCCATAAATTTACGAACCTGGGCTGGGACGGCGCAGCGGTAACTCCGACACCCGATCCGAACACCGACTTCCCGTTGTTCCGTCTGGCAGACATCTATCTGATTTATGCGGAATGTGCCGTACGCAATGCTGCCGGAACCAATAAGGAACAGGCCGTTGAGTATGTAAACCAACTGCGTGAACGTGCTAACGGTGATAAGAGTGCCAATATTACAGCCTCTGACCTGTCTCTTGATTTTATTCTCGATGAACGTGCCCGCGAATTATATTGGGAAGGACAGCGTCGTTCCGACCTCATACGTTTCGGAAAATTCACCAAGGATTATGCCTGGGCATATAAAGGGGGTACATTGGAAGGCGTTGCAAATATCGACAGTCGTTTCAATATCTATCCGATCAGCGACCGTGACCTGACAGCCAATCCGAACCTGGTGCAAAACCCGGGATATGAATCATTAAAATAATAACTTCCAAATCTGTAAACAAATGAAGAAACTGAATATATATATGCTCCTTTTAGCCGGTTCATTATTCTGGGCCGGTTGCGGAGAAGACAGAGACGATAATCCGGTTTTTCAGAAACCAACTGAGTTCAACCTGAATACACCGACACAGGCAAATGAAGTATATGATCTGAAGAATCTTTCTTCCATTGAACTGACCTGTACGCAACCTAATTACGGATACGTGGCTTCTACCACCTATAAAGTACAGCTCTCTCTGGAAGAAACTTTTAAGGAGGCCGATGAGGCAGCCGGTACAAAAGCAAATTATGCCACCTTATCCCCGGCTTACCCACTGCCTAAACTGAATATAGACGCCGTTGACTTTGCCATGGCTTTGCTGGATTTGTGGAAGGCTTCGAACGATAATGCCGAATTGCCGGAGACACCCATGCCGGTTTATATTCGTCTGAACGCTTCCCTTACGAATAATGGAGCAGGACAAATCACGTCCAATGTTATCGAACTTCCGAAAGTATTGGGATATAATGTGGAACCTCCTGTCACTTTGCCGGGACAGATATACCTGGTAGGTGATTTTGCCTCCGGAAGCAGTTGGAGTAAATGGGTAGAAATGATCCCGGTAACGGATACTCCGGGTAAATTCTGGTCCATGCAGTATTTTGGCGGTAATAACGTAATGAAGTTCAATGCGCAGCCTTTGTGGGACGGCAATCAGGTCGCTTATTCCGAAGGTCTTGTTCCGGCTGCATCGGCCTCTTTAGCCGGAGTCTCCGGTATGGATGATGGTAGTGGCGGAGAGAATATCGGTGTTAAAAATGCCGGCTGGTATATTTTGGTAGTGACAACTGTTGTAGATGGAAAGAATCTGGTTTATACGCTTGATTTCCTTACTCCCGATGTCTATGTGACCGGTGATCCATCCGGCGGTTGGGATACATTTGATGAAGCCCGTAAATTTACGGTACCTTCCGGGGAAGGTGAATTTGTTTCACCTGCTTTTGTTGCCGATGGCACATTGCGTATGTGTGTTAAGTTGCCGTCTACCGACTGGTGGCGCAGTGAGTTTATTGTCCTGAACAATAAAATAGAATACCGGAAGAACGGAGGTGATCCTGAAGCTGTAAGCGTATCGGCAGGCCAGAAGGCTTATCTGAACTTCCTGGACGGGACAGGGGGTATTAAATAGGGATAGTCATTTAATTCCTTCAATCTGAGTTAACCGGCAGACGTTCCCGTATTTTCCCGATTAAACTCATC